>PBSM01000267.1 GCA_002726245.1 Planctomycetaceae bacterium | reverse complement strand
CTTCCAGCTTGCGATTCACCGGGCGAAACACACGGCAAGCAGGATGCTTACCCCACTTTTTAGACTTGACGAAGCACTAGCGCGGCACAGCCGCACTGTTGCACGACTCTTCGAGGCTGTGAGTTTTTGGAGTGCGGCGACTTGTTGCCGCTTTCCATTTCAAATCAGAGTGCTTTCGCCGGACAAACGCATCGAAAGCCCAAAGCGATGACAAGTCATCGCACTCCAAATCGAAATCGGGGATGCCTGTGGGGTCCGTTTGCCGTAGAATGCGGGCAACTCAATCCCCGAGGTGACGCTAATGACAACCCCACGCATGTTTTTCGGAGCGCTCTTCGTATGCGCTATCACCGCTGGCTGCGGATCAGAAACCGGGTCGGTGACTTCTCAGACGTCGAAGTACGAAGTTGGTGACGACACTGCCGCATCATCGAGACCGCCCGCGGAACAACCTGCGTTCGCGGGAAGTTCAGAAGCAGGCTCGGCAACGATGGGCAGCGAGTCGGCGGGAGCTGTCCGAACTCCTCCCGAACGTCCAACGGCCAATGCAGTAGCTGGCTCTCCTTCAACGCCCCCGCCCCCCGTCGTCCCCACCAATCCAGATGAAGTCACGCCGAAACAGTTGCTCGAAGTAATCGCCCGGCTGCGGAATCAGCAGCCTCGCCAAGGCCCTCGCGAACAGGTGATCGCCGAATTCAAGGACATTCAGCGGCAGATCATTCAAGCCGCCGAGATGTTGTTGAGAATGGAGGCGGATGACGAGAGTTTAGAGAGCGCTGTCGGGGCGAAGATCAGCTCGATGTCAGATCTCGCCGCGCTTGGCGAGTCGGGTGTTCGCGAGCAGCAGTTTGAGTTTGCCGAGGCGCTAACGAAGGACAAACGCCCGATCCTCGCGAAGCTTGGAGAAAGTGTTAAGTTCCGAACGCAAATCGAAGCGTTCAGCGAGGAGGAAGAGAGCGGACCGGAGCAAGTCATCTCCAGCTTTTATGCCTTGACTTCCGTCAAGGAAGCCGATCCCGAAGTGCTTGCTATCGCAACCGAAGTAGCTAGTCGGCTGCTCGAACGTGGTTTCACGAAGGAGGGGGCTGAGCTGTTGCGTTCCATGGCCACGAAGTTCGAAGGGAATGAAGACGCAGAGGTTGCGGCGGCCGCGAATTCGCTGCACGAGCGAGCCAGCTTCGCCGAGTCGGGGCTCAACGACAAGCTTAACGCGGCTCTGGAGGGTGAAGCTGGAGCGGCTGAGGAGTTTGCCAAGACGCTAGATGTGCTTGTGAAGAGTGACTACGCGGGGCAGCTCACCTTCGGCACCTTGGCGAGCTGGGCAGGAGGTCTCGAATCTACCGATACCGAATTGGCTGCCATCGTGTATAACGCGCTCGAAGCAGGCTCCCTCGGTCATTCCGATCAGGCGATCGCTGACCAGATGAAACAGATCGTTGAAGGGTTCCGAGAACGAACCGCGATTATTGGCAAGCCGTTTGCATTCGAAGGCGTCTTGGCCGATGGAACTCCGTTCGACGCCGAGAAGTACAAAGGGAAGATTGTGCTGGTTGACTTCTGGGCGACATGGTGCGGACCGTGCCTCGATGAGATCCCGAACATCAAGCAGAACTTCGAACTCTACAACGAGCATGGATTCGAAGTCGTCGGTGTCAACATCGACCAAGATCGAGGCGCGTTCACCGAGTTCATCAAGCTACAACCGCTGCCATGGCCAAGCGTTCTCAGCCCGGATCCTGAACGGCGGCATCCGATGGCGGAGACTTACGCGGTGATGGCAATTCCGTTCCTGGTGTTGCTTGATGGCGAGAGTAAAGTGCTGGCCATCAACACGCGCGGCCCGCGGCTAGGGAGAGAGTTGGCGAAGCTGTTCCCCGATGTTCCCGTTCCAACTGCGGAAGCGCCGGCTGAACCTGCGGCGCCCACAGATGATCCGAAGCCGGCCGCCGAGGACAAGCCTGCCGAAGAGAGTGCAAACGATAAACCTGCCGCGCCGGCCAAGGAAGAAAAGGCGGCTGACCCAGCAGCCGAGGCAGCGGACGGCGATACTTCGCAACTGGCAGCCCCAAGGACATTCTTCGCCTCTGTGAATGAGGAAAAGAACGAGAGCGAGGCCACGCTCGATCTGAGCGGCATCAATCCTTACGCCGCCCCGAAGCGGCTGTCTCGTGCGGAGTTGGTGGACTTCCTTCTCAACATGGAAGAAAAACCGAAGAGCATCCAACGTCGTGATGGCTTCGCTGAGGCGATCGTCGAGGCGGCCGAACGCATCTTGACAGTTGATAGCAAGGACAAGTACGGCGCCATTGCGGTAATTGCCAAGCTCGAAGCGTTGCATAAGAAGGCGGTCGATGAAGACGAGGCGGATCGGGAGTTGATGCAGTTCGTTCGCACGCTTGGTGACGACTCGCGAAAAAAAGTTGCCAGGCTGCGGAGTTTCTACGAGATCGAGGCTCGTGTGCTGGAGGCGGAGAAGCTCAGTCAGGACGAACTGCGAAAGCTGTTAGACGAGGTCTGCAGCTTTACGAAGGATGCCAAGCTCGATCAGCGGTATCTTCGTTTGGCATCGTCCACGGTGGGGGCGATCAATCGTTTGGAAGATGGCGAGGAACGCGAGAAGTACTTCAAGCAACTCGGTGAAACGTTCTCGAAGAGCCGCGACAAAGAACTTGCCAGCTACGGTCGTCGCGTTGCCGGAGCGAAAGCTCGTCAGGTTGTCGATCTGGTCGGCAAGCCGCTGGAATTGGCGGGGACAACTGCGTTGGGAACGGGCTTCGACTGGCCAAGTTATCGTGGGCGAATCGTGTTGGTTGACTTCTGGGCGACGTGGTGCGGGCCGTGCCGGCGACAGATGCCAGCCATCAAGAAGCTGCTAGAAGAAAACCAAGAGAAGGGACTTGATATAGTCGCGATCAGTCTCGATCGCGATCTGGAAGCTCTATCGACTTACCTCGAGGAAGAGAAAGTCTTCTGGACGAATCTGATCGGTGAAGACGCGATCGCTTTGGCGAAGAAGCATGGTATCGTCGCCGTTCCAACGATGTTCGTCGTAGATGGCGAGGGGAAGGTGATCGCCGTCGGGCACGGCGTCGATGAACTCCGGGACGAAGTCGAGCAGCTATTGGCCCAGAAGTAGACTGTTTGTCTCGGGTGCCATCTCAATCTCAGCAACAAAGGCTGTGTCCACTGGGACGACCGATCCGCCGTCTCGCATCACCGCGGACAGGAAGCGACCGCCGTTCTCGTACCAGCCGTGGCGGCTAAATCGGCACCAAGTCAGTGTCATCAAGATTTCAACATGCTGGTCGGGGCTGCTCTCGAATCGCGCGATGACGCGCCGATAGGGAATCGGTTGCTGGTAGTAGAAGTCGAGTCCGTGATGCGTGATGTGCTTGCCAAGTACGACCAGCGGCTCACCGCTTGCTTCGTTGGCCGCATTAACCGGCTGTAGCTGCACGGGATACGGGAACGGATAGCGACGTTCGCGTCGGCATTCCTGTTGCATCCGCTCGGGAAAGGCCGTTCGCAACGCAAACTGAACGCAACGCAATATCTCCTGCTCGTTGGTCGGTGGTTCGACGCGGATATCGAGTTGTGTTGAAGTTGCCAAGCCGAACTCCGAACGCGGCAAAGCCGCAACGAAAGTAGGATGGACGCCCTCGTCCGTCTGCGTGGCTTGGACGTCCATCCTATAAAGATGCGCGCAGAAGTTTTGACCGAATAAGCGAGATAACGCCTATCTAATACGTACGTTACAAAGTGCCCTTCGTCAAACGCCGCTGCTGCTCGAGCAATGCCGCGTGGTTGGGCAAGCGACGCAGACCCGCTTGCACGAAGTCAGTCGCTGCCGATTTGTTGCCGCTTTCGATCAGATCATCAACGGCCTGCTCAAGCGCTTGCGATTGATATTCCAGCAGCTCAGGTCGCGCTTTGTGTGTGGCGGCCGTCTCTTCAAACAGTTGCCACGCTCGGTCGTATTCTTGATCCGCGAACAGCACGGCAGCCCATTGTCGATAGACGGCGAAGCGTCCTTGATCGAAGAGCGAAACGTCCGGCCGGCGAACATGTGCTTGGCCAAGCACTTCTGCCGCACGCGCGAATTGCTGCTGCTGGCACAAAGCCATCGCCCATTTCTGGTGGACGTGGAGATCGTTCGCAAGCAAAGGTGCGTACGCGGAATCACCTGCAAGGCCTTTCTCGATCAACTCGACCGCGTGCTCATATCTCTTCGCATCACACTCGGTGAGCGCCCAATTGTTCAAAGCGGCGCACCAGTTTTCAACTGCTAGAGAGTCGTTAGGGTCGAGTTGCAGCGACGTTTCCAACAGTTCGAGAGCTTCCGGAAAATGCCTTGATTCGAGGAGCGAGACGCCTCGGTTGTAGAAGACTTTGCCAACGAGTTGAACGTCCGAGAGCTCGCGAGTTGTCTGCAGATTGCTGCGTAGAAACTGCACACTGGGATCTTCGCGGCGAACCGTAAACCAGTCATCGCACGTCGTTTCGACGTCCATGTCGTGCTCGGCGAAACGGCTTCGAACGTGGGTCGTGGTTGCGACCGCTATTGGTGCCAGGCCGTGCCTGCGACAAAGGACTTGGTACAGGAGCGTCGCCGAAACACAGTTGTAATCGCCTCGATCAAATGCGTGCTGTACCTCGGTACATTCCGATAGATAGTTGCCTGTAAGCAATCGCTCGTGAAGGAATCGAAAAGCCTTCTCGGCCGCCGCGGGCGCGGCTGGATCAGCAGGTAGTTGCTTTCCTAATACAACTGCCAACTCCTCGAAGCGATTTTTATAGTCCGCCAATTGCTCCACATCGCTGATACCACTGGCGATCAGCCCGGCTTCCAACAAGGAGTAGTCATCGAGCTGTCCGTCCGCGGCATCGTCTACGACTTGAGAGTAAACTCGCACCGGCTCGGCGGTCTCGCACAACGCGTTCGGCGCAACCGCAACAACTCCTACCGTCGATAGGATTCCCACGCAGAAACCAATATGCCGCCCGAAAATCGACACGATCGTCCCAAAATGTTCTTGTCAGGAACGCGACCAGGCACTTGCCTTTCACTTTGGAAACATAGGTTGCAAAAACGCAACGCGTCTGTCGGATTACTGCTGGTTTCTTCCATTGACAACGTGGTTACAATTGAAATTGCTCGTATCCCGCTTCCCACCGTTTCTTTGCCTCCCCTTTTGATTGGGCTTCCCGTGCTGACATTGCTCGCTCAGAACTCTGAAAGTTTCCTTCCCGCACATTGGATTTTCCTGGTCGCGGCCGGTTTGGCCTTCTTTTTCGCGCAGATCGCCCTCTGCGTTCGCTTCTTCCGCTGGATTTGCGGTTACGAACGAACCTTTAACGAACTCGATCAGGATCTCGAAGCCGGCGGTGACGGTCGCAAGGGGATCGAAAGTCTCGCGGACGGCTTTCCCTGGTTGAAGTGGGTCAGCGCCAACTTCCCCGCCGGCACAACGACGCCTGGAAACTACACTCGCGACGATGTTCTGCAAGAGCTAGACACGCGGGTCGCGAGCAATTGGGACTATCTGCTGCTGCAACGCATGGGAGTGATGGCTCCTCTCCTGGGTGTGCTCCTGACGGTGCTCGGCTTTATGTGGCTTGATCCGCCCGAAGATCAAGAGCTGTCGATTGGTGAGATGATTCAGCAGGTCTCTCCGTTGGTGCTGGGTGTTGGTACTGGTGCCGCGTTGGCTGTCATCAACCAATTCCTCTTGCACCTTGCCGGGGGCAAGGCCGAGTCGCTTCGCATGGCAGCCCGCACATGGTTTGATGCGGTCATTTGGAGTTCGGTTGGTCTCGATACGCAAGCTGCCACCGTGAAGGCGATCACGGCGATCGAGAAGATGGCGATGTCGATCTCATCGTCGGCGAATCAGCAGTCGGAGAACGCAGGTCGGCTGGTTGAATCGACCACCGCCATGCGAGCCGCTGCCGACGAGTTCCGCGAGATGGTGCAAGCGATGGGGACCGACGTGAAAGGTCTGCCGGAGACGCTTGCCGAACTCCGCGAGGCGACCGCGGCATCCGCGGAGGCATTGCATGAGTTGATCCCCGTTGGACAGAGAGCTGTCGCGGGACTTGATGTTTCCGTCGCGGCTTTCCGCAGCACGGTCGATCACGAGTTCATCCAAGCCGCCAAGTTGCACCATTCCTCGATTGGTGGCCTCACCGATTCGGTGAGCGAGATCAGCGCAAGCAGCAGGCAGGTTCTCGGCGAGTCGGCCGAGCAACTGCAAGAATCGGCGATCGCCGTTACGGAGGCTGCGAAACTGCTGACGAAGCTGCTTGGCGAACAGTCTGGTGTGGCGGGCGAAGTGACTTCGATGCAGGAGACCGTACGCACGGCCGTCGGGCAACTCTCCGAAGCTGGTAGCAAGCTGCAAGAGACGGTCCAGTCCGACATCGGACCTTCGCAAAAGGAACTGCACGAAGCGGCTTCGTCATTCTCCTCGTCTGCGAATCGCCTGGCGACTTTCATCGACAAGGGTCTCGATCCGGCGACCAAGCGACTATCGGAAATGCATAAGACGCTTTCAGGACTGGAAAGTACCGTGCGAACTATGCGACAATTCAATGAGTCGGGTGACGACATCCAGCGACTGGCAGGCGCGATGCAACGAGCTGCCGAAGCGGCGGACGCAATCGCCGACTTGCCTGCACAACTTCGCGAAGTGCTCGATCAGCATGCCGCCGAGCAGGCGGAGTTGGCCGCGGCGCGAGGCGGTTTGGGAGGTTGGTTTCGTCCCAAATCGGTTGGGTAACGTTTTTCTGTGATGTCGATCACGGCGAGCCGGATGCGTAAGCCTCCGGGTGAGAGGAAGAGCTATGCGACTTGAACGAGCTGGTGGCGGTACGGGCGAAGCTGGATTGGCCGGTTGGATTTCGACCAATGACGTGACTCTCTTCACGATGGTGTTGGTCGTCTTGATTTCTCTCTTCCTGCATTCCAACCTGATCAAGCGCCGCAAACAAAACGAAGCTCTGACGAAAGATCTTTCTAGCACGACCGAACGACTCGACGACACCAAGCGTCGGCGCGATGAGTTAGATGATGAGCTGCGCAGGCGTCGCGCGGAACTGGCTGCACAGGGCAAGACGCTCGAAGAGATCGAAGAGAGTTTGCAACTGACCCAGACCGAACGCAATCAGTTGAACGACGATCTGTCGAGCACCAAGGATTTGGTGACGACGCTGCAAGAGAGTCTTGCGGGCTTGAAGACCGAGAAGACGACGCTGGAGACGGCGAAGGCGGCTCTGGAGGCACAGCGAAAGGCATTGACCGGGGATAAGGAAAAGCTGACGACCGAGAAGATCTCGCTGAACGAGCAGTTGGCTCAACTTGGAGTACAGCTCAAGGCAAAGATCCAAGCGTTGAAGGGAGTTGAGACACAACGCGAACGGCTGGAGAAGCAAGCGAAAGAACTCGACACGATCGTAGCAACATTGGAAAAGAAGCTCAAAGACTCGGATGTCGATCTGATGGCGATGCGAAAGCAGTCTGAGGAGGAGAAAGCTCAAGCCGTGGCTCGCATCAAGGCTCTCGAGGGTGTGGCGGAAGAGAAGGGGGCTAAAGCTGAGGACTACCTTGCCAGATTGAAACGCGCCGCCGAGATCCTGAAAGGAATGAAGCTTGAGAAGCAAAAGGTCGAAGGTCAACTGACGGCCGCCGAATTGCGTTACCAACAGCAACTCTTGCTGGAGACCACGATCAATCGCGAATTGGTCGGGATCAAGGGTGAGTTGAAGAAGGTCGCCATCATCGTTGATGCGTCGGGTAGTATGAAGGAAGAGACGGCGGACGGCGAAGGCGATCGTTGGACCGAGGCTCAAGAGATCGCTCGTACTTGGTTGCAACACCTCGACGTGGACGAATGTGTGCTGATCGTCTTTTCGTCGGATGTCCGCACATTCCCCGAAGATGGAACGCTTGCGAATCTTGCCGGTGACGAAGGTGACGGGGTTCGCAGCGGCCTATTGGGCCATCTCGCCAAGGTCGAACCGAAAGGTTGGACGAATACGCTCGAAGCACTTCGCAAGGCATACACGTATAAAGAACTGGATTCGATCATCCTGTTCTCCGATGGAGCTCCCACAAACCCGAACTCCGGTCGCTTCGATCAAGCCGTCGCCCGCTCGATCTACACACTCTGCAACCAGCACAAAGACATTCCGGTCAACACCGTTGGTCTTGGAAACTACTTCGACCAAGACCTCGCAACGTTCTTGCGCACCGTGGCACGGTTAACGGGCGGGGCGTTCTGCGGTCGGTAGTGTAGCCCTCACGCTCCGCGTGAGGAGAGCAGCGTGTGCGATGGCGGTGACCGCCTGCACGAGTTACGTCCCGGGTATTTCCGCTGACATCACGCGGAGCGTGATGGCTACTTTGGCTCTGGCAAATCCAGATGCTTGTGCAGGAAAGCGTAGGTTCCTTGGCCGTTGATCGTGTGGACGCCCTTGTACTTGCCGTAGAACCACTCGATCTCCGTGCGGTCTGGGATAAACAGCTTGGCGGCATACAAGTGACGGATCTTGGCGTACTCGTAGCCGATCCATTCGTCCTCTCCGACGCCGTCGAAATGACCGCGTTCGACCATGAACGGACGCGGGCAAATCAAGGCGGCCATCTCGGCATAGTTGAAGGTGCTGCCGAGATCAAACTCAAAGATTTCGTATTCGCCCGTCCACATGTAGCTGAAGTTGTGGCGAGTGCTAGCATTCTTCAACACCCATTCATTGAAGTCGGCGGAGCAAATCGAGAGACAATAGTCGGTGACGAGCGCGGGCAAGCGCATCGCTGATTTGCCGCCATAGCTCAGCCCGTAAAACGCGATGCGATTGGGATCGACGTTCGATTGCGTCTTCAACCAGTTCACGATCTGCTGGTGCTGCGGCACCATGATCGAAAACAGTGTCTTGCCAACCGAATTGGCTTTGCGTTGCAACGTGCGGAAGCGATCGCGGAAGATGTAGATGTTCTGCGGTGCGAACGTGATAAAGCCACGCTCGGCGAGCTTGCCGGCGAAGTCGTGATAAGCCCGATGATCGCCGAGAAAGACATCGGTCGGACGACCTTCCAAGCCATGCTGGCAAACGACGACCGGCCGCTTCTCGCCCTTCTTCAGATCCTTCGGAACGAGCAATACACCGTAAGCAACCACGTCGGGGAAGACGTCGAGCATCACTTCATAGCCCGTCCACTTATCGGTCTCCCACGACTGACGCGAGCGTGCGTTGAAGGGTAGCAAGTCATGATCGAACTTGCCGATTACATCGTTGCGGAAGATATCGCGGTACTGCTCGGCAGACGTTTCGTAAGCCTCGATCGAGGAAGTATCGAGCTTCTTCATGAACTCCTTGCGAACGAATGGACTCTCGCGCAACAAGTACTGGTTGTGGCGATCGAGTTCGTCGAGCTGACGCTGTTGGCGGGCAGGTGATGAGTTGCTGGAAACAGCTTGCGCTGGTTTGCTCGCCGACACCGCGGTTTTCGCTCCAAGTCCGCCGAGTAGCCCGTTCAACGCCACGAAACCGCCCATCAACGGAGTCTCTTTCTCGGGGCCAACCGCCGCGACGGAAACCCATTCGCCAAAGTCCGACGTCAGGGCAGACAGGCGTTTTAGCTCACGGTCGAATTCATCCGACTTCACCGGTCGTAGTTCAGCGGGCGCGCCGCTTTCGCCAAGGAGTGTGAGCGTTGGATGACTGCGTGTCTCGAGCACGAGCTTCCGCGGTGCGATCAGACTGGCGACCTCGGCATCGCCGGACTGTGTGAGCAGCCCGAATACGTTCCGATCGAGTGGTTGTTCCCACATGTTCTCTCGTGGTCCGAAGTAACCACTGACGCAACATGCATCAATCCGCGTGTCCAAGGCAGCCGAGTACAAAGCCAACATACCACCCTCGCCGTAGCCAATCACGCCGATCTTTGGATCTTCACCGCCGGCTTCCTTCTCGAACCAATCAACACCCGCCAAGACCTTCTGGACTTCGTACCCAATCATGTGCCGACCAAGTTCAAAAGCGCTGCGATAGACGTGTTCCCGGCTGGTGATCTTGTTACCGCGAGTATGACCGGGCGGGGCTCGCATCTCCTTGGCACGACTGATCAGCGTCGGCACGAGCACTCGACAACCGGTCCCGGCCAAGCGGCGCGCGAACTGCGAGTCGAAAGGCACTCCTTCCGCGAGACCACAGATTTGTTCTGGCGTTTGATCGGCATCAGGGATCGCCACGATATCCGCGATCGGATCGCCTTTCGTTGGCACGAGCAGCAGACCCTCGCCGTGAACATCGCGGAACACAGGCCAGCGAACCGCGTAGATCCTGAAGCCTTCGCCCTTGCCGACCAGCGGCGGTTGCTTCGTCGTTCCGGCCAGTTCGGGCGCGTCGAAGGGAACGCGGGCATCGCGGACCCCCAAGATGTGCGCGAGGCGTTTGCGATTTGGCTCGACCGATGCGTTGTACGCCTCCGGTGATGAGTAGTCTCGTTTCCAATGCTTGGCTCGCTGTGCCACCGACTCATCGATCTCTCGCAGCAGGAATCGATCGATGCTGTCAATCATCTGCGATGCGATGTCCCCTTCCGCCTCAAGTGGCTTCGTGCCGGGATAGGGCTCGGCAGCGGCGCTGCCAGAAATAAAGAGCGAAACGGCAATCAGCAACATACAAAACGAGCGTAACATGGGTGGTCTCTCGGACGTGGGACTGTGGGGTGAATGTCGAGCGACTCCCTTATAGCTCATGCACCTTCGAAAGCCAATTCTCTGCCGCCCCTTTCTAGGTGATTCGTGGCGATGTTTTGATTGACACACGTGAGGCGAAAACACTAGCACGAGTGTAAGCTGAAGTCGCGAGAGAAGAGGAGCTTAAGTGATGAAGCGTGCAACGGGATTGAGATGTGCGCGGCCACTCGCCGCGATCTGTTGTTGTTTGTTGTCGGGGGTCGCATCTCCAACATGGGGATACACACCGGAAAGCCCTGAAGTGCAGGCGATGGTCGGACGGGGCGTCGCCTATGTCGAAAAGAGCTTCGGCCAAGGCCCGATGGATGATGAGTTGGGTGGCGTTTGTATTTGCGCGCTCGCGTGTTACTCGCACAGAGGAGATGCGAACCATCCCATCGTGCAAAAGGCATTGGCTCGGATTCAAGAGAGTGTTCGAGACGGCTTCAAGCAAGGGGCGCACGAGAACTACGGTCTTGGCATCGCGTTGCTGCTGTTGGGAACGCTCGATCCCGCGCCCCGAAAAGAAATGAACGCGCTGCTGGACGAAGTCTACAAGCGGCAGCACGCCAGTGGAGCGTGGACTTATCCGGGTGATCCGTTGGGAGGAACTTCGCAAACGCAATTCGCTTGTCTGGGGATGTGGGTGGCCAGCCGGAATGGAATCAACGTTGATCAGCAGACGGTTGAGCGAGTCTGCAATTGGTTGCTTCGAGTCCAGGAACGTAGCGGAGTGTTTCCTTATAAGGGCAGGACCCGGGCAGCTTTACTCGCATCGAACAACAAACGCAGTCATCCGCCTCGATGTGTGCGGCGGGCACTGGGAGCTTGTACGTCTGCGGTAAGTTACTTGGCTTTATCGATCCCAAGAAGATGAAAACGCACACGCATTTGCCACCAGCCTTCCGTCCGAAGCGAGCTGACTCAGATCCGTCGATCGTGAGGGGCGTTGATCAAGGCGTCTGGCAAGTTGGTGTTAACGACGGCAATGACTGGATGAATCGGAATGCTCAAGTCGAGAACTTCGATGAGTATCACAAGGCAAGATACCAGCAGTACTATTACATGTATGCCTCGAGCGGTACGCTGCCTTCCGAGAGCTTGCGACCGCAACTCGGGAGCAAGAACCTAGCTGGTACAACGCGGGCGTCGATTATTGTCAGGCGAGACAAGCGCGGGATGGAAGCTGGAAATCCGGCTCACAACAAAGTGCATCGATCGACACCGCATTCGCGGTTCTATTCTTGTTGCGAAGTTCGAACAAGATCATCGCCGAGTTCAATGGAGTAACACTGGGTGTAGATCCGAATGTGCTCACAAACGGTTCGTCTACGATCGACGACGTAATCGATTGGATCGACAAACCGAGTAGTCTGCCGCTTGGTGTGACCCTGCCTGATAAGCTAGTCTTGCCAGAGGACATCCTGCAGCGAGACTCGATGTTGTCCGCGCTGCGTCGGTCGATAATGAACGGGCCGTTTTGGTTGCGCCTTGTGGCGGCTCGGACACTCGGAACATTCCGCGACCTCGAAAACGCCCCCGCGCTGATCTTCGCGCTCAGCGATCCAGATTATCGAGTTGCGAAGGCGGCCCGAGACTCGCTGCGTTTCGTCAGCCGAAAGCCGGAGGGATTTGGTTTCAAGGGCGGCAACGAACCGCCCGAGAAGGCGGTTTGGGCACAAGCACAGGCTGATTGGACGAGTTGGCTGCTGTCGGTGAAACCGAATGCCGAGTTGATTCAGTGAACGAATCGCGGCACTTTCGTTTACTTGACACTGGTCGCTGCCAAACATTAGGATTGGCATAGACTTAAGGCGACATCGGGCATTCGGAACCAGAGGTCAAAATCATGACGTTCGCACTTCGCTGGCGAGCAACGCTAGCTGCGGTAATGGCCATCTTTGGCTTCGCGCATCAGGCCCACGGCTACACGCCAGAGAGCCCAAAAGTTCAGACGATGATCCAGCGCGGTGTCAAGTTCATGGAGGACAACTTCGGTAAGGGGGGGCAGCATGACAAGGAACTTGGAGCGATCTGTATTTGTGGGTTGGCTTGCTACAAGGCAACGGGCAGGCCAGATCATCCGCTCGTGAAAAAGGCCGTTGCGCAAATTCGCTCGGAGCTTAAGGCCGGAATGAAACACGAGAGCCATGCCAACTATAGTCTCGGGATCGCGATGATCTTCCTCGGCGAGTTGGATGCAGACGCGTATCGCCAAGAGATTGAGGCGATGTTGAAAGAGGTTTACAAGCGCCAGATGCCGTACGGTGCGTGGGGTTATCCTGGCGAAGAAATGGGTGACGTTTCACAAACGCAGTATGCCGTGCTCAGTATGTGGTTGGCGCACCGGCAGGGAATCAACGTCGAGCAGCAAGCGGTTGAGCGCGTTTGTAACTGGTTGCTACGGATCCAAGAACCCGACGGTGTGTTCCCGTACAAAGGTGAAGACCCTGGGAGTTTTACGCGCATCCCACAAAAGATTCAGTCATCGGCCTCCATGTGTGCGTCAGGTGTCGGAAGCTTGTACGTCTGCGGCGAACTGCTGGGCTTCATCGACGATCCCAAAAGGATGCGACTCCGGACGCAGTTGCCGCCTGCATTCCGTCCGGTGCGCGCCGACTCAAAAAGTTCGATTGCGAAGAGCGTCGATCAGGGTATATGGCAAACCGGCGTCAACGATGGCAACAACTGGATGAATCGGAATGGCCGAATTGAGAACTTCGATGAGTACCATAAGGCAGGATACCAGCAGCACTATTACATGTACGGACTGGAGCGGTATTGGGCTTTTCGAGAGCTGGCCGAAGGCATCGAGGGGAAGGAACCAGCCTGGTACAACCAAGGTGTAGATTACTTAACCAAGAAACAGTCGGCCAAGGGGAGTTGGGAGAGCAGGAATGGAGCAGTGATCGACACCGGCTTCGCGGTGATGTTCCTGCTGCGGAGTTCCAAGAAGACGATCACGCGTTTGGTCATCGAATCCGGAAGATTGACGGGCGGCAAGGGGCTCAAGGCCGACATGTCGACCGCGAAAGTGACAAAGTCCGGCAAGGTGGTTACTGCCGATGCTTCCAAGGCCACGTCGGAACTTCTGAAAATGCTTGATGACCCCAAGACTCCGCAAGGTGAGTTTGTTTCCGACATACCAGACAAGATCGTGTTAAGTCGAGACCCCAAAGAGCGGGCCGGAGAATTGGCACGACTTCGCCGCCTGATTATTAACGGTTCGTTTCAAGCCCGCCTGACAGCCGCGAAGACTTTAGGAACGATTCGCGATCTCGAAAATGGACCGTTTTTGATCTTTGCGCTTAGCGATCCAGATCAGCGCATTGCTCGTGCTGCTCGTAACTCCTTACGCTTTGTCAGCCGCAAGCCGGCTGGTTTCGGCATGGAAGTGGGCACGGAACGGGTCGAAAAGCCTGTTTGGCTGAAGGCACAGGCCGACTGGACCGGCTGGCTCTTGTCGGTCAAACCTGATTCTGAATTGGTAGAGTAGCTTTTTCAGCCTCACGTCCGCAGTGCGACCTGTCCAGCGACTGATCACTTGATGGCTTCCGACAAGAGAACAAGAGAGGCTCAATACCAGGAGAGCCTCGAACTTTCCGAACGGCAAGGGCTCGCGAAACTTGGCTTGATGACCAGCCATACATGGCAGATTGACCCGCGACGCTTGGGGTTCGTCCTTGCTCGATACAAGTTCGTTTCCAAAATGTTCAGCGGTTTGGGCAGCGTCCTTGAAGTTGGCTGTGCGGATGCGATGGGCACACGGATCGTGCAGCAAGAAGTGGGGGCCGTAACAGCGATCGATTTCGATCCGGTGTTTGTTGCGGATGTGAGGGACCGGATGGACTCGGAGTGGACTTTCGAGTGCTTCGAACACGACATGCTCGATGGCCCGGTCTCCGATGGATTTGATGGGGCTTACTCGCTTGACGTGATCGAACACATTCCGGTGGAACAGGAGACCCGGTTTGTCAGCAACATGGTCGCTTCGCTTAACGAGCATGGAATCTTGATTCTCGGCACGCCGTCGTTGGAATCGCAGCGACACGCTTCACCCGCCAGTAAGGCGGGGCACGTTAACTGCAAAACGGACGCGACACTCAAGAATCTGCTCAACCCTTACTTCCGTCACGTCTTCATTTTTTCGATGAACGACGAAGTCGTACATACGGGTTTCTACGCGATGGCTCACTACCTGTTCGCCCTCTGCTGCACGCGCCGCTGATATTATCGAGCGATAGCCGCCGGCTATCAGCTACGAACGTTCGGCCCGGCAACGTCGCCAGATCAACGTTTGGTAAGGTAATACGAACAGGCCGATCACCGCGAGGTAACCGGCACCGGCTCCTATCGGCCCGAATCGGCCACCCAGCCACCAGACCGATAGACCGATCATGATGCTTGATGCTACGCCAGCGAACAATAACATCTCACGTTTATGAGCTCGAATGTAGAAAGCTTGGCAGTGCGGAACGTGATACAAGATGATCGCCAACGTAAAGACGGCAAGTGCATCCGGTGCCAACACTCGCTCGGCAAGTGGATGTGGCAGCGCGTGAAGTCCGTAGACGACGCCCCAGAAAGCGGCGGCCACGGTTGTGACGATCGCCAGAGATAGGATCGTCAGCCGTCGGAAGAGCTGGTCCAATTCCTCATACCGACCTTCGGCGATCAACATCCCAAAGCGCGGTGCTCTCGTCTGCACCCAGGCGAGTCCGGCTGCCTGAATCGCGGTGAGTACCGTCCAGGTCATCCCCATCTGACCGGCAACGGCAAGGCCATGGACGCTCATCATGGGAGTAAATAGCCAGAAAGCAAAGTAACTGAATGCACCTTGCACGGCTAATCGCCACTGAAGCGGCCAAAGGTCGTTGCGCCACTCGATGTGAGGTCCAGTCGGCGGTCGAAGAAACGGCTTGAAGAAGGGTCGGTAAGCAATCAGCAGCAGATATGCTTCCCATACCACTTTCACGATCGCAACGGCCACGGTGGTCCATAGCCCGGCTCCGAGAGGAACACAAAGCCACACTACAAGATTACCAGTGATCGCTTGCCACAAGCGAAAGCGATTGATGGTGGCAACCTGATTGCAGCCTTCCAGCAGCGCGTGAAACGGTAACGACCAGAGCGACAAGGCTGTGAGGCAGACGAGCGCAATCCACGGTGTCGTCCAATCGACTCCTTCGACGGATTTGGCGACCAAGAAGCTGTATCCGCCCAACCCAACGCCAATCACAAATAGCAACGCCACGATGGCGTACCACAGAAAGACTAGTCGGCCGAGGCTGATCAAACGCGAGTGTGCATCGGCATCTCCAGTAATCTGACTCTGCGGGTCTAGATCTAGCTTGGCCCATTCGTGACTGGCGGCATTCAAGATAACAACATGAAATCCAAGTTCCAGGAACGATTGTGCGGCCAACAAACTGGCAAATAGGTAGTAGTAGCCCTGGATGTCGGGATGAAAGAAGCCCGCGATTAGCAGCGCAGTGACTGGTCCTGCGGTGAACTGCCAAGCCCGCAGCGCCACCGTGTAGAACACGGCGCGGTCGATCCCCAACAGCCTCGATAAGCGACGGATCCGATCATGCATTGGATTACTACGACTTGACAGGCGCGAGATCGGTGCGATGGCAGAACAACAACAAGGCTTGCAGTGTCCTTGGAATTCGGTGGCGATACCGTATCCAAATTGGGGAGCCGGGGGGAAACTCGGCGGTGTGATCACACCGCCAATACTCTTTAATCGTGCGCCACACAAAACGCCGACGCCACTGCCTGACATAGTCTGGGGGAAAGTACTCGCGAAACTCGGGTGAACGCATGAGATAGACGGCCCGATTGATCATGTCCAACGTTGTGCGTGGATCCGCGATCCGAGCCTGGCTGTATCCCTCCGGGATGACCCTCCAACGTGCAAACGGTTCGGGTACGTAACATGCGCCGTATCTCAAGCCGATCGCATGGATTGCGAAGGTGTCTCCCCAAGAGGCAAGCGGCTCACAGTACCAGCCAACTTCTTTGAACCGGTCTCGTCTGTAGATGGTTGAGGGCGACAGCGACTGCGACGGTGCCTCGCGCTCCAGATACTCCCGGCGATACCGATCAGGATCCGCATAAATCGGCTCCGACCAGGCACTCGCCCCCCATGTCGATAATTCCTCTCCGGCTTCTGTGGTCATCACCATCTGTCCGAAAATCAGACCAGCTTCGGGGAAGGCGTCGGCCATCTCCATGGTCCGCTTATAACAATCCGGGTAGCGCGTGTCATCGGCAGCCATCGCGTTGATGTAGTCGGCTTGGGCGAGTTCGAAGAGATGCCGGTGCGCCGCATGCACTCCCAGATTCTGATCATGCTCCACAAGACGAATGAAGGAGTGGTTCCGCGCATAGGATTGGATAATGTCTACACTTTCATCGGTCGAAGCGTCGTCGAGGATCAAGAACTCATCAGGCAGACGAGTTTGGCTCAAAACCGACTCGATCGCTTCCGGCAAATACTTGGCATGGTTGTAATTGGGCATCACAACCGCGAGCGTGCGCCTAGTCATCGCGTTCCTGCCTCGCAATACTGTCGATGACCGCGTCAATTGCAGACCAAGTGCTCGGGACTGACATGCCCAGCTCCTCGACTAGCCGACTGCAGTCAAGAGTCGTATGTCGAGGTATCGCCCTCGCGGGCTGCGTTACTTCTGATGTAGTGACGCCCTTCACGAGTCCGGCCGGTACCGTCATTCGGCTAGCTAAGCGCTGGGCTACGTCATAGTAGCTCACATCTTGATCTCCGGATAAGTGAGATACAGCAGAAATTCGCTGCCGCCCGATTGTAGCCAGAGTGCTCGCCGCCGTTGCCAGTGTCACGGGAGCTACGCGCATGTCACGAAAAGCTTCGATACTCTGACCCTGTGCTAGTCGCTTGTACCAACCATCGAACAGTGCGAAGTCTGGCGTTAACAGTTTGGAGAGACGGACGACGGCGACCAACGGCCCTAACGCAGATATCCGTGCTTCCGCGTCGGTCTTCAAGCGTCCATACTCCGTCCTTGGACAGAGCGTGGCATCAGTTCTCGCGAAGGGTCTGTCGCCTGAAAACACGAGATTCGTTGAGGGAAAGACCACGAAACTACCGCGTTCAACGAGCCTCTCCGCTATACGAACTGTCCCCTCTACATTGACTCGTCGGGCTAGCCCGGGTTGTTCTTCACAGGCCCGCTGCGACGTAATTCCAGCACAGAGGAATGCGCGGGAACAATCTGGCAAGGTCTCATCGCTTTCTGATGCTAAGTCCAAAAGTAGCCGCGTCTCGCGGCTGCCTTTGGCACGTCGTGTCGTTGTGATCACCCGCGCGCCAAGCGAAGACAGACGCGACGCCAACGCACGTCCGAGAGTACTATCTCCACCTACGATCAATACCGTGTCGGCGTTCATTCGGAGTTATACACAAGTCTTTGGTTCTAGCATCTTGAGAAGAGTCTGGCTTTCGTTTCAAACGGCGCGGGCGACAAGTGCTGTGGACGACGCGCCATGAGTAAGGCTACGTTGCGACTAGTTGAGAATCCAGATGCTGGAACTCACACTGAGATGCTTCTCATTAGCTTTCAGCTTGAAACGAGGCGCCTTTGGAGTAGAATCGTCCGTGACGCACGTCAACATAAACTGCAGGCCGCCTCGACCCTGACCTCTGTTTCGTTCCAGATTGCCCACGCGGATCGCCGCGATCAAGATCGGTCGAGCTGGCAGACGGGGAGTTGTTGTTCGAAGCACCAAGTCCGCTTGACGAGGAGGGCAGGCTTGCGCCCGTACCGACGGCGATGGCCCGGACGAGCACACTCACTGCTGGTGTGGAAAGGAGTCGGTCAAAGCTGGAGATACAGATGACGCGGTCAGGAACCTGGAAGTGGCTGGCGTGGATGCTCGTTTTCCTCGGGCTTGTAGTTTTATTTACGGCGTTGTTGGCAACTCGATTGAATCTCGGCGTCGGCGATGAGTTTGTGATCTATCGACTCATTGGCCTTCGACGCCGTGCGTCAGCTTTGCTTGGTGCCGGAACCTGCCTCTGCGGATGCGGGATGTGGCTGGCCGTCCATCGTCACCAGATATGGGCATTTCTCACCTCGCGATGTCCGCCCCCGAGGATCTTGCTGCGCAGGCTGGCTGTGTTGTTCGCAAAAATCAGTTTCTCGGTGAGTATCTTCTTGCTTGCTGCGTTCATTCTCCTAAAGGTTTACGACGGCTTCCTGGGCACCTTCGGCAGTTCCAGCTTGCCTGGCCTGGATATCGATTCGCAGGAAACGACGATTCGCACACTGGAGTTGCACCCGTACACGGGATGGCATGCGCAGTCGAAGTTCACTCATCAGGGGCCGATGCCGTGGGAGCGCGAACCGGATCGAAACTATGAGATTCGAACGGGCCAGATGGGCTTCTTTTTGGACTTTGATCTCTTTGATCCGCCAGAAAAGGAAGACGGCGAATACCGCATCATCTTGATTGGTGGCAGTGGCGCTCAGGGCTGGGGCGCCCAATCCAACGACAAAATGCTGTACCGACAGTTGGAACGCCGTCTGAATCGAATTACCAAGGAATCTGGCCCGAGAGTTCAGGTGATTAACATGGCCATGGGCGCGTCGATCACCTATCAGAACTACATCGCATTGAATCGCTGGGGACACCGACTGGAGCCAGACTTGATCCTGAGTTACTCCGGAAGAAACGACTTTGTCGTCCCGCTCCACCACGAGCACCTGCCCGACACGCACTATTTCTTCACGGGCCTCAATGCGTTGGTCTATGCTTCGCGCGGGAGCGAATATGGAGCAAAACTGCAATGGATGGCCCGCTTGTTCCCCAACATCATGAACAAAACTAACGTCGGTCTGTCGCTAAAGATCTTGGCGGAACACTCGCACTTCTACGCCCGCGCCCACCGCGGCTATCGAGGCAGCCGCGGTCTGCCGCCGGCAGAGATCGTCTGGTCTGGCAGAGGTGCTGGATATTCGGTCAAGGAGGTTTCGTCGAAGGGCGGAGAGTTGCGGCGGATGCTCGATGAAGAGGTGAGCGAATTCTATGCGCATGCGCTCAAGTCGATCAAACGCGACTTTGAGGGAATTCCCATCATGCTGGCATGGCAGGCAATGGCGCCGGAAGAGCTGGCGAGTTACGAATCGCTGGGCGACGACTTCTACAACCAGATGTTCGAGAACGCTAAGCGAGAGCTAAGCGACTTCGTGAATGAACAATGGTACTTCGTCAATGTCCACCAGCGTTTCGCAGCCGACCCGAAGCCATACATTGCGACCCATCTCTCCGATCAAGGCCACGATGTCGTAGCCCGACTCCTTGCCGACGAGATTATGGTGCAAGTGCTTCGACCGACTCAGATTGAACTGCAAACGCTGGAGAGCGTGGACGATCCGGATGCCCGATAGTGATCACTCGAAATAGATAAACGCGTGGTCGCCGCTGAAGCCGGTCTGCTCAAAGATCCATTGCCATTCGTGCGGTGTATGGAACGCGCGACAGGTTAGCTGCCAATACATCAGGTTGACTTTCTCGCGCTCGTTGCGATACGCCTCGACGTTCAGCCACTTCGCCGCGCGTCCAACTCTTTCCATATGACGTAGTGCCGACCAAAGCTGATCTACGTAGAGATTGTGTAACGTGTTGATTGAAATCACGAAATCGAACGCATTATCGTCGTACGGCAACTCCTCCGCACGACCGACCTGCAAGAACGGACGTACTTCTTCCTTCGCATGCTCGATCGCGTAATCGGAGACATCGATGCCACGGACAGTTGCTTCGGGCAGCACCCGAGTGAACTCATACAACAGGAAGCCCTTGCCGCAGCCGACGTCCAAGATGTGCGCATCGGCAGGCAAGTCGTAGTGCGCGACGATCTTCTCGGCGACGGGTCGCCAGCGGCCATCGTATTGATACCCGCCGAAACCCGTGCTTCGATCACCGTCCCAGTATTCGACGCCCCATTTCAACGCTGCTTCCGCGCAGGATGCCTTGTCGTGATCCGTGACACGCTTCAAGTAATCGCGGCTCGTCGATTGATGCAGACTCGTAATGAACTCAACTTCCGCCATATCTCCCTCGCTCCGTCATGCCTTATGTTCATAATTCCACGATTCCTGGCGAAGCACGTCCCAATTCTCATCGACCCACTGAATCACGTCGTCAATACCCTCGCTGAATCCGATTGTGGGAGACCATCCTAGCTCCTCACGAACTTTTGCGGAATCGATCACGTAGGCAGCATCTTGCCCCGGCCGTTCGTCAACGACTTCAACCGCGTCCGCGAAGTCAACGTCGAGCTTCCGGCAGACGGCTTCAACGACCTGACGGACCGAGACGCCTTCGTCGGGTGACAGATGATAGATCTCACCGAGTTGACCCGCCTCTAGAATCGCCAACTCGCCTCGTGAGACATCGCGAATGTGGATGTACGACTTGACCGCAACGCCACCTCCGTGCAGCGAGATCCGCCGGCCAGAACGGACGTACAGGACGGATCGTGGAATGATCTTGAACAGTTGTTGCCCAGGGCCATAGACGTTGGTGGCTCGGACTGTCAGCAGCGGAAACGCGAACTGACAACGATACGTTTCCAGCAACATGTCCGCCGCAGCTTTCGACGCCGCATAAGGTGTGCTGACGTTGAACGGCGCGTCCTCGGTCACGACACCTTCGCAAGTGCCATACACCTCAGGCGAAGAAACATGCAGGTAACGTTCGAGATAGTCGGCATTTCGCAAATGGTTTACCAGCCGCGCCAAGGCGACGCAATTCGTCTGAAACCAGTGATGCGGGTTGTCCCAGCTCGGAGCAACTTCGCTTTGGGCCGCGAAGTTGACGATCCATTGAGGTTGCTCAGCATCGAGCAACGACAGCAGTTCGTCGATCCCCTCGTTCATATCGATCGCGTGATAGCTATACCGACCGCCAGGCAGTCGTTCCAGGTGACGAATGAAGGCGGGTCCGCGCTGTGGCGAGCGGCTGATTCCAATCACCTCGTGATCAGGATCATCGAGCAACAGATCGACAAAGTCTTGACCGGAGAACGAGTTGGCTCCCAGAACGGCGGTTTTGCGGGGCGAACTCATGCGAGAAGTTCCTTCTTGGAGAAAAGATGAGGATAAGATCAGCGTGTCTTCATCTTTTCTCCACCATTTTTTCTCAACCGTCTTCACGAAGACAACTGTGCGGCCAACTGCGTTGCCTTATCAAGCTGCTGTTTCAGATCGACATGTTCTTGCGTGGCAAAGTGCCGGCGGGCGTTGTCCGCCGCTGCGAACTCGTTCAGCAGGATACAGCACCACTTGATTTGATACAGCGGGAGTAGAGCCGTCTGGCGCTCGACTTCCAAGTCCGTCCCTCCAGCCAACTCGGTACACAGCTCAGCAAACCGTTGCCAGCTCTCGCGCGGAGCTGGCAGCTTGGGTTGGCAATAGAAATCGCAAATTGTCTTCGCTGGGTCGTCCCAACCGGCGTACTCGAAGTCCACAAACGCCAGCCGTCCGTCCGGCATAACAAGTGCGTTGTGAAAGCCGAAGTCCGACGGAGATATACAACGCTGATCGGCGGCCAACTCGCGAGCAAGATCAACGCCCTGACTCGCCGCCCATCCAGACAAGTCATCGGTATGCCTCGCTAACAACGGCATCAAGCGGTCGTTAACGAGCCGTCGCGCGACTTCGTGTGTCGAGTCCAGCAATGGAATGCTGGCCAGACGAACAACGCGTCTGGTGACACATTCGACGTGCTGCCGCAGCGAGAAGCACGCTTCGGACGCAATCGGCAACTCAGCGCCGGCATCGCAACAATCGTTCAGGTGTCGCAAGAACTGAATCGCTTGATCCACGTGACTGGTCGTGATCCCGCTAGCCGTCAGCGGTCGCCCCTCCATCCACGAGTAGATGGCGAGGCGATCCGTGTTGCTACGAGCGAGTGGCTTCGCGACAGAATCCATCCCGCACTGCCTAGCAAACTCACAGAACGAGTATTCCGCGTGGAGCCGGTCTCGCTGGTCGTCGTGATGATGGAAGTACCACTTGGCAATGGCTTGCGTATCGTTCCCTCGGACACGATACACACGATTGTTCTTCCCGCCCGCGAGTCGCTCGAACGACGAACGCTCATCCAGACCGGCCTCGCGCAAGAGCTGGCGGCCTTGTGTATCCAGCAACTCGCGCTCGTCACTGCTCAACTCGTCGGTCATCGCTCTTTCCCATTTAGTAGCCACTCTGCCAGCGTACTCCAACAATCGACTCGTTCCACGTTTTCGTCCCCACATTTACCGCGTGGGTCGAAACAGACACCGCGCACATTACCTGGAAAGTCATCGTGCAGAAGTAGCTCTGGCAGATCATCGATGAAGACGTCGCATTCAAGCTGGCGAATCCTACCGAGCTTGCCCTGCAGCGACTCTTCGAGAAAGACTTCCTCGGCAGGAAGACTTGCTGATGCTGCCCCGACGAACTGGTGCTTGGCTAACCAATCGCGTGCCGCCTCGTGCAGGTCCGTCTCTGCTCCGAGATACGGCTTGCGCGTGCGATGGCTTACAACATGAACGTGGCAGCCTTGGCGTATGGCTTCGGCAAAAAACTTGTTCGCGCCGGAAAAAGGTTCGGCGTGGATCATCTCTTGTCCGTAGACCATCCCTTGCAAAATCGTCCAGTCATCGTGCCGACCTGCCGCGTGCAAATGGTCTCGCACGGACTGTTTGTCAGTGGCAAGATCTTGCGGGATCCAACTTCGCTCAAGCGCGACGCGATGGAACAGCCCGTCATAACAGACGATCGTGTTGTCGAGATCGACTCCGATTCTCATTCCGGTGACTTTCGGGTCATGTCGAGCAGCGGCCTCGCGACGTCGCCCGTCTCCAAGTCCGCGAGGGCTTCATTCATTTCTTCGAGCGAGTAATGTTGGCCGATCAACCGCTCCAAGGGCAAGCTTCCCTCCACGGACAGTCGCGAGATCTTTGCGAAGTCACGATCGGGCTCACAGTCGCCACCCCAAGTTCCGATCAACCGCTTTCCCTGATTCAGTTCACGCGGATCGATTTCCAGCGATTCGCCAAACCGAGCGTTCCCAATCACGACTGCTTGGCCTCCTCGAGCACGGACGCAAGCCAGAGCCTGCCGCATCACGCTCGGTCGGCCACTGGCTTCGATGGAGTGATCGATGCCGGTCGGGAATGCTGCGCGGATCTGCTCGACAGGATCGGCCTTGGACGCATTGATGACGATGTCCGCGCCGAGTTGTTTCGCCAACGCCAATCGAACAGGATGCACATCGACGGCGATCACCGTGTCAGCCTTCGCTTGCACAGCCGCCGCGACGGCACACAAGCCAACACCGCCAGTTCCAAACACCGCGACGATCTCACTCGGGCGTACGCCAGCCGCGTTCCAAACGGCTCCAGCGCCAGTAGCTCCGGCGCAGCCCACCAGAGAAGCAACCTCTAGCGATACTCCTTCTCCGAGCACCGTCACTCGGTTCTCGCTCACGACGGCGTGCGCCATGAACGTTGTAACGCCTCCCGCATTAACCTTCTTGCCATTCCAGTCGTAGACGGAACCCGGCACGTCCGCGCCGCTGCCCTTGATCCACGACAGGATGACCTGGTCATCGACGCAACACTTCGTCACATCAGCTCCAGTGTCGATCACGATGCCGCTGGCCTCGTGCCCGAGGCAATGCGGCAAGAAGGGGTCGGCGCCCCGATAGCCTCGACACTCGAGCAATTGCGTGTGACATACACCGCTGAACGCGATCTCGACGAATACTTGCCCCGGTTTGAGCTTCGGAACTTCGAGATCCGCTAGCTCAAGCGGGCGACCTGTCTCGACAAGGACTGCAGCGATGGTCTTCATGTTGGAGTACCGCCTTGAGGCGGCTTTGTTAAGTTTCCGGACACCGGCTAAAGCCGGGATTCCAACGAGAGAATTCGCTCCACAATCGAAGCTGCATCGATTTGGTAGCACTCGCGTGCATGCTGTTGATTCCCCGCTTCGTGCAAGAAGTGATCGGCGGTCCCGATGCGGAGCAACTTCGCTCCGGCTACTTCTTGCTCGCTGAGCCACTCCGCCACCGCCCCCCCAAGCCCGCCTATCGCGCTGTGTTCTTCAACGGTCACAACAACTTCGCAAGATGCAAACGCTTGGTTCAAAAATCCAGTGTCGAGCGGCTTCACGGTATGCATGCTCGCGACTCCGGCTTCGATTCCGTCGGCCTGCAGCAAGTCGGCCGCTTCGACTGCAACGGGTAACATATTGCCGGTGCTGACAAGTGTGACCTGCTTGCCTTTCGCCAGGACGATCGCTTTTCCCAATTCGAAGTCGATGTCTCCCGAATGAACCTCAGGCTCGCCCTTCTTACCAAGCCGGACGTAGACGCCGTGCTCACAAGCAATCGCCGCCTTCAAAGCGGCTCGCGTCTCAACAGCATCGCCGGGACAAACGACTGCCATGTTGGGCAGCAGACGCAGGAACCCGATGTCTTCGCACGAGTGATGAGTCGCTCCGAGACTGGCGTAAGCCAACCCGCCTCCGACGCCCATAATCACAACGGGAACTCGGTGGTAACAGACATCGACGCGGATCTGTTCCAGGCAACGAGTCGTCACGAACGGCGTGATTGTATAGACGACAGGCCGCATGCCGCTCATCGCGAGCCCGGCGGCCATGCTCATCATGTTTCCTTCGGCAATGCCACAGTTGAAGAACCGGCCTGGGCAACGCTGCTTGAAGTCGTCGAACATCCGGTTGCCGATATCTCCCGATAGCAACACAATTCTCTCATCTTGCTCACCGAGCGCTGTGAGTTGTTTGGCAAAGGCGTTACGCATCGCTGTCACCGTCCAATTCCGCGAGCGCGGCTTGTAGTTCGTCTTCGTTAGGGATGCGATAGTGCCAGTTGTTGTCGTCCTCCATGAACGAAATACCCTTGCCTTTCGTCGTTCGTGCGACGATAGCGGATGGTCTTCCGGATTGCAGAGGAAGCTGGTTGAATTGCTCGACGAGACGATCGATGTCGTGTCCATCGACGCTGGCTGTTGCCCAACCGAACGCTTTCCATTTGTCGATCATCGGATCAATTGCCATGATCTCTTCGCTACGGCCGGTCGCTTGCCAGCGGTTGTAATCGACGACCACGGCCACATTGTCGAGCTGTTGAGCCGCCGCGAACATCGCGGCTTCCCAGACGGTCCCTTCGTTACATTCGCCGTCGCTGACCACAGCCATGACGCGGTAGCTACGATTCTGAATTCGGGCCGCCAGCGCCATGCCAAGGCCAAGCGACAGACCGTGGCCCAGCGAGCCCGTTGCCGCCTCGACTCCAGGCACGGCACCAGGGCTCGGTTGTTCTGGGAATCGGCTTCCGGCGCAGTTGTACTCTGCGAGTTCCTCACTCGGAAAGAAGCCTCGCTCAGCCAGCGTTGCGTACAGCGCCGCCGCGGCGTGTCCCTTGCTGAGGATAAATCGATCGCGATCGGGGTCGTCGGGTGAGGCCGGATCGATTTTCAGAGTGTCCCAATATGCTGCGACCAAGATGTCGATGCACGACAGCGACGAGCCGAGATGCGGCGCGCGGCCTTCGTGCGACATGCGGACAACATGTCGGCGAAGCTGGCGAGCGACAGCGGTGAGATCGACGGAAGTGTCGGGCAAGACTGACATGATCAAACGGGGCACGAACGTGGCGCAACAGCTACTTCAGGTTCAGATCCTTCATCAACTTCACGTTATAGTACCGGTCGTCTGTCATCGCAGCGGGAACGCGGTCGGACGTGAAGGCCGCGAGCAAGTCTTCCACCGCGTTCTCGATCGTATGCTGCGGCTCGTAGCCCAACTCGCGACGAATCTTTTCGGAACAGATATGGTAAGACCGGTGGTCGTCAGTTGGAGTCGTTACGATATCGACGTCGTCGCCGATGACACCTCGCACCATTTCGGCGATTTCGGCGACTTTGTGATTCTCGTAACCTGCATTGAATATCTTACCGTCGATCGCATCGTCGGGCCATTCGAGCGACTTGACATAGAGATCTGTCATGTCCTGGATGTGGAGGTTCGGACGCATTTGCTGCCCGCCGAAGACCTTGATCGTTTTGTTGTGATAGGCATGGTTGGAGAGGATGTTCACCGTGAGATCAAGACGCAGTCGCGGCGAGTCGCCGCATACGGTTGCCGGCCGGAGGATCAACGTCGTAAATCCGGATCGGCGATTCTCAAGCAGCACGTCCTCGCACATCGCCTTGTACTTGGAGTAATCGGTCAGCGGCTCCAACGGCAAATCTTCGGTCACATTTGGATCGGCCTTCATACCGTAAACGCTGCTGGATGATGCATAGATGAAACGCTGGACACCGCTGCGTTTCGCCACGTCAACGATATCAAGGAAGGCGTCGTAGTTGATCGTCTTCCCCAAGGTTGGATCAAGATCGAAGCTCGGGTCATTGGAAATGCAAGCTAGGTGAATGATAGCGTCGCAACCGACAAAGGAGCTTTCGAGCAGTTCACGATTGCGGATGTCACCCTGGATCAGCTCAAGGTTCTCGTGATCTTTGGCATCATCGAAAACGTGTTCGCCGAACAAGAACAAGTCGAGTACCTTCACCCGATGCCCGGCGGCCAGCAGCTTGGGAACCAGGACGGACCCGACGTATCCGGCTCCACCGGTGACAAGGACTTCGCGAGGATTGGACATTAGCAGCTTTCTTAGTTCAGACTGTCGAAGTGACTAGCTGAGTTGTGCATGGTCCGCGAGAGAAGGGGAAAGGCACCGTGCCGTTAAGTGCGTTCGACGGTGCAATGCTTGGTCAGGCACGGAGCCAGTCCCCTTTCTCGCTACTTGAATAGGGATTCGACGTGGCGACGGAATGGCAAAGCTTCGATGCTTTGCGAGTTTCCGACCGTCGCAACCGCCTCGGCACCGGCCACGTTGCCAAGGAAGCCAAGCACATCGAGCGGAGCATCGACCGCTGCGCACAGCGAAGCGACAGCGTGGAAGGCGTCGCCAGCACCGACGCGATCGACAATACTCGTGGCTAGCGAAGGAGTTTCATGGAATCCAGCGCGACGGTTGTAGCTCAGGCAACCGCGTTTGCCGAGCGTGACGGTGATCGTCGTGGCATACAAACGCTGGCCGACATCTGGCAGTTGCCGTTCGAGATCCTCGCCTCGCACGCGGCATTCCAGTTGGAGTTCTCGCTCCGCCAGCGAAACGAAGTCCGCGCGACTGTACTTCGAGATGAGATGAAAGCCCGCGTTTGCTGCATTTGATTGCGTATTAACAGCCAGGAACGGAGCCTTTTCGCAGAGCAACTGCCGAGCACGTTCGGTGAGCATCTGGTGCCCGTAGTCAGCAACGATCACGAGGTCATACTCGTCAAGCGACTCTTCCAGCATGCTACAAAGCTGGACGTCTTCATCGTGGAACTGAGGCTCGTCATTCAAGAAGTTAATCGCGAACAGCGGGACACCAAAGTAGGCCTCACGATAACGTCGCTTGATGATCGTCGGTGAGTTCTGTTTGTAATGAAAACGGGGAGTTACTTGCTCGCGGAGATGAGATCGCACCCATTCTTCTTCGGTGTTTTGAGCGCCAAGCATCGAGACGAGATCTACATCGTCGCAAAAGGGTGCGAGGTGATTCGCGACCGCGGCTGCCCCACCCGCGAAGCGCTCGTGAGATTCGTAGCGGGTTGCGAGGATTGGAGCTTTCGCAGACTGTCCGATCGCGGAGCACATATAGTATTCGTCGATGATCGTCTCGCCGACGACGAGGACCTTCAAGTCTTTCGCACGATCGAGCCATCCGAGCACGTCCGCCGGCTGATGCCGTTCGCGGAACTGCTCCAAGTGGCGGTCGGCCTCGTCATCAAGCGGCGAGAGGTACTTGTTGATCAAGTGCGACGAGCTGGAAGTAATGCCTTCGATGAACTCGACCGTCGTACCTACTTCTGCCGCGGCTTGCTCTTCCATCAACAGCTCCGGCGTCTTACGCTCGCGAAACTCGGCTCCTTTGGCATAGATGCTCGGCTTGAGTTGTCGCAGTGCTTCCGTCGCGGTTGGCCACTCGTTGATCGCCAAGTAATCGACACAATCTAGCGCAGCGAGCGCAGCGAGACGAAGCTGATCACTAAATGCCGGTCGATGCGGCCCTTTGTTGACAAACTCATCTTTCGTAATAGTCATGACGAGCACATCGCCGAGTGCTCGCGCCTGTTGGAGGTATCGAATATGACCGATGTGGAGCAAATCGAACACGCCGTGACAGTAGACGACCTTGCGCGCAGGTCCAGCGCGCAGCTCTTCGAGAAGATCTGCTAACTCGGCAAACGACTTGACTTTGGAGCGGTTAGCCATCGAGACGGGACCGAAGTGCTTTCGGCTACTAACCTTCAGTGTGCAGGAGCGAGAGGATTTGGTCTACCCTTCGATCGAAGGTCCCTCGTTCAATCGATGCAGCAGCGTCGGATTGTGAGGCCTGTTCCCTCTATACGGCTGGCGGCGGCAAGTGGATCGCGCGCTCACGCCGGCGCCCCGTCGTCAGCATACGCGAACGTAAAATAGTTCTGATCCCTTTCTCTTCTCGTAAGCCGTGTTTGACAGTCGCCGAGAAGTGTTGAGAATGACCGTGGCACTCTACATTTCATAGAGGAGGTTATCATGTCAGTCGCCCACACAAGCAAAATCCAGATTGCTAAACACGAAGGGCCGCACCGAACAGCCCGCATCGAGGGATTCGGAGAGTCGCTTCACTTCGGCATTCACGGCGGTATCAAGGACTTCTACCAGGAGAAGTACGGACGCAAGATCACTGGCCCCGAGTATCCGTCCACGCTCGATCACATGATTGCCGGTGTCGCGGGATGACTGCTCGGCACCTTCGGAGTCGCACTGGATGTGCGGGAGATCAAGTCGCCTGAGAATCTTGTAGCAGATGTTGAAGGAGATATCGAGGACGTAGACGGTGTGCTGAAGATCACCAGCATTCGCCTTCACTACCGACTCAAGATCCCCGATGGCACTCGCGATAAAGTGGACCGAGCGTTGGCAACTTACGCCGACAAGTGCCCAGCGTATCAGAGCGTCAAAGGTTGCATCGAGTGCACTTGGGACGTCGAGGTCACGGAAGAGTAACGCAGCCAACGGCTGGCACGGAATCGTAATTCAGAAGCAAGCCCATTGATGCTTGTCGTATCGCTACTTTGCGGCCGCTCCGTGTTAGCAGCGGCTCGAAACCATTGACCTGAACCAATCGCGGCGTCGGTCAAGGATGGTAACATATGCCGTTGAAATGCCAATTGCACATCCGAAAAGCGACGTCACGATGGGTGTAAGCGCAAAGAGCCGCACGTTTCCAATCATGAATGGCAACGCAAGACCGAGGTTGAGGCCGAGAAGCAGGCCGGTTAAGCCGCCAGCATATCTATGTTCGCCTTCTTGACTCCGACTTGTTCCGCTTTCACGGCCATCTCGGCCGGAAGCAGTGAATCTATCGCAGGAGGGATCGGTGCGTCGCGGTTCATTCTTGTGTTGTCAGGCATGGTTTGAGGTCTCGGCGCAATGTGCTGCTTGGTAACAAAGGCCCGACGTGGCATCTGCGGTAAGGGAAACGTGCGCATCGCACAGCGCGAGGATTTTGATGGCCTGCGTCAACGCAACACAGCAGAAGTCGCTTGCGGCATGTGCTTTGCTTGAGAAGCTGTTAGACCAACGCACGAAAGGATCACCGATGAACACCGCGGCATCTCCTACCTTCGAACCAATTGCGACCAACGATCCACTCGCAACACGACACTTGGCGGGTCTCGCGATGCAAGCATTGATTTCGCGTCAAGGGATTCCCGAGGCCGAATCCGCGCGAGAGGAGTACGCCCTTTGGTCGTACCGAATGGCGCAGGCGATGCTCGCGACGGAGAAGCGGCTGCATATCGCTGAGCAGGCAGAAGAATAGAAATGCCATGCGGCCGTTTGAGTTTCACTTGCTGTTATGGACAATCTGCGCCTCGGTGAGATTCCTGATAAGTCAAGTTGTGGTCCCACGCGGAACCGCACCGACGAGTGACTCTACTCGCGTAGAACTAGGACCGGACAATGAGCAAGCCGAATCACACGTTCTGCGACAGATCCGATTAGCATACGCTTCAGACCCGTGCGACCGTGTGACGTGAGCACGATGAGATCCGCGTCCTCTCGTTCAGCTAGTGCCGTGATCTCATGACCGGGGTTTCCGATGACGACGTCGGTTGATACATCATCGTGCATGCCGTTGTCGAGCCGCTCGCGAAGGGCCTTCGTGGTGTGACGAATGCGTGTTTCGTGATCGATCGTCCGCCAGATTTCACCGGGCTCCATCGGCGACAATTCTTGCAGTACATGGACGACGAGGATGTGCTCGGATCATCGACCAGCTCCAACGCCGTGGCTAGCGCCGTGAAGGATTCATCGGAGAAGTCGATGGGCACAACAACCTTCTGTTTCGGGAACCAAGACACCTTTTGTCTCCTTTTTGTGGCGGAGAGTTCCAGCCGCCGTGCTGTAGTTCATAGCCGACGTTCGGGGTCCCAGAAGTCTAACGACTTCTGCTACGGCGTTTGGCCAACTTGAACACTTCTGACCTAGCGCCGTCGGCTCAGCTAACAGCGGGAGCTTCATTGGCCGGCTGCTTGTAAGTCAGCACGGGGCATTCCGCTCGCCGCACGATCGCCTCGGCGACACTTCCCATCAGCATTCGCGATAGGCCAGTGCGTCCATGCGTCCCCATCACGATCATATCGACACCTTCATCCTTGGCGAGTCGCACGATGGCATGGGCCGGATCGCCGGTGATCAATCGATGCTCGTACCGAACCGTCGGATCGGTCGGTTCGACCTTGTGCAGCATCTTCCTCAAGTCGTCCGTCGCTGGTTCGGGCATGCCGTAGTATAACTCGCCGCCTCCATACGCTGCGGGCGGTTCCTCGGCATGCACGATCAACAACATGGCTCCGGCATTGCGAGCCAACGCGGTCGCCATTTCCAATGCCGCATCTCCTGTGTGCGAAAAATCTGTTGGCACAAGGATTTTCTCGGCTTGCATCGTTGTGTCCTCCACAAACGAGGGGGGGTTCCGATATGTGCGATAACGCAATTACCGCGCCAAACGTGATTGGTACGCCGCTATTCAATGCGCGCGGTGGAAGCGGACTCTGCATTTTCTGGATCGATCGCCCCGTTGGCGAGCCTAGGCCTATAAACGGATGTGCGATATCGCGCGTTGCTGTGCGAATGGCGCGTGGTTCGGCGCGCGGGCCGTTGTTTCGGACGCGGTGACGAATCTGGGATGCGACGGTATGCGTTTTGCTTCAACGATTCCGAGCCGGTAGGTCCCGGTCGCCGGACGGGACTTGAACCGAACCACAGCCGGACTTACTCGGCGAGTCCCGTCGGTCGTCGGGACCTACAGGTTTGAACCTGCGGAATCATGGAGCCAGTCTATGTCGGATGCAACGCAAATCGATCTGCTTGTTGTTGATGACGATGATGAGTTTCGCGATACGCTCGTACGCCGTTTCT
>PBSM01000266.1 GCA_002726245.1 Planctomycetaceae bacterium | reverse complement strand
TACTCTCCAATGGGCCATGACGCAGATCACGGAAGATTCTCAAGAACCAAAGCACGTCTTAGCTCAATTGGGATTGATTTAGCACTTTGCAAAAACTCAGTTATAACGCCTTTTCACGAAGATTCGGTAATTCGCATTGTGCCGAATTGCCGAGTTCTATGGTGTGGGACTAGTACACGCCGTCGTTGGCGAGTTCCACCCCACACACCTCAAGCACACCCGGCTGTAATCCCTCCCATCAGCCAGCCCAGACTAAGCAAACACCTACCTCCAAGTGGCTCATTCCGTGTGGCGTAACCTCACGACTCTCCTTCTGTTGACGCTGACACTTGTCGCTGGTGATGTGCTTGCGCAGATCATCACTTCGGTGCATGCCGATACCATCCCCGCCGGTCCATCTGAACCGGGAACCTTAACAGACTCGGACATTCCGCCGATACCAGCGCTTCCGGAGAGCTTGCGAGGAGATTCGGAAGGCGCAGACGACGAAGAGGATCTTCACGAGCTCATCGCCCCAAGCCCTCGCGACAGCCGCCTACCAGATAACCCACTGCGATTCCAACGCGGCGAATCCGTATTTGGTAGGAGTAGCCAATCGTCTCCCGATACTTTCGACGGCACGGTCGCTGAAGCTCCCGAATCGATCGGGAAGCACCTCGATCTTCGTTTTCTCATCGAGTGGGGCGGCGCGAGCGCCGAATGGCAGGGAGAGATCTCACTTGAAGAAGGTGTCATCTCGAATGTCGATCACCTCGGTGTCGAACCGATGGCTCCTGGCGGCTGGAGTGTCGAGGAGTCGAGTCTTCGCTTTCAGCAGTCAGCACCGCGCACTTTCGACGCCATCGGCTTGTCCATCCGCGCTCCCAAGGGCGCATCGTTCCACTTGCGACTGACCGCGGATGGCGTCGATGAAAAGCATGTGATCCCGTTACAGAATCTGATCAGTGAGCCGTTTGGCGTCCGTCTAGGAGCGTCATGCCAACTGGCTGTTCGTCGCGCGCCCGGAGATTCGTTGCGAGTTCGGCTCAACCGCCCGTCGTTGATCTTCGAACCTAGCGAACACGTCGCTATGACCGTCGTGCCCAACGCGGCCGATAACGATCCAGATGCCGCGCACCGTTGTCGGCTCCAGTTGCTGAATCCTCGAACGGGACTTCAGCTTTGGACTTCCGAGCTGGATACCTTGGTCAAGCAACAGGACACTTCCGGCGAGATCGGACCATTTACCGTTCCGATGCCGCGCGAGGAAGGAATCTATAACCTCGTCATCTCGCTCGGTCAACGCGATGCCTCGACGCCGTTGAAATCCGCTGGCTGGAGTCACACAAGAACGCTGCAGTTCGTCGTTCTTGCCAAGACGAACAACAGCAGTGGCCTCTTCGGTTCGCGCGGCGCGCCGCCAAGCCAAGGCTGGCAGATCGTCCAGGCTATCGATCCAACAGCCGAAGACATTGTCGTTGCCAAGTCTCCCGTCTCGGTGCTCGGCCAGAGGGCAGAAGCTCAACAGACGTTTGGGGCGCGAATCGCTGCCCCGCAAGAGATCTCGGGGCGTAAGTTCGCGACGCTGGCTCCTGGGGGTTGGATCGCTTTTCCGATCGAACTCGACCCAGACGGCAGCCCACATCGCCTTGAAGTCGAGTATCCCGGGGCAACCGCCCAACAGTTTGGCTTGGCAATCGTTGAGCCGACGGCTGACGGTCGGGCGATGCGGACATCTTTAGATACAGGGATTGACGTTGCTCCACTACCGGACGAGGCACTGGCACGCGTCGCCTCGGCGGAAACCGTCTTCTGGCCACGGTCCGACAAGGCACTAGTGGTCGTTACGAACCGCTCCGTCGACGAACATGCCGTTGTCGGTTCGATCCGCATCCACGCCGGGCCGCTCTCACTAGTCGAAGACAAGCCGAAAGCAAATCGCAAAGAACGGCTTGTCGCAGCCAAGTTAAGCGCGTCCGAACTGACGAATCTACTCGGCAGCAAACGCGTACGCGATGCGGAAAGCGGACGCTTCCTGATCGACTGGCAAACGTTCTGGACCGCAGCAGAGCGACTTACACAAGTACTGCACGACCGTGGCTACAACGCCGCTGTTATCGAAGTCGCCGGGGATGGTGGCACTCTCTATCCAACGGAGTTGCTTCCCGCACTGACGCGTTACGACAACGGTGTGCTCTTCACGAGCGGACAGGATCTGGTTCGCAAAGATGTCTTGGAACTGCTGTTTCGCATATTTGATCGACAGGGTCTGCGACTCATCCCGAGCATTCGCTTCTCGACGCCGCTCCATGAACTTGAAGAACGAGTAGCCAACGGTGAAGATGGCATTCTGCTTGTGGACAAGGAACACTTCCCTTGGCACATCGCTCACCCAGACGCAGCAGTTGGGCCGCTCTATAATCCGCTGAACGATCACGTGCAGCGAGCGATGTCTGGAGTTGTCGAAGAGATCGTAGAGCGTTACGGCGATCACGAATCGTTTGCTGGCGTGTCGCTTGATTTGAGTGCCGACACCTACGCCCGTCTGCCTGGGGCAAACTGGGGCATGGATTCGGCAACCGCCGACCGATTTGCGACCGCTCTCGGCTCATCTGGCAAGCCGATGTCGGCACAGTCGCCTCGGCAATGGCAAGCGGAAATCGTCGCGAAGTGGCTAGATTGGCGAGCAGCCGACTTGGCTTCGTTCTACAATTCGATGTATCGAGAACTTGCCGACTCGCGCCCCGAACTCCAGCTCTTCCTGGCCGGTGACCTGCTCGAAGGACTTCAGCCGCCATCCCAGGCGTCGCTTGACAGCCTGCCGACACCAACCGATGTCGCGACGTTGCTGCTTGAACAAGGCATCGCTCCCGAGCACTTCGCGGCGGTACCGGGGATCGCTCTGTTGCGGCCTCTGGATTCAAGTAACGTTGCCCTGAAGAGCTACGATGCCGAAGCGTCGCAAACGAGGGAGATCGTTCAAGCGTTTCTGGCGGCGGGCGAAGACCATCAAGGTGGCTTGTTGCAGACTCGAGCGAGGCCGCACTCGCTGGCGTCACCGCGAGGCGCGGAATTCCTCGGTGTCGATGACGCGCAAATTCGGCTGCATCCATACTTGGGGCTGATGGGAGCACGTGGTGCACACCCCTTGACGCACCTGTTGGCTAGTCACGATTGTAAATCGGTCTTCGTTCGCGGACTAACGCGATTGCGCGAATCAAACGGTCTCTCGGAGCGAGTCACAGCGCTGCTTCGCGAACTGCCTAACAAACCTCTCTCGCAACGAAATCAAGCAGCGACAGTGCGTCGGGCCCAACCGCTCACGATTCGTTGGTTGGTTGAGGCCGATCAAACGCGTCTGTACGTGGCAAACGACTCGCCTTGGCCCATCCGAGCGACGCTCAACTTCCAAAGCCCTACTCCGTACAGAATCACGCATCTCTCGACAGGTGAGCCGAGAGGAACCGATGAAGATCCGCGTTGGCAACTTTCCGTTCCCCCGTACGATGTTGCCAGTTGCACATTGTCGGAAGCGAACGTCCGCATCGCTGATCTGTTCATCGAACATGGCGAAGGGCTGACTGACATGCTGGAGACCGAAATCGATCGGCTCGAAAGGCATGTCTCGCGCATGCGTCCGTGGCATGCGTTGGAGAACGCCAGCTTCGAGGCTTCGACTGGAAACAACACGCCGGCTGGCTGGCGTTTCAGTGAAGGTGCGGACCAGCAAGTTTCGGTTGATCCCACGCAGGCAGCGGACGGCCAGCAATCGCTGCTGATGCAAAGCCACACACCGGCCGGACAGTCTCGCGGTCCCGTGGCGTGGCTCCGCAGCCAGAACCTGCAGGCTCCTGCTAGCAGAAGACTCGCGTTCCAGGCCCAACTCCGCATCGCCGACCCTCGGCAACAACCGCGAGTCCGCCTGGTGGTTGAAGGTGAAGCTGATGGCAAGCGATTTTATCGGCAGACCGAATACGGCGGCGGGCAAGGATTGCCGCCACTCAGCAAGCAATGGCAGAGAGTCGGCATCCTCGTCGATGACTTTCCGACCGGCGAAGTCCGGAACTTGCGTGTTGGTCTCGATCTTCGCGGCACCGGGCAGGTTTCGATTGACGACGTGCGGCTGTTCGACGTGTGGCTTACCCGGCCCGAAGCAACTCAAGTTTCCGAACAACTTCGGCTGGCTTCCGTCAGCTTAGCGGAAGGCCGTTTCCAAGACTGTCGATACACCCTCCAAAGAGTCGGCCCGCAGTATCTGCGTCATCATTTCAGCCGCTTCGGCGAAGGTGAACGGTTCGACAACGCGCCTGCTGAAACGGGCGAACCGATTCAGAGCCGTCAAGAACGACTTCACCGGGAAATCGCACGCGATCCGGCAGCCGTCATGACTTCAGGACCTATCGAGCGGCCTGCCCCACGTGAGATCTCCGAACGACGGTACGACCCGAATCAAGACCCCGTGCCGCGCGTCATCCGAAACCATCGACCCGACGTTGGCCAACAGCAGGGGATGGTACCGGTGCATCTGCAACACCCGCAGCGGCTTCCGCGCCCGCAAGCGGCGCGGCCACTCGCACTGACCGAAGAGTCAGGTATGGAGGCACCGGTCGAAGAGAAGAGCGGAGTGTCAAACTGGTTCAACAAGATCTTCAGATTTCGCAAGGCACCTCCAACGCTGACTAGCGAACCTGATGTCGTGCTACCCGAGCAACTACAGATCGACGCCGCACCGCCAACTGCGCGGCCACCAGCGAGCAACGAGTCTCCCAGCCGATGGCAAAGACCTCGGCGATACAACTCGCTCTTCCGGCAATTCCGGCGAGCAAGCGACGAACCGGCTGCATAGCCGATCGCTTTCCTTTCCCGTGGCTGAAGCATCCTGCTTCAGTTCGCTGCCACTGCCAGCACAGCCACGAGTCGCACGACGCTGTACACGATCGCTGTGCTGGTTTGCGTTTCTATTGACGCTGTTTTGGACGCTCCCTATACTCCCGCGCCGTCGTATCGAGGCAGGTGCGCGGGCCTTTCGTCATTGCGACGGGTTCGTCGAACAACGTGTAAGCAATCCGGGTAGGGAGAACCGACATGACTAGCAAGGATGCTAGCAACAGCCGCTCAGAAAAAGTTCGCCAATTGATCTCGCTCGCCGGCGGAGCCGTCGCCGTCTTGGCAGTCTGTCTCGCCGCGAGGAGCTTTTGGGGACTTGGTTCCGCGACAGCACAGGCTCCGTCGAAGCGCGGTGTTGCTCCGCGTCCGGTTGCAACTCCCAACAGCCGCACCAACACACGCCCCGCCACTCAAGCGACTGCGCAGATAGGCAATGCGACTCAATGGAAAGTGATGGCGGCCGTCAACGGACAACAAGTCACACGGGAAGCTCTCGCCCGAGAATGCCTCCGCCGTTACGGTCAAGATGTCTTGGAAAGCATCGTCAACAAACACTTGATTTGGCAGGCCTGTCAGAAACAAGGCATTCGCATTACGGACGCCGACGTCGAGACGGAGATCGAAGAACAAGCCGGGAACTTCGGCTTGCCAAAGGACAAATGGCTCACGATGCTCGAAACGGAACGCGATATCTCCGCCGATCGCTATCGTCGAGAACTGATCTGGCCGATGTTAGCCTTGCGACGGCTGGCCAGCGAACAGATCGTTGTGACGGAAGAAGAGCTGATCAAACAGCTCGAAACCGAGCACGGACCTCGCGTCAGAGCTCGGATGATCATGGCGACGACTCAACAAAAGGCGACACGCGCGCATCAACGTGCAAAAGCAGCACCCGACAAGTTCGGTAACATCGCCAAGGAACTGTCCGAAGACGCCAACTCAGCCGCCGCCCGCGGGATCATTCCACCGATCCGCAAGAACCTCGGCAACGCCGAGATTGAAAGAGCCGCTTTCTCGCTGAGGGCGGGTGAGGTCTCTCAGATCATTCCCGTCGGTAATCAGTACATCATCCTCAAGTGTGAGAAGCAGATCCAGCCGCCTCCCCTATCGAGTAAGACTCTGCCTCGCATTAAGGCGCAGCTTCGTGACCGGATTCGCGATGGCAAGCTCAGTAACGCGGCCACCCAACTGTTCAAAGAGTTGCAAGCAGAGTCGAAAGTCGTCAACGTCTTCAACGACCAAAAGCTTAGACAACAGCTACCTGGAGTTGCCGCCACTATCAACGGCCGGCGGATTCCGATGCAGCAACTGTCCGATGAATGCTTGCTCCGCTATGGCAAGGAGGTCCTCGAAGGCGAGATCAACCGCGCGATATTGACTCAGGAGTTGAAGCGACAGAACAAATCGGTCACGCAGCCAGCCATCGACGAAGAGATCGCGCGAGCGGCTGATTCGTACGGGTACATCAAAAAGGACAACACTCCTGACGTGCAAGCCTGGCTGAAAACAGTCACCGAAAGCGATAACGTCAGTGTCGATCTGTATGTCTACGATGCCGTCTGGCCGAGCGTGGCCTTGAAGCAGATCGTCCGCGAAAGTGTGCAAGTCACGCAAGAAGACTTGCAGAAAGGTTTCGAGTCGAACTATGGCGAGCGGGTCGAAGTATTAGCGATCGTGCTTAACAATCAGCGACAAGCCAACGAGGTCTGGGATATGGCTCGAAACAACCCGACGGAGCAGTACTTCGGCGAGTTGGCGAATCTTTACTCGATCGAGCAAGTCTCGCGGGCGAACTTCGGCAAGGTGCCTCCGATCCGCCAGCACGGCGGGCAACCGATCATCGAAAACGAAGCCTTTCGCTTGAAACCGGGTGGCGTAGAAAGTCTGTCCGGCATCCTCAACGTCGGTGATAAATACATTATCCTGAAGTGCCTGGGCTACACGAAGCCGAAGGTAACGAACTTCGAAACCGTCAAGGACGAACTCTACAAAGACATCCACGAGAAGAAGCTTCGCATCGCCATGGCAGAGGAATTCGACCGGCTCAAGGAATCGGCCCAGATCGACAACTTCCTCGCCGGCACGTCCCAATCCAAACGCAAGCTCGGCCCCGCCTCTCGTACTGCCAAACCCGTCGGCCCCGCCGGTTTCCAGGCACCGCGGCGATAAGGAACGAAGTTCGGTTATATCTCAGTCGCGGAGCGCCGCAGCACGGCGGAGTGACGGCAATCGCTGCTCGGCGGCGACAAATTCGATTCGCATTTGAAGTTTCCCAGTCAGCTTTTTCAGAACGATGGTCAGGGCCAATTTCGGGATGTTGCAATTCAAACGCGTGTTGCCAACAATCGCTGGTCAAAAGCGTCGCTTGGGGCGACTACGACGGCGATCGTTTTCCAGATCTCTATGTATCCCAGCGGGTATTCTCCGAGAGTCATGTTAGCAAGGTTCAACAGTCCGGTTGCATTCACGTGTTCGGGGTTTTTCTCAAGGATGCGCCGCAGGTATGCGATCGCTTCCCTGGACCCTGTTTGGTTTTTGTGATGGCCCTCTCCCCGAATCGGAATAATGCAGGCTTCACTAGTTCGACAGTTTACAGCGTTAACGTCAGCGTCTGTGGATCGGGGAATCGTGCCCCTGGACAACGATCCACTGGCGATCGGCCGGCAGGTGCTCGAACGACTGTGGATCACCCTGCGGCCAACGAATCGTCAGCTTGTCCACTTCAGTCTGGGCACCTAATCCAAGCAAGATCTGCCTCTGATTGGTGGCGCTAAACCCGTCACCAGCCATTAACTGCACACTCCATCGCCTCGCTCCCGCCTCAACTTCCGCCACCGCTCCCACAGCGTCTCGGCTACACTCCACACCTATTAGTACAATGGCGATAAAGTGACCGAGTCGCTGCGAAGTGTTGGTCAATAACGCCACCGGGGCGCCCCTGTGCGTAACGCACACGTCGTCCAGTCCGTCTCGATTCCAATCCAGCCGAGCGACGGCGCGGCCATAGTTTCTAGTCTGAAAGAAGTCGCATGCTGCGGGTCTTGGCTCGAAGCGCGCCCCACCCAAGTTCTCGAACATTCTCGGATACATCTTGCCTACGATGGCCATGTTGTCGTTGATGTCCCCGTTGGCCACAAACAAGTCCCAATCTCCATCCAGCTCCGCATCCAGAAACTGGGCGCCCCACCCCACCTCGTTGACCGACGACATCGCGAGATTCATGTCGAGGCTGAGATCGTTGAACAGCAGGCTTGGCTTTTGCACGGACTGCGAGAAAAGGTTGTTGCGCTCGTTGTAGAAGTTCGAAACAAACACATCGAGCATCCCGTTCTGCTTGAGATCCCTGGCCGCGATGCCCATGGATCCCTGCAGCGTCCCGGATTCGTCATAGGCGACACCAGCGACGCGTCCCTGCTCGACGAAGGAAATTGGATTGGCGGCTGCTCCTTGGTTAACGTACAGTCGATTGGCCGTCATGTCGTTGGCCACATAGATGTCGAGTCCAGCTTGGCCGTCAAAGTCGGCGACCAGCAGCCCCATCCCTTTGCCCGCGCCCTGCGGCAAAGGGATGCCCGCCGGTTCGGCAACGTCGCGCCACTCTCCATTACCAAGATTGAGATAAAGTCGATCGGGCTGGCCAAGCAAAAGATGTGGCCCACATCCAGTCGGCTTGCCCTGGCCGGGACATGGCTGCTCCGTCGCGCGGTCAAGATAGTTGACGACGTACAAATCGGGCAGGCCATCGCCGCTGAAGTCCGCCAGCGCGGCGCTTAACGAATTGCCCTCCCCGCCTGTGCCGCTAGTCTCGGTGATGTCCTGATAAGTACCGTCCCCGTTGTTCAAATAGAACACGTTGGCGCCCAAATTGGTGACGTAAAGGTCGGGGAACCCATCGCAGTTAAAGTCGCCTGCAGCCGCTCCTTGTCCAAACTCCTGATCCCCCACGTTCGCAGATTCGGCCACATCAACAAACTCTCCATGAACATTCCGAAACAGCGCGTTTCTCGGCTCCGCACCGTCTTTGCCAGCCAGCCAGTGTCGTGATTGCGTCAAGTAGAGATCCGGCCATCCGTCGCAATCGTAGTCCAGCACACTCACGCCCCCTCCGGAAAAGTCAAACGTATAGACTTCGGTTTGAAGCCTCTCGTCCTCGACGAAATAGCGGAAATCCAGTCCCACTTCGCTCGCCGACTCATGGAAGGAAAGTGCGGAAGCGCGGGGCGCCCCCGCATGGCTCGAGGCCGTACGTTCGCGCAACTGCAAGTGCGGCAGGGGGTAATTCGCGAGATCAATTGCCAGCGACGGATTGGCGGAGGGCGTGCCTTCGCGGCCGGGTTTCCACTGCATCTCCAACCGATCAATTGTTTCCCGGGCGAACTGGGAATACGGATCGGTTTGGAGCAGGATTTGGCACCAGCCAATCGCCTCCCAACGACGCTCCAGCTTCTCCAACAATTGGATCATCTCCGTCAACGTTGCGGGAGCACGCCCGTAATGCACCAGCAACTGGTCGAATGCCACCAGTAGCTCGCCCCGTTGTTGAAACGGCACGGCATCCTGGTCTCGTCCCACCGACACCAGCAACTTGGCGATCAATAGGTTCGAGGCTCGATCGTTCGGAAACCGGCGAATGGCCTCCCACAAACAACGAATGGCACCTTCGGTGTCTCCTTGCAGACGCGACCAGCGTCCCCGGATGACCCAGATGGAGGGATGCCGTTCTGCGGTGCTGGGCAACTTCGCATGCCATTGCAAAAACTCCACGTCTTCGCCGCTGTCCAACAAGAATTCGCCCAAGGTCGCTTGGGCTTCGCAAAGCTCGGGCGCAGCCGCCACGGCCTTCAGCAGTGCTTTCTTGGCACGGCCCACTTCGTGTTGCTTCGCCAGCATCAATCGAATTAGACCCAACTGAGGCAGTGGATCCTCTGGAGTGACCGTTTCGCAATAGGCCAAGAACTCCTGATCTTTAGCCTCGTCAAGCCACACATCCCTAAGCGTGCCGACCAGTTCCAGGTGCTTAAGCCTGAACTGACGCGGAGGAAAGACGTTGGCTGCCAACTCATACGCCTCCCAGTTGCGTCCTTCAATCCGCATCAAGTCGAGCAAATGATAATTCGCCTCTCGATAGCCCGGCGCATGCACAACGGCCATGCGGAGATATCGCTCCGCGTCGCCGAGCGACCCCAACTCTCCGCACATCTTGCCGCACTCAAACAGCGTATCGACTCCCTCCACCCCACGGTCATCGGCCACGCGGCGGAGAAGCCGCAGCGCGTCCTCGGGGCGCCGTTTTATCAAGGCCAGCCGGGCACCCAACACCAATGCCTCGTCGGAAGGTCGTTCAGGGAGAACAGCGTCCACCAGGCGTGAAGCGGTCGCGTAGTCGCCGCGGGCGTAAGCTGCCTTTGCCCGGTCGAGCGTGCCCGGCCGCCTCGGTACCAATGCTATAGCCACCAGCGCTGCGGACAGTAGTGCGGCGAAGAAGATCAAGACTGCGCGTCGCTTGGAGGTGCCCGCCGGAACATGGTCGTTGCCACGATTCATCGCTTGACTCTCTCTAAGCCGGGATTTCCCATTTGGGTTGAGCATGGAACCGCTCCAAGCCTAAATCCCTCGCCATCTTAACATCGCGGCCCCCCCCCCC
>PBSM01000265.1 GCA_002726245.1 Planctomycetaceae bacterium | reverse complement strand
CGCCAATGTTGTTCCGCTGCCAAAGGCAGCTTCATACAGGAGAACCGCAAGGATGTTCTACCTCGGAATCGATCTGCATAGCAACCGCAGGCCTCAGGCTTGCGGTTAAACGGCCGATTCGTCACCAGTTAAGTATGCTAGTGCTTCGTCAAAACTAAAACTTGGGGTTGCAGTTTCGTGGCGTAAGCTTCCAGCTTGCGATTCACTGGGCAAAACACACGGCAAGCAGGATGCTTACCCCACCCCACTTTTTATACTTGACGAAGCACTAGGCTCGTCTCGAAGTGGCGCTGTCCAACGTCCAACTACACCCGCACGAGCCCCGGCATGAAATCCAGATCAAGCGATTCCGTCTTTCCCGCCGCAAATCTCTCAACTGCAATCGCCCCCATGACCGCATTGTCGGTACATAGCTCGAGGGGCGCGATGTGAAGATCAACGCCCACGGCTTTCGCCTCCTGACCCAATCGCTCGCGAAGCCGTCGATTCGCGGCAACGCCGCCACCGACGCACAGCGTGGACAGTTGTTGCACCCGCGCCGCCAGAAGAGCTTTGCCAACGAGACAGTCAACGACTGCTTCTTCGAAACTTGCGGCGAGGTCCGCTATCTGCCGGTCGGATAGCTCTGGTCGCTCAAACGTCGCCGTGGCACTGCCAGTGATCGCATAACGCACCGCTGTCTTTAAGCCACTGAAGCTGAAGTCGAGACGCGAGTCGTCTTTCAGAAATGAACGGGGAAACGCGTATGCGTTGCAGTTGCCGTTCACAGCAGCTTTCGACACAGACGGCCCACCGGGATAAGGCAGGCCAAGCATGCTCGCGACTTTATCGAACGCCTCGCCGGCAGCATCATCGATTGTGCCACCGAGATAGACAAAGTCGGAAGGCGCGTTGCAGCGATATAGATGGCTATGCCCACCGCTGGCAATCAGGCCGACGCACGGGAAGACATCGACACCACTGGCCAGCTTGCAAGCATAGATGTGTGCGTGCAAATGATTGATCGCAATGAGCGGCTTGCCGAGCGCCAAGCACAACGACTTCGCCGCCATTAGCCCGACAAGCAGCGAACCAGCTAGACCCGGAGTGTTCGCTACGGCGATCGCATCGAGTTCTTGTAGCGAGGTGTTGGCCTTGCGAAGCGCTTCGTCGATCACCGGCAGTATGCGTTCGACGTGTGCTCGCGCGGCGATCTCTGGCACGACGCCGTGGAAGCGTTGATGCAGTTCATCCTGAGAGGCCACGACCGACGAGAGTACCTTCAGGTCGTCGGTGACAATCGCGGCAGCCGTTTCGTCGCAAGTCGTTTCCAGTGTGAGGAGCTTCTTCATTCGTCCGCCGCCACACTCGCCACTTCTTTCAACATGTACTTTACCGCCAACGCTAGTTGTTTATCCTCCACGTCTCGGTCCTCTTCCGGCGACTCTCGCAAGAGATCACGGGTTCGGCGTACGCGTTCCAAACGAGCGGCCTCGACATCGCTCAGCTTAAGTTCCAGACCTTCGTTGGGCGTGATTCCCCATTCGTCTTCTTCGCTGGCGTCGTCTGCGCGATGAATATTCTTGCCGTTGGGTCGGCGATACTCTGCCGTTGTCAGCTTCAGTGCACTCCGACCGCTTTCCAACTGCAAGATGTTCTGAACGCTTCCCTTGCCCCACGTTCTCTGACCGATCACGACAGCCCTTTCGTGATCTTGCAGGCAGCCTGCCACGATCTCACTAGCACTGGCGCTGAAGCGGTTGACCAGCACAGCGACAGGAAAGTCCGAGTAAGTCCCCGCCTTGTGAGCCGTCCATTTCCGTTCTTCAACATTCCGCCCTGTCGTGCTGACAATTATGCCTTCGGAGACGAACATGTCGGAGACTTCAATCGCGGCGGACAACAAGCCGCCCGGATTCGATCGTAAGTCGAGGATCAGGCCCTTTACTTCTTGCGACACCAATTCTTCCAGAGCGGCCCGCAGTTCGCGCACGGTGTGGCGTGCGAACGATGTGATTCGGATGTACGCGACCTTTCGCTCCGAGTCGTAGATGAAGTCCCAAGAATCATCTGTCTTCCGACGCTCACCTCGAACTGTCCGCAGCCGGACACTCGCACGCTCGACCTCGATCGTATCCTCCGTCTCGTTGCCTGCGTGCCGCACCGTGATTTCAACCTTCGTACCAAGCTTGCCTTTGATCAGCTTGACGGCATCGCCGAGTGTCATTCCTTTCGTCGGCTCACCTTTGATCTTCGTGACAACGTCACCGGCGACCAAACCGGCTTGATAAGCCGGACTGCCAACGATCGGACTAATCACGGTCAGCTCGTCATCCTCGATAGCAACTTGAACGCCAATACCGCCGAACTCACTTTCGACACCACGTCGAAAGTCCTCCAAGTCGGCTGGAGCGATGTAGTCGGAATGCTGATCTAGCTCGGAGAGCATCCCCTCGATCGCCGCCTCCATCAGCTCTCGACGGCTGATCTGCGAAACGTAATTGCGTTCAACCTCGTTGAACGTCTCGACGAAGAGCTTCAACAATTCGTAGTATTCGTCCTGGTCGCGTTTCGGCGAGGCTTCCTCCTCTAGAGCGCTGAGGTGTGTGCCGATCAGGGACGCGGCAAGGACCAAGACGACGAAGCTAGTTGGTCGGGGCACCATCTCACTCCATTGGTGGATCACGAAGGGGACATCAGGCCGGCAGATTATAGGACGCGAGGATCAATTCGACAACGGAAGCCGACCGCGCTGTGCCAAAGGCTTCGCTACGCCGGCAGACCTCGAACCGCTCCGCCACTGAGCAAGTCTAACCGCGTTTCCGCGCGTCGCGACGACGGTCGGTTTCTTTTAAGATGATCTTGCGGAGCCGAATCTGCGTGGGCGTGATCTCGACGAGTTCGTCTTCTTCGACGTACTCCAAAGCGGCTTCCAACGACATCTGGCGCGGGGGCTTTAGCAATATATTGTCGTCGCTGCCCGCAGCCCGGATGTTGGTGAGCTTCTTCTCTTTTGTTGGGTTTACGGGCATGTCGTTATCGCGGCTGTTCTCGCCGACGATCATCCCTTCATAGACTTCTTCACCAGGGCCAATGAACAGATCAGCTCGCTGCTGAAGTCCATCCAAACCGAAAGCGACTGCCTTGCCGTGAACCATCGATACGAGAACGCCGTTGACTCGACGAGGGATCTCGCCTTCCACATGCCGATACTCGGCAAATCGATGATGGATGATGGCCGTGCCCTGGGTGGCATTCAACAAACGTGTACGCAATCCGATCAAGCCGCGTGCTGGAATAATGAAAGCCGCGTGTGTAAAGCTTCCGCGTGTCGTCATGTGATCGAGTGTCCCTCGACGTTCGCCGACTAACTCCATGACGGGGCCGAGTTTATCCGAGGGAACCTCGACGATCAGCGACTCGAAGGGTTCTTCCCTCTTGCCGTCGTTCTCGCGAACAATGACGTGCGGCTTACCGACCGACAACTCGTAGCCTTCGCGCCGCATCGTCTCGATCAACACGGATAGATGCAGCACGCCTCGCCCTGAGACGGCCATTGCGTCGGTGCCTGCGATCGGTCGAACTCGCAAAGCGACGTTTCTCTCCAGTTCCTTCTCCAACCGCCCCTTCAGTTGGCGCGTGGTGATATACTTCCCCTCGCGCCCCGCCAGCGGCGAGGTATTGATGCTGAAGACCATCTCCAGAGTCGGTTCATCGACGGTCAGACGCGGCAGCGCCACCGCATGCTCTGGCGCGCAGATCGTGTCGCCAATCTCCACACCTTCGAGACCAACGATCGCCACGACGTCGCCGGCCGTTGCGGTTTCGACCTCGGCGCGGCCGAGCTTATCAAAGACGTGCAAGCCACCAACCTTGGCGTTCACAATCCGTTCATTGGCCTGCATCAGCGCGATCGACTGGCCCTGATGAATGCTCCCAGATTGAATCCTACCAACTGCGATTCGACCGACGTACTCGGACCAGTCCAGCGTCGTAACCAACATCTCCAACGGAGCGTCAGGATTGACGATGGGTCCTGGGATCTCTTGCAGCACCATGTCCAACAGCGGCTCCATCGATTCCGTTGGAACGCTGGGATCGGTTGTTGCGTATCCATCCTTTCCGCTGGCGAAGAGATGGGGAAAGTCATCAAGATGCTCGTCGGCTCCAAGTTCCATCAGCAACTCGAATGCGTCATCAATCACTTGCAGCGGCTGGGCGTCTCCGCGATCGATCTTGTTGATGACGATGATCGGCCTGAGACCGAACTCCAAGGCCTTCGAAAGCACAAAGCGAGTTTGCGGCAACGGTCCTTCGGCCGCATCGACCAGCAGCAATGCTCCATCCGCCATGCGGATGACGCGTTCCACTTCGCCGCCGAAGTCGGCATGACCGGGCGTGTCGATGATGTTGATCTTCACGCCGTTGTACTGCAAGGCGATGTTCTTAGCGAGAATCGTGATCCCGCGTTCCCGTTCCAGATCATTGGAATCGAGAATGCAATCGCCCTTCAGTTGGCTATCGCGAAACTGACCGCTCTGTCGCAGCAGGACATCGACAAGCGTCGTCTTGCCATGATCGACGTGGGCGATGATTACGATGTTGCGGATATCGTCGCGTCGCTGCTCACCATCGGTGAGGCGGCCTGTTTCCGGCTCGATTTCAACACTTGCGTCCATAATTGCTATCCAGGAGGTCTACAAAGCCCCGTATCGTACCAGACGGGATGCGGAACACGTAAGGCCGTATCGGGCCACCTTGGCGAATTCAGCCGGCTGTTACGACGTGCTCATTCCGCACGACGTGCACCGGCTTTAGTCGGATGTCACTGCATTCGCCGCTCCTTGAGCCTACGACGCAGCGTAGAGTTCCAGGAGAAGTTCACAACACCACCATCGTCGAGAGAACCAATGAAGTTGAAGATCTTGCAGTTTGTTGCGGTTGATATGGTCGTCGTGGGGATCGCTCTGGCCTGGTGGTTCTTGCTGCGTTGACTTCATCCTGGTCGGCCGAACAGATACGGGCTGCGCGCCTCTTGGAATGACGTACTGCCGCTGCCGACAAGCCCAAGGGGGAGCCCGGTACAATGGGCGAGCGCCGGTAGCCTCTCCTCGCTCGGAGTCAAAGTCTGAAGCTCTCCCAGCGGTGTGGTTAGGCCCACAGAGTCCGGGCCGCCGGCCCGCATAGCTTGCCTAGCCGTTACGACCGTGCGCGGCCTGCGCATATCGTTGCTTCTACATCAAGCGATCTCACCGCTGCAGCCGATGCAAACGGTACAGGCAGAGTGCGCCTGTGTATGAGCTAACGTTGCATGGATTCACTTGTTGAGCCGATTTTTGCACCTCGGTGTTCGACGATTCACGGTTCTCGCCGTGTCAGCGATCGCAGTCTGCGCGTTGCTCGCCGCCGAGGCGCAGGCTCATCCCGGTGACGCACGACATACTCATACGCACTACCCGGATGCGTTCTTTGAAGATGAGTACAACACCGAACGGAGCATGCTCCCAGCGACCTATCTGTCGCTGAGTCTGCTCAGTTTTGCCGTTGGTGTCGCCGCGTGCCTGCTTGTGGTGCGAACGATGTTACCAACTCTGGTGCGAGCTCACTGCGCGGAGATCGTACGAGATTACTTTGACCGCAGCAAGCAAGAGTCAGGCGTCAAGGTCGTGGTCATCGATCGCGAAGCGCAAACGCGAGTGCCTGCCGCGTCTGGGGCGCCGATCCACACAACGGTTGCAGGTAGACACATGCGTGTCGATGAGGCGTCAAGCGTGCCTGCACCGCATCGAGTAACGGCAGCGCCCAACGGTGCCGAGATGCAATCCATCCTGGGACACGTCTACGAGCAGAACGTTCAATTGCGCGACCAACTGAGATCGCAAACCAAGAAGACTTAACTTTAACACGTCGCCTATGCGACAGGAGTAACAAATGAACAGCGATTTCGTATTCGTCGGAATGGACTTGGGTAGCTTTAAGACATCGGTTTGTTGCTCGAACGGACGCCGCGAAACACTGCAAAGCACGGTCGGGTGGCCGAAAGATCACATCGCCCGCAGCCTCATCGGCGACGACTTGGCCTTCGGTCAAACGATTGAGGATCATCCGATGGCGTTGAATGTTGTCTGGCCGTTCGCGCACGGTGCGCTTAAGTTCAATGACCACCAAGCCGCCGATTCATCGAACGAGAGCCGCGAAACGCTCATTTCGGCCGCCAACGCACTCGTCCGGCGAGCCGTCTCGCAAGTCGCGAGAACAGACTCGCCGGTCTACGGCGTCGTCGGTGCTCCTTCGCGGGCTACGTTGGAGAACAAGCAGGTGATCGTCGTGGCTGCTCAGGCCGCGTTCGACGCGGTCGTCATCGTACCGGAGCCGTTTGCGGTCGCCTATGGCATGGATCGCCTGACGAATACGCTCGTGATCGACATCGGAGCTGGGACGATCGATCTGTGTCCGATGTATGGAGCCTTTCCGGCCGACGAGGATCAGATCACAATTCCGATCGGAGGTGATCATATCGACGATCGATTCAGGCAGTTGCTGCGCGACACCTATCCCGCTGCGCGCGTTTCGCAGAAGTTGGCTCGCCAAATCAAAGAGAAGTACGGCTGTGTACACGACCAACACGCTCGTGCGGTCGTGCTCCTTCCGGTAGATGGTATTCCGAAAGAATTCGACGTCACTGAGCTGTTACGAGAAGCATGTTCAGCGATCGTGCCTGGAATCTTGGAAGGAATCAAGCTGCTCGTAACGCGGTTTGATCTGGAGGTTCAGCAATCGTTGCTACATAACATCGTCGTTGCTGGTGGGGGCAGCCAGCTCAAGGGGCTCGATCGGTTGATCGAAGATTCACTTGCCGATTACGGCGGAGGAACAGTCACTCGCGTGTACGATAGCGTCTTTGCGGGTGCCGCTGGGGCGCTAAAACTAGCGATGGAACTTCCGCTTGGGAATTGGGAGCGTCTGAAGGCCGAGAGCATTGACGATTCGGGAGCGAAAGCCGCGTAGGCGTGAAGCCTCTGAGATACGATCCCGCCACCGAATGCTCTAGCTACATTCTCCAACTGGCGGCGTCTTCGCCGTCTAGTCTCAACGTCAGACATTTTGCGCTTCCGCCGGCTTTGACGAATTCACTCAGTGGTGTTGCTTGCGGTCGAAAGCCGTGTTGCCGCAGCGCATCGTGGAAGTGCGGGCACCCCATATTCGTTGTCACTGTCGATCCAACGACAACCGCGTTACAGGCGAAGGATTTCGCTTCCTCTTCGTCCACTTCGATCAGCGTCTCGAGGTGTTCTGCTAACGCTTGCAAGCCATAGTCGTCAAACGCGCCGGGGAAGTACGCGGCGATCCCGTGAGCGAGAGGACAGAAGCAGGTGTCGAGATGGTAGTAGTAGGGATCGACCAGTTCTAGCGGGATCACGCGATGGCCGAGCAACTCGCCGACAAGCTGGTGGCTGGGGGCGTCGCTGCGCATGCGGTATCCGGCGAATAGAGTGTCGCCGCAAAAGAGTGCATCTCCCGCACCCTCGAAGAAGTGTCCATCGGGTAACAGGCCAACGGTGAAGCCTTCCTTGCGGAGCCACTCCGCGTCGTATTGCTCCTCGCCCTTACGTTGCTCGTGTCGAAAGCGTGACAAGAGAGCGCGTCGTTCGTAGATCAGAGCCGCGTTCGCTGTGAAGACAAGGTCCGGCAGGCCATCGACAGGATCTAGAAGTTCGATCTTGGCTCCGGCCGCCGTCAGCAGATCCTGCAGATCGCTCCATTGCTGGACGGCGGTTGGGTGGTCGGACTGCCGGCGCGTGTCCATCCAGACATTGATCTCATAGTGAACGCCATAATAGTCGGGTGGGCACATCAGAATTCGAGGCCGTGTCCTCATGCCGACAGCTCCTTCAGGTCGGCGACGAGCGCACGGAGGAACGGCTCGACGTCGGTAACTAAGCCGACCGTCTGGAACGAACCGCGATCGCTCAGCTTGATCACGGTTGAAGGATTGATATCGACGCAGACAACTCGTGCCCACGCCGGAAGCAAATTGCCGACCGCGATCGAGTGCAACGTTGTCGCAATCATCAGACAAAACGAGACGTCTCGAATCTTCTCACGCATTTGCCGTTGTGCGTCCAGCGTGCCTGTAATGACTTCTGGAAGTGGCCCGTCGTCGCGGATGCTGCCGGCCAGCAGATAGTCAACATCGTGCTTAACGCATTCATACATGATCCCGGACTGCAGTTGTCCGCTGTCAATCGCCTCACGGATTCCACCGCAGCGTCGAATGCGATTGATGGCGCGCAAGTGATGCTCGTGTCCGGCTTCGATGATGTCTCCGCTATCAAGATGGACGCCGAGACTAGTGCCGAACATCGCATGTTCGATGTCGTGCGCTGCCAGTGCGTTGCCGGCAAAGAGTTTCTGCACGAAACCGTCACGAATCAATTCGGTCATGTGGCCGATGCTGCCTGTGTGAACGATCGCCGGCCCGCCGACAATGAGAATCTTCTCGTCGCCCGCTCGTGCATCGTACAGTTGCCTGGCGATCTGCGAGGTCGCAACACCTTTCGGCTTTTCGGTTGACACAACGCTGTTCATGAACTCGAAGCCCTGCGCATGATCGCCACGATCTTGAGGAAAGACACGCACACCGGCGTGCCCCACGACCAAGTGCTGCCCTTGGCTTACATCCGTCATCGGCAGGCACGCTGCGCTCGGGATGGACATATCGACCGTGATTCCGCAGTCCATCTCCTGGTCGGCGACTGGAATCCAGTGCCCGTCGATGCGCACTTCCGTTCGCTGGTTCGTTGTGCTGTAGAAGCCTTCGGGGAAAGCGCCGTCGCAATCGGCTATGGTTAACTCGCAATCACGCTTCACAACCGGCACGGCTCCATGGTCTGCGATGGCGGCAAGGAGTTCCTGCAACGCTTCGTCAGACCGTGCCGAGACGACGACGCGAGCGGAACTCGGGTCGTGTCGCGTCTGCCCGATCACGATGTCTTCAATCTTGAACGCTCCATCGGCTACGGTGATGGTGTCCAACACCTTCGGCAGAATGAGGCTGTCGATAATGTGCCCGCGCATCTCGACAGTCTCGGTGAACGGATACGACTCGGCTCCGGACATGTCACCGCCTCCATTTGGCCTGCTGAACGATCGTCCGCTGAATTCTACGTTCTTTTCGCTGCCCCCGTCTGCATGAATGCCCTAACTTACTGTGGTCAAACGACTTCACAGCACTCTCCGCAACGGCTATACTCGACGGTTTCGCATAGCGTGAAAACGCCGAACGTCCGGCACGCTGCCGGACGTTTCCCGAGTCGCGATGTCAACACAGAGTCCACGCTTCACATGCCAGATTCAGATCCGAAGAGCAGTTGGAAGTCATTAGCCGAAGAACTCGGTGCGGAACCAGCACCTGAGGCCGCTCCGCAGCCTGAGCCAGCGGAGGCCGAGGCCCCGCCAACTCCTCGCCGCGAGAAGCGTGAGCCCAGACCCGCTCCGGCGAGACAGAAGGACCACTGGGGGAGTGTGCTGGGCGAACTAGGGTTGGAGGCCCCGCCACAAGAACCCGCCGAGGTTGAAGAGCCCGAGGTCGAGGAAATCATTGAACTGACGGAAGCAGATCTTATCGCCCCCGACTCTGAACCGGAGGAACCGGCCGTAGCCGAACCTATCGCCGTGGAAGCATCTACGGACGACGATGACCACACACCCGAGCAGCCCGAACAAGATGAGGAATCTGATCCGCTGGTGATGAGTTCCGAGAACGTCATCGACGCGGTAGCCTCTGCCGACATTGACGAGGAGGAACCTGAAGAACGTCCTCGTCGCCGCAGACGCCGACGCGGTGGTCGAAGACGCCCGGAAGGCAAAACCGACGACGAGGGCACCGAAGACGTGAGTGAAGTCGTTGCTGATGTTTCCGACGAAGAACCATCAGCCGACGAGCAATCGCCTTCGGGCGATGACGACTCAGGCGAGGATGGCGATCGTCCGAAGCGCCGACGACGACGTCGTAAGCGCAAACGCCCGGAGGCGAAAGAGGAAGGCGCGGAGATTGCTGCCGAAGATGATTCAGAAGCCGAAGCGGCAGACGCGTCAGAAACGCCGGCTGAAGAGAGTGACGAATCCGAAGATCGCCCGCGTCGCCGTCGTCGTCGCCGAAGTCGTTCACCACGAGATTCGAAAGGTGACTCAGTTGGTGACCGTCCGAAAGAACCTCGCGCGGAAAAAGAGGAAGATAGCGATGACGACGAAGCTGACGACGAAGCTGACGACGGCGAGTCTCGAGCTTCCTCGAAGCATCGCAAGATCCCGTCGTGGGATGAAGCGATCGACATGATCGTGCAAGGGAACCTTGGCGCGCGGGCGAAGAACAAGCCCCCGCGAGGAGGCAGCAGGCGGCCGTCGCCGAAGTCGGGAGAGGGCAACCGCGGCACGCGGTGACCAAACTCTTATCAGTAGGACGGAGTCGCACTAGTGGTCTGTCACAGCCAGGAATTAGGGTTGTCTAGGTTTTCGTTTTAGGGGAATCTGCATAGAACAAGGAGACAAGGAGGTGCCCCATGCAGAAGAAGTATATCGTTCGGTTGAACGACGAAGAACGGAGTCAACTTCACGAAGTCATCAAGAAGCTTAGTGGTTCAAGTCAAAAAGTTCGTCGATCGCAGGTCTTGCTCAAAGCGGACGTCGAAGGGCCAGCTTGGACCGATCAGAAAATCGCTAAGCATTTAACTGTCGCACCAAAACCGTGAAGAATATTCGGCAGCGTTTGGTCGAATACGGTTTTTCGCAGACTCTTGAGAGCAAGAAACGAGATCAGCCAGCCGTACCGAAATGCCTTGATGGTGAGCAAGAAGCAAGGATTATTGCCACACGGCTCGGGGAGCCACCAACGGGATACGGCAGCTGGACTTTACGTCTACTCGCTCGCAAGGTTGTCGAGTTGGAGATTACCGAGTCGGTCAGTTATGAAACGCTGCGTCGCGTGTTGAAAAAAACGGCATGACGAGGCAAAAGATCGAGTACTGGGTGATTCCGCCAGAGGCCGACGCAGAGTTTGTGGCCAACATGGAGGAAGTCCTTGAAACGTACACAAAACCGTATGATTCAACGCGTCCCGTCCTTTGTATGGACGAGCAACCAGTGCAACTGGTCAAGGAAGCTTGATCGCCGATCGAAGCGACTGCCGAGCATCCCAAGCGAGTTGATTACGAGTACGAGCGTGCGGGGACCGCCAGCATCTTCATGTTCACCTAACCGCATGCGGGTTGGCGTCAAGCGACCGCCCGCGAGTCAAAAACGAAAGTCGATTGGGCGATCGAGGTCGCTCAGTTAGTTGAAGG
>PBSM01000264.1 GCA_002726245.1 Planctomycetaceae bacterium | reverse complement strand
CCTTGCGGTTCTCCTGTATGAAGCTGCCTTTGGCAGCGGAACAACATTGGCGAGCAACTTTTGCTACGCCGCATTCACAGGAGAACCGTTTTACTTTCTTGCTCGCTCTTTCATGGTATCGGAGGAGTGCGCTTCTCTCTGACGCGGAATCGCACGCCTTGCGGTTAAACGAACTTGGCGGAATATCCAGCCGCTGGAGGATTCACAGGCCCGTAGGTATGCCGGAACGGAATCGAGAAGGAAGTCGGAATGAAACTGCAAGTGTCTCTCATCGCGGCGATCCTCGTCTTCGCCAGTGCAAGCTCCGCACAAGCCCAGACCAATGTCTTCAACGCGATTGGACGATATCTCGGCTGGGGTATTAGCGATGGTTATCATGCGAACCGATCATGTGGAGCCTGCTCGACGTGCGCAACATGCGAAGCACAGGCGTATCCAGTTCAAGCTCAGCCGCCGCTCGCTGCGCCGATGCAACACACACACCGGTCAGCCGGTGCCGGCGATGCAAACGTGGCCTGCGGCACATTACGGTCAACAACAGTTCATTTCCGTGGCCGCTTCAGCGCCGATGAGCATGCCCCTCAATCGTTTCGCCCCACGCAGAACATCGCTCCGTATGCGGTCAATCCTCGCGTTTTCGCGCAGCCGCAGGAGATGCAGATGTATCAGCCAGCCCGGCCAGCCTACACACCTGTCTCGATCTGGTAAGGCCTGCGACTTCCTCGCTGATGTCTTCGCGTTCTGAATAATCCGGACTACGCAACTACGAGCTTGCCGCTCGTGTCATGAACACCGTCAGGATTCCCCCAAGGGCAAGTCCGAACCCCAGGACGACCAGCATCGGAAAGGGAGGCCATGTATCTTCCCAACCATGTCGTAGATTGGCTCCAAAGATGGCCATCAGCGTCGCGATTGGAAAGAAGAAAGCCGCCAACATGTTTAGACGATGTGCCGATACGGACATCCGATGGCTGGTTACAGCCTGTTCTTCCGCCCGCTTGGCGACTGCGACATCCAGCGAGTTCTTGACTTCCGTGAGCAACAGTTCGGCCGTTCGTTCGATTTCGTACGCGCGGTCTCGGAAGTTTATTAGCTCGCGCAAATCAGGACATTCCTCGCGAGCTTGTTGCAGTACGTGGTACAGGTTCGTTGCGGCGCGACGGACGGGCGACAACCGTTCGAGGATCGCGAAGTACTCGCTCGAAGTGGTTGCCTGTTCTTCAAGGTGATCGAGTGCGGCGATGAGTTCCTCATACTCGTCGAGATGCTTGTTCAAAGCATGCGTGCCGGTGCCCCGGTCCGCCGATGTCCACTGCCCTTCGGGATCGCGCCAGAAGAAGCGGCCGTGTCGTTGGTTTTCGTTCGGCTCGGGAACTGCGTGGAGTACGAACAGTAAATGCCCGTCAGACGCCATCAAACGCTGCCGTCCCACGTGCTCGCCCATTCGATCACGGAAGACCTGAGGAACTTGCCAAAGGTGAGGGATCAGATCTGCTGCCATCGTTACCACGCTCCTGTTGTTTGACCGCAAGCTGCTCGCGATTCCCACGACAATCTTGAGTTACGCATCGTTGATGAATAGCTGCTGACCGTTCTAACCGATTACCCGTTTGGCGTCACCCAGCTCGGTAGCGGAGCCTCGAAGCTCACTCGCTGGCCAGTTGTCGGGTGCGTGAACTCGATTCGTTGGGCATGAAGGCAGAGCGGTTGCTCAGACAGATCGAGCGTCTGCTTATCACCGATCTTCCGATCAGGCAGATAGAGCGGATCTCCACAAACGGCCATGTCCATGTGCCACAAGTGCAGACGAATCTGATTCGTCCGGCCAGTGATTGGCCGTGCTTCGACGAGCGCCGTCCCGTCGTCAAACTTATCGAGCGTTGTGAACTCAGTTCTCGATTCAACACCGCTCTCATCGATCGCTCGAACGCCGACGTGCCCCACGCTCGAACTGATCGGAGCCGTACACTCGAACTCCGGCTTGAATGGGTGACCGTGAACCCGAACGATGTAAGCCTTCTTCACCTCTTGCCTCTCGAACTGAGGCTGCAGCTTGCCCGCGATGTGACGCGTGCGGCTCAGCACGACGATCCCCGTTGTGTTCGCATCCAATCGATGTGCCGCGCGAGGCACTTCGGGGCGATAAGCCGCCTGCATGATATACGCCAATGTATGGCGGTTGAATCGCCCGCTGGCGTGCATCGGCAACGGAGCCGGCTTGTTGATGACGATGATCGCGTTGTCTTCATACAGCAAATGCACGTCGGGGTTGACGTCTGGCTCAATCGTCCCGGGTAACAGGTGTAAGTAACGCTCGCCAGCACGGACGATTCGGTCCGCACCGACAGGCCCCGCATCGTTTGCCATCTGCTCAGCGACGATGATCGACTCCCAATCGCTCCGATCGATATGTGGCAAGCAATTGGTTAGGAACTCAATCAGCGTAAAGCCATCGAAGCGTTGCGGCACTTTGATGGGACGCTTGTTGCTGTAAGGTTGGCTTCCTGGTAGCGGCGTGGTAACTCGGCGTATCGCTGCCTCACGTTGCGCGATCGTGATAGATAATCGATCTTTCGGCTCCTTGTAACAGTACGAGCACGACTCGCCAGGGATGTACTTGGGCGATTGCTGATCCTCGACCGACAAGGGCTCTTGGCAGGCGTAGCATTGCGTCGTGTCAGTCTCTTCGAGTTTCGGATTGAGAGCAACTCGCTGATCAAAGACGAAACACTCGCCGTCGTAGTGATTACCGCCGCACTCCTCGAAATACTTCAAGATCCCTCCCTCAAGCTGAAAGACGTTCTTGAAGCCAGCCTGTTCCATGAACGGACCGGCCTTTTCGCAGCGAATGCCGCCGGTGCAGAACATGACGACGGGCTGCTGTTTCATCTCGTCGGGTAGCTGCTCCACAGCGTCCGGAAAGTCTCGGAAGTGATCGACACCGATGGGAATGGCGTTCTCGAAGGTTCCGAGCTTGACTTCGTAGTCGTTACGCGTGTCGAGCAACGTGACGTGCTTGCCTTCATCAAGCCACTTCTTCAACTCCCGCGCCTGCAGCTTCGGTGAAGGAGCATTCGCCGGATCGATGCCCTCGACTCCAAATGCGATGATCTCCCGCTTGATGCGGACGAGCATTCGGTTGAACGGCTGTCGATCGCTCAGGCTTTCCTTCACCGGCAGATCTTCCAAGCCTTCAATCGCACGAAGCTCGTCGAGCAGTCTGTCGATCGCCTGGCGACTGCCTGCTACAAAGAGATTAATCCCTTCCGTACTCAGCAGGATCGTCCCCTTCAACTCCCAACGAACACACCGCTTCCGCAATCTTCGACGAAGTTCTTTAAGATCGGAGAGGGAAACGAATTTATAGGCAGCGATATTGACGACCTTGGACATACCCGGCCAGGTTTGCAGCAGTGTTCGGAGCGATCAATTGTATGATACCGTACCCACTCGCCGGGCGTGAAGAGTGTCAGTCCATCGCGATTGGCGGCGGTAGTGAGTGTCTTTCCTTCTTGTGGAGAAAACATTGCGGACGAAAAATGAAGACACCGCATGCTTATTCCTATTTTTTGTCACCCATCTTTTCTACGCACGCTCCCCACCGTACTGCTAAGACGGTTCTTTCTCGAACGATCTTAGATAGGTACCGTCTTCTCCTTCATCAGACCTAACGTCTCGTTAATCGTGGCAGCAACGAATGCGAGATCACCGCGGTCGTGTCCTGACATGATACCGAGAGAGTCGTCTTTCTGGGAGCGGATGGAGACTTGATAGTACGTGCGGTTGTTCACCTTCATGCCACTATCGGCGACCGCGATCGGTTCCAACACGTCGCGGTCCCACCTAAATGTGCGCCAACCGAATAGTCCCCGTCGAACCACGGTCAGTTGATGGCTGTCAGGAGTGATCTCGAACCGCCGGCGTCCGCCAACGAGACTGCCAAAGAACGCGAACGCACCGCCTCCGCCGAACAGCGTGGCCCACAGAGCGATGAACACAAGCGTGAACCACTCGCCACCCGCGATGCCGTTCTTGAATTCTTGCTTCCCGACGAAAACGACGACGCCCACAGCAATTAACATGAACAGCAATCCAATAAGGATGCCACCCAGGTTGGATACGATACCCTGTGACGGAACATGAATGTGAGTGCCGTCGATTGAATGCTGGACGGTGACTCGCGATCCTGGAGCGGGCAGCACGCGCCCAGAGTTATCTCGCTCGCTGTACTTTGCCGCACGCACTACGGCAGAATCCGGGCGACGAATGGTAAGGGCTTGATTCAACTCGCCCGAGATCCATGCCAACTCGTCTTGGTCCAGTTGGCTAAGGCAGCCGAACTTCTTGTGGCTGCGCGAGTGTATCTGCAACTCCATGACCGGCACGTCGTTCACTTCCATGCCGCTAGGACCAACCTTGATTTCGTCGATCTTATCGGCGGACCACTCGTGAGTCTTTTTGCCGAAAATCGAATGCCGAACGACCATCACCAAGTCGTCGGCTGTCGCGATTGTCGCATGCCGCCGCCCCATATTAATCGCAGCGAGCGCGACTCCCACGCCAACCGCGAGAAACGGAATCATGAATAACAGCATCAACCAGCCGGGCTTGTCGCCTTCCACTTCGATAGCACCGGTCATCGACAGTACAATCACCGTAATGAATATCGACAGGAATCCGTTCCAGATAACCGCGAAGAACGTCAATCCGCGCGATCCCTTCCAGATTCCTGCCGGCGGAATGTCGATCGTGATGCCGTACGGACGCCTTTCGATTGTGGCAATGCTATCGGCGGGCTGAGACGGACAGAGCACATCGTCCTGTTCTGCTGGAGGACCCTCAACGACTTCGATGCTCTTTGCGGAAGGCCGCTCCTCCAATGTCTTGAGTGGATCGCGAGCAATTACCTCGGAAGCCACCATCGTTTCGGCTTCCAATCGCGGCGCGAGGTCTTCGGCGAGTTGCAATAACAAGTCGCGAGGATACGCGACGGCCACCAAGAACTCTTTGCCGTCGGATGTTTCCGCGACAAGTGCAGCCTCAGAATCGCCAAGCCACTTCGAGACATCCGCCTCTCCCTCTCCGGGCTTCCATTCACTTGCCAAGGAGACTCGCAGCCGCGCGATATCTTCGGCAGGCCGCTTGCGTCTCCAGCGTGCGAGCAGGAACTTTTCTTGCGTGCGGAGCACTCCGTTCCGCAAGTCCACGAGACAACTCGTACGGTTAAGAATGATCGCGAAACCGCCAAGAAGCAGGCCCAGCCCCGGAATGAGGCCGAATATCCCGAGACAGCCAAAGGCAAAGCTCGCCCAGCCGATGCCTTATTGTTGTTGCAACTCCTTGATCCCGCCAAGGATCGGCATCGACATCCAAAAGATCATGAAGGCGGTGACAAATGCGCCAAAGCCCACAAGAATCCAGCCGGCATGGCGGACTCGGCCAAGGGCTCGTCGCGCAACTGATAACGCGGATTACCACCGGAGTAGTCAACAACGAGATCCGGCCCTTCGAATTGCTGCCATTCTTTCATCGGATCGCCTCCGCTGGGTCGCAATCGTTGGAGTCCCGGCTTTAGCCGGTTCTTATCTGCGCGTTTCCGTCGAAGCGACCGGCTAAAGCCGGGACTCCACCAAGTATACCTCGCGATCAACGGATGGGAGCTGGGCCGAGACGTGTCGCGTCGGGCTCTGGTGGCTTCGCGGTAACGACCACCGCACCGGCGAGCAGCGGCACAGTGACGAACGCCAGCAATGCGGTATTGTAGGAATCAAGCCAATCGACTGCCAAGGCAAAAGGGAGAGGACCAACAGCCGATGCGAGAATCATGACGGAAAAGGCGACTCCTCGGACAGCCCCTTGATGAGCACGACCGTAGTAGTTCAGCCAAACGACTGTGCCTGTGCTTCGCATAATACTGCCATGCAATCCGAGCATGACTGCGTAGATCAACGCGAGTTCCGGCACTGGGAGCAGGAGCACGAGCAGTGTGGCCCCGGACAGCACGAACATCGATCCGCTCAACAGGTAACGATTCGGAAACCGATCAGTCAGCCAGCCGGCTCCCAGCGCGGCCAGTGTCGCCACCATCGCCTGCAGCGAAATCAAGCCTAACGCCCAACTCACCGGTACACCACGACTCCCAAGCAATGAGACCTGATGGAAGATGAGTCCCGTTCCCACCATCCCGCTGGTGGCCGGCACGGCGAGCAACTTCCAAAACGTCAAGTCGCGCATCACGCGAGACACCGGCCAGCCAGAGATCTTTCGATTCCCGTTTTCATCGAGCGATTCATCACCTTCCGGCGGCTCGATGCCGTCAGGATGAAGTCCCAACTCTTCGGGACGGTCACGAACAAAGATAATGGATGGCAGGACAACGATGCCCCAGACGAGAAAGCCCAAAACAACCCAGCCAGTGCGCCATCCATACTCGCTGATCACCCAGTTGTTCAGCAACGGAATGCTCATCACTGACAAAGCGCCGCCGATTCCGGACAATGCCGTCGCAAAGCCTCGCCGAACTTCAAACCACTCACCGACCAGCCAAGTGGCCACCAGCGTAAGTGCTCCTTGGCCGAGCGGTCGGATGAGGCCAAATCCCAGATAAACGCCGATAAGTCCGTCAGCTCGCGACATACAAAAGCAACCGCCACCGAGTAGGAACGCGATCGTTGGCAAGAGCCTTCGCGCGCCAAGCCGGTCCACTAACTTTCCGACGAACGGCAGCAAGATGCCACTGATGATCGTGGCGAGACCGTAGGCCAACGAGTAGTCCGTCTCAGACACAGCCAACGCTTCGCGCATCGGCTCTTTGAACGCCGCCACCGAGTACGACTGTCCAGGCGCTGACATGAACTGAGCCGCGGCAGCAATCCCCAACATCGTCCAACCGGGAAAGTACCTCGACTCCGCCTCTTCCTTTGCGATCTTGCTTCCTCCCGTCGGTGAGGAAGACTGGGGCTTAGGTTTACCCACATCTACCCCTAGTCCCGAAGGGACGAAATGATGTAGCCGGGGGTGTAAACCCCCGGAAATGGTACAGCATGAACGAGCAGAGCCCCGGAGGGGCGACATTCGTGAGACGGGAACACCCCATGCCGCCCCTCCGGGGCTTGGGTTCGTGTTGCGAATGGTTCCGTGGGCTAACGCCCACGGCTACATCCTGTCGCCGCTGCGCGGCTGAAGAGGTGGGTAAAGCCAAGGACTGGGGTGGCGTGTCGGGGGTGTTGGAAGACATAGATTGATCGTCTGGCTTTAGGTCGCTTGTCGTGCCCGCTCACCCCAACCCTTTTCCGTCGAGAGAGGAAGCCGTCAGTTATGCCGAATCAGAAGAATGTCCCCATCCTGAATGACATACTCTTTGTGCTCTTGCCGCATCAGATTGTTGGCTTTGATTTCGCGTTCACTACCAAGCCTGATCAGATCGGCGCACGTCATCACTTCAGCGCGAATGAAGCCTTTCGCCAGGTCGGTGTGAATGCCCCCTGCCGCCTCGACCGCCGTTCCACCTTTGCGGATCATCCACGTTCGTACTTCCTTCTCTCCAGCGGTGAAGAACAGCATCTGTCCCGACACGTCCATGATGTTTCTAATGAGTGTGTCGCGATCATAAACTTCGACGCCCATCTCCTCGCAGAAGGCCGCCCGTTCTCCGTCGTCGAGCTGCGACAGTTCAAGTTGCAGCAATAATGACACGGCGACTCCCTGGACACCATCGGGCATCTTGGACTTGAACTCCGCAGGCGATTGGTCGTCGGCGATGTTAAAGACGACGAAGCGAGGCTTCTCGCTAAAGAGCTGGAAGGAGCGAGTCGCTTTCAATTGCTCGGGCGTGAGTTCGATATCACGAAGCTGCCCGCCGCCTTCAAGCACTCCCACCAAAGGTTCGAGAGCAGCTAACTCCTTCTGCAAGTCCTCTCGATCTGGCCGAGGCTTCTTCACTTGTTCGCGAAGTCGCTCGACGCGGCCCGACACGATATCGAGATCTGCGATCAAGAGGTCGTCATCAAAGTTGCTCAAGTCGGCCAAAGCGTTCGAGCCACTGTGGGCCGCAGCCACAACGATTAAGCAACTTGCCTCACGAATCTTCGACAGCTTCGCCGCACTACCCTCATGCGATCTGCTCAAGCCTGGTGTATCAACGACCTCCAACGCAGCCCGCGTTACCTTCTTCGGATTGTAGATGTCACACAGCGGCTGCACTCTCTCCTCCGGCACGGTCGCCATCGCAGTCTGCGTCTCGTGCGACTTCGACGGATCCGGCTGTTCGCCCGTCAGCCATTCAAACAGTGTGCTCTTTCCCGATCCCTGGTAACCAACGATTCCGATTTTCATTCAACTTCCGGCTCGCCACCTAGTTAGCTCGCGTGCAAACCCATTGGTTTACACGTTCACCACGAAGCTGGGAAGGGCGGTACGTCGGATCGCCCTTCCTGTAGGTCCGCATCGCCGAGGCGGACCAGCGCGCACTCCAACCAGAAAACGCCGGATGGAGTTCCGGCAACGTCAGGACCGTAGAAAAGACCGAGCCGCTCGGCGTCTGCCTCGGCGAGGCGGACCTACATTAGGATCGTTCGAGAAATAAGTGGCGTAAGCTTCCAGCTTGCGAACCCGCATTATCGCAAGCTGGAAGCTTACGCCACGGAAAACCGGACAGTTATTT
>PBSM01000263.1 GCA_002726245.1 Planctomycetaceae bacterium | reverse complement strand
CTCGCAATTCCGGCTTTCCTGTTCTCTCCCGCTTGAACCGCCGGTCCCACATCGGCAGCCTCCTGTCACCAGAAATCAACAGGCTGCTAGGCGGCTTTTCTCTGCGCGGGGCCCGAAGACCGGCTAAAGCCTGGACTCCAACAGATCACAAGTCTGGTGGGTCCCAATCTTCGCCGTAGTCGAGAATCGGATATTCTTGCCAACGACGTTCGGCCTCTTCGCGACCCACGTCAGCGAGGTAGCGTTCCGCGTTCGAAAAAGGCCAATCCTGCCAGCGCTGAACGTACTTATGCCGGACAGCATTGTGCAACACGTAGTTCAAGGTGGCGAAGAAATGACGTTCAGATTTGATCCCCGTTTCGGCCGCGCGATGCCAGACTTGTCGTCCGCGTTCACCATCCTCGCCATTCCAGTGAAATGACGTCCGACCGTGAAGTTGGCCGAGTCCCTTAAGCAACGCTTCTATGTCCGGTGCGTGAACCAAGACGTGGTAGTGGTTTGGCAACACGTTCCAGGCAAAGATCTCAGCGCAAAGCGTGGTGACGGTCTCCAGTAGTTCTTTCTCAAATTCAGCCATGCGTTCTGGGTCCTTACCGATGATCGCCAATGTTCATAGCAAGCCGCCGTAATCAGATAGAGACCAGAATCGCTTGTGTAATGCGCTGGCGAGTGCCACGGAAGCTGATGCTGTAGGCGATAGTCGAGAGCCGCCTGCCGTTGTTAGAGCGTCATTTTGCGCCAGCGGTACATTCGACTGTCTGAGGCCATTGATGGCACCTGCTGGAGTCCCGGCTTTAGCCGGTTTATATTCTCGTTCGAAGACCGCCTAAAGGCGGGACTCCAACTTAACCCAACTCAGCCAGTGGCTTGCCGTCGTTCTGGACGATGCCGATCGGCTGGCCGCGCTCGTTCGTGTAGGTCGTGTTGAGCGGGACGCCCATGTGGCGATAGATGGTCGCGGCGAGATCGCCGGGCGTGACGGGGCGCTCGGCGATGTGGCCGCCGTCGCTTTCGGAAGCGCCGATCACTTGACCGTGACGATAGCCGCCGCCGGCTAGGCACATCGACATGACAACCGGCCAGTGATTGCGACCGTCAGTACTTCCTTGTGTGCCCATGTTTGGCGTGCGGCCGAATTCTCCCATCGAGATGATGAGTACATCATCGAGCAAACCACGCTCTTCGAGATCGCTCACGAGAGTGGTGATCATGTGATCGTAGAGTGGTAACAGCGGGCCTAAGCCCTTCGAGATACCGCCGTAGACGCCGCCTGGAATACCATGGTTGTCCCAGGTGCCAGAGGACGTGTGGTAGCTGAGGTCAAGTGTTACAAAACTGACGCCAGCTTCAACGAGTCGGCGTGCGATGAGAAGCTGTTGACACCAGAGATGGCTGCCATATCGGTCTTGATACTCTTGCGATTCGCGAGAGATATCGAATGCCTCGCGGGCCCGCTCGCCGAGCACCATATCGACCGCTTGCTGCGAGTAAGCGTCAATCGCTTCCATCGAGCCTCGCAAGTCGAGGCCGCTGCGCAAGCGGTCGAACTGCGATAGCAAGGACTGCCGGTCGTTGATCCGTTTGGCGTCAAGATTAAGTGGCAGGTTGAAAATCTCTCCTCCCGCCGTTTTTCCAGTGTCGTTTCCGACAAGATCGTAGACTGGCAGACGGGATGCCTTTTGAGCGAGGAACGGATTGTATTGTTTTCCGAGATAGCCGGCTTGAGCGACGTGGGAAACATGGCGTTGGAAGGCCACGTAAGGCGGCATGCCGGGCTGGTTGGCTCCGCGATGTTTGGCGACTACCGCACCGATCCCTGGATACATGTGTCCCTTCGGGTTGGTGCGAGGCGCGGCTGCCAGATTACCAGTCTGCATCACTTGGTTCGGTTGATGGCTGCTCTTCCGCGGATCGACGCTGCGAATGATGGTGAACTTGTCGAGCATCGCGGCTTGCTTGGGAAGATGCTCGCTGATTTGGACGCCGGGCAACTTGGTCTGAGTGATGCCGAATGGGCCACGATTCTCGTACGGGCGATCGGGCTTGGGATCCCACGTGTCGATATGGCTTGGGCCGCCAGCCATCCAGAGTAAGATCACGTTACGGTGACTGGCCGACTTCCCCGCCTTCGCGGCTTCGGCCCGCTGCTGCAACAAGGTAGGCAACGACAGGCCCGCCATCCCCGCGAAGCCTGCCTTCAACATGCCACGTCGGTCAAGGAGTGTCAGGCCTTCGCGAGTTCGTCCGTGAAAACTGCGAAATGCGTGTTGGTCGTGCATTTGGATCCTCAACCTTGAGCAGACGATTCGCCTGCCGTTTCTCGTCAACACCACAAGTCGCGCGACCTGCGTGCCCTACGTCGAGCTTCGTTTACAAGCTAGAATACAGTTGTAACGTTTGTTACGGGCCTGAATCAACTAAGAATAGTATCGGCACACTCGCGAGTCGACTTCCAGCAAGGAAATCGAACATGGCAACAGACGCAAACCCCGGCTACTGGGTCGGTGTTGACTTGGGCGGCACGAAGATGCTGGCCACGGTCTACGACTTGGATTTCGAGCCACGGGGACGAAAACGCCGCCGCACGAAGGGATCGGAGGGTGCTGAATCCGTGACCGCTCGGATGATTCGCACGCTGCAGGATGCGGTGGCGGAGGCGGAAGTCGAGCCCGATCAAGTACTTGGCGTGGGCGTTGGGATTCCCGGCCCTATTGATCAGGCGAAGGGCGTGGTCCTGGAAGCCGTTAATCTGAATTGGAACGACTTGCCGCTGGTGAAGATTCTCCGCGAAGCGTTTGACCGGCCGATCGTGCTCTTGAACGACGTCGATTCGGGAGTGTACGGCGAATATCGGTTCGGAGCCGGTAAGTCGGCTCGCACGGTGCTGGGTATCTTTCCCGGCACGGGGATCGGTGGCGGCTGCGTCTACGATGGCCAGATTATTCGCGGCAAGCGAAACAGTTGTATGGAGATTGGTCACATCCCAGTCAGTGTCGATGGCAACCTATGTGGCTGCGGATTGCGGGGCTGCTTGGAAGTAGAGGCAAGTCGGTTGGCGATCTCGGCCGAAGTAGCGAAGGCAGCCTATCGAGGTGAGGCCCCGACGATTCTTGCTGAAGCAGGAACAAACCTCAGCAACATCCGCAGCGCCGTCTTAGCGAAGGCGGTCGAGGAGGGAGACGAAATCGTCGAGCGGATCATTCGCCGCGCCGCGGGCTACCTAGGTAAAGCGGTCGCGACATGCGTCCATCTGATTTGTCCGGACACGATCGTGCTGGGCGGTGGCATGGTCGAGGCGATGCCGAAGCTTTACGTCAATGCCGTGACCGAAGCAGCACGCGAGTCGGTGATGCCCTCCTTCGTTGACACGTTCAAGATCGTCGCGGCGAAACTTGGCGACGATGCCGCGGTGCTCGGCGCCGCGGCGTGGGCAGAGAAGACCTTCGGAGAGCAATAGCCCGTTGGCAGGCGCTGCGCGGAAGGGAGTTACCGGAATGATGGAGGAGTGGAATGGTGGAACTCGGCAAACGAACCTAGAAATGAAGGCTTCCATCACTCCAATACTCCACCACTCCAATACTCCGACCTTCCGCAATCACAAGAACTCCACATTGGCTTGGTACAGTTGTTGAAATGTCGCAGTCTCAGGATGTACCAAGATCGCTCGCAGTGGCTCCGAAGCCAGTGGCGGTGATCGATATCGGCACGACTTCGATTCGCATGGCGATCGCCGAGATCGATGGTCAGGGCGGCGTGCGCATCTTGGATACGCTCACGCAGGCGGTGCCTCTCGGCGAAGACGCGTTCACGGCTGGCCGCATCAGCAAGGGCACGATCGAGGAGTGCGTGCGTGTGCTGCGAAGCTATCGGCAGGTGCTGACGGAATATCGAGTCTTGCATGCCGAACAGATCCGCGTAGTCGCCACAAGCGCGGTGCGCGAAGCTGGCAACCGCCTGGCGTTTATCGATCGCATTTATATCGCAACCGGCTTGCAAGTCGAACCAATCGACGAGGCGGAAGAGAACCGCATCACCTACATGGGCATCCTGCCATACCTGCAGTCCGAGCCCGCGCTCGCCGCTGCCAAGACGATCGTGATCGAGATCGGCGGAGGCAGTACCGAAGTGTTGGTCGTTCGCAACAGCAACGTCCTGTATTCACATTCTTATCGGCTGGGATCGCTGCGGATCAGGGAAACACTCGAGGCCTTTAACGCGCCGACGGGCAAGGTCCGTGAGTTCATGGAAAGCCAGATCCAGCGCACCGTCGATGAGATTCGTGAGAAGGTCTCGACGGAGAATGCTGTTGAGATGATTGCGTTGGGCGGCGATATCCGCTTAGCCACGTTTCAGCTCCTGCCCGACTGGGATCCAAGATTCTTGGCGCGTGTGCCAGTTGAGGCATTGGAGTTGTTTACGAATGAAGTCATGGAACTAAGTGAAGACGAACTCGTTCGCAAGTATCCACTCAGCTATCCCGATGCCGACACGTTGCGGCCGGCACTACTGACTTATCTCCAACTCGCCCGCACGTTCAACCTGACAAACGTGCTCGTCACGAATACGAACCTTCGAGACGGGCTGTTGAAAGAGATGGCTGTCCAGGCGGTGTGGACCGAAGAGTTCAGCAACCAGATCATTCGTTCGGCGATCGATCTCGGCAAGAAGTTCGATATCGACGAGCCGCACGCGCGGCACGTGGCCGAACTTGCAAAGATGCTCTTCGCTCAGTTGCAACCCGAGCACCAACTCGATCAGCGTTACGCGGTCATCCTGTACATCGCGGCCTTGTTACACGAGATCGGCCTCTATATCGGCTATCCCAGCCACCATAAACACTCGATGTATTTGATCCGCAACAGCGAGTTGTTCGGCTTGGCCCGCAAGGAAGTTCTGCTGACGGCTCTGGTCGCGCGATACTACCGCCGGGCGACGCCGCAGTCAGGTCACGAAGGCTATACGACGTTGGGCCGTGATGAGCGTGTTGCGGTTTCGAAGCTCGCAGCGATTCTGCGTCTGGCGGTCGCGTTAGACGATTCGCGCAGCCAGCGGATTCAGAAAATCCAGTGCAAGATCGAAGATGGGCGGCTTGTTGTTTCCGCGCCGGATGTGCCTGACTTGTCGTTGGAGCAGCTCGCGTTACGGCAGACCGGCTCGCTATTCGAGGATGTGTTTGGGCTGCAAGTGCAATTACGCCCGCAGAGAGGACCGACAGGGTAAGAGTGTATGGACGACCGACAAACAAAGAGATTCGTCAATCGCGAGCTGAGTTGGCTTGAGTTCAATCAGCGTGTGTTGGACGAGGCTTGCGATACGAATACACCACTACTGGAGCGGCTGAAGTTCCTGGCGATTACCGATTCGAACCTCGACGAGTTCTTCATGGTTCGCGTCGGTGGGCTGCAGATTTTGGCTGAGCAGGGCGCTACGAAAACTGACCCGACCGGTATGACTCCGGCTGAGCAACTGGTTGCGATTCACGAACGAGCCAGCCGCATGACCGCGGATCAATACGCTTGCTTCATGGACGACATCGAGCCGGCACTGGCCGAGCATGGTATCCAGCGATTGCGTCCGGACGACATGAGCGAGCGGCAATCCAAAGCCGCGGCGCAAGTCTTCCTCAGCGACATCTATCCCATCCTGTCGCCAATTGCGACGACTTCCGCCGACGACTTCCCGCGTCTGGTTAATCACACGCTCAACGTCTGCACGCGCCTCGCTCCAGTTGATGGCGAGAGCGAGCCGCGTTTCGCCGTGATCCCGTTCGGCGTCTCGGCGCGGCGCTTCGTCACGCTGTATGCAGACGGCGGCTATGCGTATACGCTGCTTGAAGATGCTGTCGATATGTTTGCAGATCGTTTTTTCCCCGGTGAAGTCGTCGAGGAATGCGTTCCGTTCAGGATTACACGGAATGCAGACATCGCAGTGCGTGACGATACGGCTTCCGATTTGTTAGCAGATATGCGAGATCTGCTCGATGCACGGAAGCGTAGCGACTGCGTACGGCTGCAGATCGCTGAAGAAGCAAGCGATGAGACGCTTGCCTTCCTACAAGAGACGTTGGAAGTGGTCGATGAAGACGTTCACAGGCTGCCGGGCCCACTCGCGCTATCGGATTTCATGAAGCTGACGGACCTGAACGGCTTCGATGCACTGAAGCGGGAACCTTGGCCGCCACAACCGCCGCCCGAGATCAATCCTTCAATGAGTATGTTCGATGTGATCTCGCAGCGGGACGTCTTGCTGTGCCATCCCTACGACAGCTTCGATCCCGTAGTGCGATTGATCGAAGAGGCCGCTGGCGATCCTGACGTGTTGGCCATCAAGCAAACACTCTATCGCACCAGCCGCAACAGTCCGATCGTTCGTGCGCTCGCAAGGGCGGCCCAGCTAGGCAAGTACGTGACCGTGATTGTCGAGTTGAAGGCGCGATTTGACGAAGCTCGCAATATCGAATGGGCGAGACATCTGGAGCAAGCGGACGTTCAAGTGATCTACGGTGTGAAGGGGCTCAAGACACACGCCAAGATGTGCTTGATCGTGCGACGCGAACCGCATGGCGTTCGCCGCTACCTGCACATCGGGACCGGGAACTATAACGAAGCAACGGCCCGCATCTACAGCGACATCTGCTTGATGACTTGCGACGATGAGTTGGGCGCGGACGCGACGACCTTCTTCAACGCGATCACGGGCTATTCACAGCCCAAGCGGTACCGCAAGCTTGCGGCAGCCCCCACCGGGCTGCGCGATCGTTTGTTGGAGATGATCGAGGCGGAAACAAAACGCAAGCAACAAGGCCAGAAGGCCCATATTGTTGCCAAAGTAAACTCGCTCGTCGATCCGAAGATCATCAACGCTTTGTATGCGGCATCGCAGGCAGGTGTCACGGTGAAGCTGAACATTCGCGGGATCTGCTGTTTGCGGCCGGGTGTGTCGGGATTGAGCGAGAACATCGAAGCGGTCAGCATTATCGACCGCTTCCTGGAACACGCGCGCATCTTTTACTTCTATCATGGCGGTGACGAGCGAGTGTTCATTTCGAGCGCGGACTGGATGCCGCGGAGTCTCGATCGCCGAGTCGAGCTTTTAACGCCAGTCGAAGACATAGCGTGCCAACGACGCCTGATTATGATCCTCGACACGTACTTTCGAGACACTCGTCGAGCTCGCAAGTTGCTTCCAGACGGCGGTTACCAGGCTGCTCAGTATGAAGGGGAGGGGGTCTCGAGCCAAGAGGTTTTGTACCGCGAAGCTTGCGAAGCCGTGAAAGCTGCGAAACAATCGCATCCGACGATGTTCGAACCACACCGTGCTTTGAAGTAGGTTCCGCGAGCCGAGCGGGATTTGAATCGCAGCGTTTCCTGGCCTCTCCGTGTCGCTCGGCTCGCGGACCTACTGACAGCGACTATGAAAACTCTCCTCACCCTGCGACATGCGAAATCAAGCTGGGCAGACGCTGGCATGGCGGATCACGATCGCCCGTTAAACAATCGGGGCAAGCGTGATGCTCCGCGCATGGGCCGTCTAATCGCAGAACTGGCCCTGCATCCTGATATCGTCCTCAGCTCGACCGCCAAGCGCGCTCGCTCGACCGCCAAACGAGTCGTCGAGGCCGCCGGATTCACTTGCCCGCTCGAGTTGCTTGACCATTTCTACTTGGCCCCACCCGACTCTTACATCGACGAACTTCGCCAGCAATCCCCTGATTGCGAGCGAATCCTGGTCATCGGCCACAACCCCGGCCTTGAACAACTCGTCGCCACGCTAACCGATACGTACGAATCACTTCCGACCGCTGCGCTCGTTCGGATCGACTTCGATATCGAATCCTGGGCCGAACTGCCCGGCGAACCGAAAGGCCAGCTTCAAGGTGTTTGGCGGCCTAAAGAAATGGCATAGTAGAGCCGCCGGTGCGGTCGTGTTACGATTCGTTTCGGGAGGAGCTTCGCGGTGGCAGTAGATTCAAGCGACGAGCGACTTACTTGCGCTTTCTGGAATCTGAATAGGCAGGATCGAAGGGATCTGGTGTGTCGCTTCGTGCGAGAGCGTCAAGTCGATATCGTCGTGCTTGCTGAATCAGGAACGTCAAGTGACGTGACTCTTGCCACATTGCGATCTGAGGTAGCCGATTCGTTCAGCGAACCTCAGACTGTCACGCCAAACTGCAACTCTTTAGTCGTAGTCCGGGACTGGATTTGCGCGAAGTGTACGGAGACGCAAGTGGCCGTTTGACGATACGAGTCTTAAGATTCTCGAAGACAGAGTTTCTCTTCACAGCAGTCCACTTAGTCAGCAAGGCAAACTGGGATTCTTCAGATCAATCGACCGAAGCCCACGTGCTGTCCGAGCAAATCAGAAAAGAAGAATGGAGGCGTAAGCACAGCCGAACCGTTCTGTGTGGAGACCTCAACATGAACCCATTCGATGAAGGCGTTGTCAAAGCCGCTGGGCTGCATGCGATGATGACCAAGGCAACGGCGAATGAGCGGTTTCGAACTGTCCAAGGCCGCGAATACCCGTTCTTCTACAATCCGATGTGGGGCTTCTTCGGGGACCGAACAGACGGTCCTGCTGGAACATTTCATTACCGTAGGTCTGCCATTTGTCCTTCGAGTGGAATATCATAGATCAAGTGTTGATTCGCCCTGATGCGTTACCGTGGTTCAAGGACGATATTGAAATTGTGACGCATATTGGAGACACTGAATTAACCGACAACCATGGGCGGCCAAACAGAGAAACGGGCTCCGACCATTTCCCGTTGGTCTTTGGGCTTGTCTCCGCCAGATAAAGGGTTACTTGCATGTCAACAATTCTCCGCGACCTTTGGCCTGACGATATCAATGCAGCTACCGAGCAGGTCATTACCCACAAGAGATCCTGTCGCATCAAGCGGAACAGCTCGAAGTCCGTACGAACGGTTTGCTAAGGGGAAGTCTCGTCCAGGTCGAAGGAGAAGATCGAATCGTAATAGGGTTCGAAGTCGAATCAACGAGATCCGGCAGAAGAGCTCGTCTGTTTGAAGTGCAACATCGCCAGGAGTTTGAGTATCCGGTAAGAGTCGTTCCACCCGACGATTTGCCAACCTATCTCAGCCCGCATTTCCCATTTGACTCCCTGCGTTTTGGCATGAGATTTGCGCCAAGCCCTTCAAAACAAGGGTATTCTGCCAAATTATGCCAAGCTGACAGG
>PBSM01000262.1 GCA_002726245.1 Planctomycetaceae bacterium | reverse complement strand
CGCACGAATTAATGAAAGAGCACGAATGAGCGACCCGATTCGTGCTCTTTCATTAATTCGTGCGGAATCTCCCTCGACAGAAGTCTTCAACACCGAAACGTGTTCTCACTTTTCGAACGGTGAATCTTCTACGTCAACAAGACTACATCACGCCGTTGGTGGTGTCCTGATTTGTTCAAATTAGGACACTACCCAGCCGCTAAATCGCTTGGTGAAGACAACCAAATTCGTTTAGAATGGTGGCGCTCCGCGAGTACCTACCTAAACACACCCCGCCAGCGTAACCCCGCCAGCGAGTTTGCGTTTTCAACGATCACTGACTCTTTGAGCAAAGTGAGCAAGCTATGGACCAGAAGTTTGAAGGAACTCCGAAGGCCGAGATTCGACTTGAAGGTCGGAAGTTAATTCGCGGTGATGTGACGCATGATTGGGGGCTGCGATTGCAGTGGCAGATCAAGCGAGATGGCAAAGTCATCGCCACGCCGCCCGCTCGCGCCGATATGAGTTACACACACGCCGACCAGACGCCCGGCAAGTACGAAGTCGTGCTGCAGATCTGGAAGTACGTCAACTACAAGAAAAAAGATGGCGAGTTTATCGACAGTAAGTTCATCGACATCTCGGATCCGGTGTCGTACACGATATAGTAGCCATCACGCTCCGCGTGATGAAAGGCGGCACGACGAGCGACGTTGTCTCTAGTGCCGAGTTTGTCCTACGAACCACCTCACCCTTGATCCCGCTAACGTCACACGGAGTGTGGCGGCTACATTATGCTTCACATCGGCAATGAACGCGTTCCCCTTTGTAGCGGCATCAATCGCCGCAGCTTTCTCCAAGCAGGTGCCGCTGGACTCGCGGGTTTGACGCTGCCAACGCTCATGCAGCTCGAAGCTGCCGGCTCGGTCGATTACAGCAAAGTCAAGATCAAGAACTGCATCACGTTGTTCCTTGTCGGCTCGCCCGGACACCTTGACACTTGGGATATGAAGCCCGACGCGCCGGACGACATTCGTGGCAAGTTCAAACCGATCGATACTAACGTCTCCGGTCTTCAGATCTGTGAACATTTTCCGTTGATGGCGCGGATGATGGACAAGGTCGCGCTCGTGCGCAGCCTGCATCACAAGACTGGTGCGTCTCACGAAAACGGCCAGCGATGGATGATGACCGGCCACGACTTCAACGCCAACAACGCGCAGCCCTATATCGGCTCCGCCATCTCGCGCGTCTTCGGCTCCAAAAGCAGTCTGCCAGCATCGATTATCTTGCCAGACAAGATCGGCAACACCGGCACCTCCACTCCGCATGGCCAAAAGGCCGCCTATCTTGGCAGCGCTCACGAGCCGTTCTTCCTCGGCGGCGACCCGGCCAGCAGCGACTTCAAAGTCGCCAACCTCGCGCCGGCCGAAGGCCAAACCGAATTCCGCATCAACGCGCGAAAGGACCTGCTCACACAGATCGACAAGTTGCAGCGGCGTGCCGAGACGAAAACGACTCGCGACTTCGACACGGCCTACGCCCGCGCGTTCAACTTGCTGACTTCACCCGAAACGAAGAAGACGTTCGACCTTGCCGGCGAACCCGACAAGGTTCGCGACCGCTACGGTCGCAACACGTTTGGCCAAAGCTGTCTGATGGCGAGGCGTTTGATCGAAAACGGCACTCGGTTCGTGACGGTGAATCACTTCGATACCGTCTTCAACGTCTCGTGCTGGGACATGCACGCCAACGGCGGCAGCCTTGACAACACGTACGCCGATTACGAACGCCACCTCTGCCCGCAGTTCGATTGGGGCTTCACGGCGTTGTTGGAGGATCTGGATCAGCGTGGCATGCTCGAGGATACGGTGATCGCCGTGCTCAGCGAGTTTGGCCGCACGCCAAAGCTGAACAACCGAGGCGGACGTGATCATTATCCGTCGGCTTGGACAAACTTCTTCTGTGGTGGAGGAATCAAAGGCGGCCAGGCGATTGGCTCGACCGACAAGATCGGAGCCGCTCCGCACGCCCGTCCTATCCTGCCGCCTCAGATCCTAGCTTCGATCTACACGGCGATGGGCATCGACCTCCAAACCACCCTGATGCCCGGCCCCGGCAGCCGCCCGACTCGATTTGTTGAGGCCGAACCAATTGAGGAGTTATTGTAGCCATCACGCTCCGCGTGATGAGAGCGGCGCGACGACCGACGTTCATCCGCCCGTTGGGCTCGTGTCGCAAAGTAACTTTATTACCGATTCCGCTAACGTCACACGTAGTGTGACGGCTATATTAGGATCCACCATGCTACACATCGGCAACGAACAGGTTCCGCTTTGCAGTGGCATCAACCGCCGCAGCTTTCTCCAAGCCGGAGCCGCCGGGATCGGTGCATTGACGCTGCCGCAGTTGATGAGCATGCAAGCCGCCGGCGCGGTCGATTACAACAAAGCCAAGGTCAAGAACTGCATCACGCTGTTTCTCGTCGGCTCGCCAGGCCACGTCGATACCTTCGACATGAAGCCCGATGCACCGGACGACATCCGCGGTAAGTTCAAACCGATCCAGACCGCGATCCCCGGCGAGCACATCTGCGAACATTTCCCACTGCTCGCACGAAAGATGGACCAAGTCGCCATGATCCGCAGCCTGCACCACAAGACAGGCACGGCGCACTCGAACGGCTCGCGGTGGATGATGACCGGCCGCGACGCCGTCGGCCCGAATCAACAACCGCACGTCGGCTCGGTCATCGCCCGCGTCTTCGGTCCCAAAGGCAACTTGCCGTCGTCGGTCATTTTGCCCGGCAAGATCGGCAACACCGGCGGGCCTTCGATCAACGGCCAGGAAGCTCGTTATCTTGGCAGCGGCTACGAACCGTTCTTCCTCGGCGCCGATCCGGCGCGGAGCGACTTCAAGGTCGCCGATCTCGTGCCGCAAGAAGGTCAAACCGAATTACGCATCAATGCTCGCCAGAATCTACTCAAGCAGATCGATCAATTGCAACGTCGTGCCGAGACCAGTTCGACGCTTCAACGTGACTCGGCTTACTCACGTGCTTTCAACTTGTTGACCTCGCCCGAAGCGAAGGCGTCGTTCGAGTTGGACAAAGAACCCGACAAGCTCCGCGACCGCTACGGCCGCAACACGCTCGGTCAGAGTTGTTTGATGGCGCGGCGGCTGCTCGAACGCGGAGCACGTTACGTCACCGTGAACCACTTCGACACGGTCTTCAACATCTGCTGTTGGGACATGCACGCCAACGGCACTTCGCTCGACAACACCTATCTCGATTACAAGCGATTGCTTTGTCCGCAGCTCGACCAAGCGTTCACTGGTTTGATCGAAGACCTCGAAGACCGCGGCATGCTTGAAGAAACCGTCGTTGCTGTGCTGAGTGAGTTCGGCCGCACGCCGAAGTTGAACGCCCGCGGCGGTCGCGACCATTATCCTCCGGCCTGGACGAATCTCCTTTGCGGCGGCAACATCCGCGGCGGTCAGATCATCGGCTCAACCGACAAGCATGGCATCGGTCCACACAAGCGGCCGGTCACCCCACCCGAAGTCGTCGCTTCGATCTATCAAGGCATGGGCATCGACCTCGAAACCACCATGATGCCCGGCCCCGGCAGCCGCCCGATTCGATTGATCGACGCGGAACCGATTGCTGAGTTGTTTTAATGTAGCCATCATGCTCCGCGTGATGAAAGCGGTGCAACGCAAGACCCCAACCTTCGTATCAATTCCGAACTATTGGAAAGCCATCCTTCGTTCCGCTTTCATCACGCGGAGCGTGACGGCTACTTTGAGGCCAACCATGCTTCATCCCATTTTCCGACTGGCGTGTTTCGCGGTCGCGGCGTTGTTGTTAACTCCGCTGGCCAGCGCGGCACCTAACATCACCAACCTGTCGCTTCGCGGCCTGCAAATCGGCGGCACGACGACGGTGACGATCCAAGGCACTGATCTGCTTCCTGCGCCAAAGGTGGTCGTCGGCATTCCCATCGAAAAGCAAACAGCGGTCGAGGGCTCAACCGCAACCAACCTCAAGCTCGAAGTCACACTCGCTAAAAACGTAACACCCGGCCTCTACAACCTGCGCGTCGCCAACGAAAAGGGGATTTCGAAGAGCGTCATCGTGGCTGCTGACAGTTTGCCTGAAGCACCTTTCGCAGAACAAATCGGGGCGTTGCCAATCGCTTTGCACGGAACGTTAACCGGTTCGACGATCGCGCGCACCAGCTTCGCCGGCAAGGCCGGACAAGAACTGCTGATCGAAGTCGAAGCCCAACGGCTCGGCGGGAAACTGCGGCCGACTTTGCATCTCTACGACGCCCAGCGAAAGCAGATCGCTCTCGCGATGCCCGTCCCGTGGTTGGCGGGCGACGTGCGGTTGGCGGCGACGCTGCCAAGCGACGGCGATTACACGATCGAACTGCACGACGCGCAGTACGCTGGCCCAGGTCCTGGCCATTACCGGCTGAAGGTTGGCAACTTCCAATTCGCCGACCAGACCTTCCCGCCCGCGATTCAACAAGGCAAAAAGACCAAGCTGCAACTCGTTGGCAACATCCCTGCCGATCAACAAGTCGAGCTTGAAGGCAAACTTCTGGATCGTCCTTTGGCTGCGCCGCTGCCGGCAATCGCATCAATCAGTGGCATGCGGCCGCGTGTACTCGTCAGTGACCTGCCCGAGTTGATCGAACAACCTGGTGGCGCCGAACCGCAAGCATTGCCGAGTATTCCGGTTGCCGTTAGCGGTCGCTTGGACGCTCCCGGACAACAAGATGCCTACAAAGTGACCGTTGTTCCAGGCAGCAAACTCCGCTTCGAAGTCTTTGCCGATCGGCTCGGCTCGCCGATCGATCCGTTCCTGGAACTGAAGACGGCGAAAGGCAATGCCAACAACGACGATGTTGGCAACACGACTGACCCGCGCATTGACTACACGGTGCCGGCGGAAGTAACGTCCGTTGACGTCTTCATCCGCGACCAGGTTGATCGCGGTGATCAACGGAGTATCTATCGGCTCGTCATCACACGACTCGACAATGCCTCCAAGAAACCCGGCTTTCGCCTGAAAGTCGTCAACGACACACACAACGTTCCCCAAGGTGCGACGACGGTGCTGCGAGTGATCGCCGAGCGAGATGGCTATGACGGACCGATCCGACTGTCGTTCAGCAACCTTCCGTCGAATGCATCGGCCAGCGGCACGGGCATCGCGGCGGGCGCTAAGGGCACGCTCGTGACGCTGAGTGCGGCGACTGGCTCGCCCACCGGCATCGTGACTGCAATCCGAGGAACTAGTGTCGGGGTCAATCCTCCGATCACAACGACCGCAGTTTTTGAACCACATCCGCTTGGCGTGCATCAGCCCTGGATGCGCGAAGAAATCGCACTCGCACTCGCTTCGCCCAACGCGTCCACTTTCACAATCGACTGGGCAGCGCCGACTTCCGGCACGCAACTCTTCCTCGGCAACACATTGAAAGCTCCGATCAAGTTAACTCGTCCCCAAGGAGCGATCGGCCCTGTCAAGCTGTCATTTGTCAGCAGCGAGCCGGCTCCCGTGGTCAACGACAAACCCGATCCGAATCAAGCTGTTCGCGCCGAGAAAGCGGTGGTTGATGTCGCAGTCGATGCGAAAGCCAAGGCCGCGCTCGATGCATTGACGGCCGCCGACAAAGTGCTCGCCGACGCCAAGGCGAAAGAAAAGACAACACGTGAAGCGGGCGCGAAGGCTGTCGCGCAAGCCACAGCAACTGTGAAGACGGCTGGCGACAAGCAAGCCGTCGCGAAAAAGGTGACCACCGATGCTGAGGCTCGCTTCAAGGTTGCGGAAGCGAAACTGAAAGAAGCAATGGCCGAGATGACTGCCGCTGAAAAGGCGTTAGCGGTTGCAAAGACAGAACTGACGACTGCTGACAGTGAAGTGGCGGCGGTGAAGAAAGTCCTCGCCGATACAACGGTCAAGGCCAAAGCGGAAGCCGATGCTGCTGCGGCTGCTGCGACGGAGGCTGAGAAGAAACGAACGGAATCCGAAAAGGCTTTGCGCGATGCGGAAGCGAACATCAACAACGACGTCGATTTCAACGTCATCGTGCCGCCGAACCTGACGGCAACGCCTCAAGACCTGGTGCTGAAGGCGGAACTCCGCAGCATCGACAACAAGACTGTTCTTGCCGAGGTCTTCACGCCTGTTCGCCGCTTTACGCCCCGGAATCCACTCGCCTTGAAACTGCCCGGTGACCCCGCGTTTGTTGCCAAGCTGGATGCAAAAGCCGGCGCAACGATCAAGGTTGCCGGAATGATTGAGCGGCTAGGCGGATTCGGCGGCGATGTCACTGTGACAACGACCGGCCAGCCGAAGGAAGTGTCGGCTCCGAAGGTTGTCATCAAACCAGACCAGAACGAATTCGGACTCGAACTGAAGTTCCCGGCCAGCTACAAGCCCGGCGATATCGATTCCATCAAACTCGTCGCCACCGGGCCACCCAATCCGAAAGCGACGAACATCGTTGTTCGGACTGAGATCCCGATTGTTATTAGCTTGTTGCCCGCGGATCCAGACGAGAACAAGTAGTTGAAACATAGCAATCAGACTAACCCAACTCCACTTGAGTGGAGCGGGACAATTGCGCTGTACCTCGTAGCCTGCAACAGAGCAGCCAACCGTGGCCCGAAGGGTCTACAACATATCAGCCCGGGGCAGAGCGAAGCGGCGACAGCCGCGTAGCGCCGCCCTGGGTTAAGTGACGATCGCAATCAAGCCCTGAAAGGGCGAAACAACCAACCGCCTCAGATGTCTCAATCGCTCGTGAAAAACTTGATTCATCTCGTGTACAGCACGAAGCACCGCCAATCTTGGATTCCCAAAGATGTCAACGGCGACTTTTATGCGTACCAGGCGGGGATCTTTCGAGAGTGGGAAAGCCCGGCGCTCGTCATCGGCAGCATGGAAGATCACGTCCACGCCCTGTTCTCGCTCTCAAAGAACCACGCTTTGAAGAGGATCGTCGAGGAGGTCAAGAAGGGCAGTTCCAAGTGGATGAAGGCGGAAGGATCAAAGAACAGCGAGTTCTATTGGCAAAGCGGATACGCGGGGTTCTCCGTCAGCCAATCCAACGTTCCTGAAGTGAGGCGGTATATCGAGAATCAAGAAGAACATCATCGCAAGATGTCGTTTCAGGATGAATTGCGTGCGTTACTCAAGCGGCATGGGATCGAATATGATGAACGGTATGTTTGGGACTAGGTGGGGCCCTTTCAGGGCTTCGTGCGCGTTGGCCACGTTCCCCAGGGCGGCGTTCCGCGGCTGCCGCCGTTTCGCTCTGCCCTGGTTTGATATGTTGAGGCCCCTTCGGGGCGAACGGTAGTCCAGCGTCGTACCGCCAATAAACACTTTTGAACACAAACAAACTCAACAGTAAAGACATAGTCATCGAATTAGGAACAAATTGATGAACACGCCCTGTTACTCCCTGATCGTCTTGTTTCTGTTGACAACGGTCACGACGGCCTTCGCCGATCAACCCGAGATCGTCGGCGATCTTCAAGTCCATCCGGCTGAGATCAAGCTTGATCACCGTCGTCATCCGCGCTCGATCATCGTTACGGCGCGGACCGCGGATGGTCAGCTTGTCGATCTGACTTCGCAAGCGACCTTTGAGAGCAGCAACAAGGAAATCGCTGAGCCGAGTTTGCTCGGTTGGCTACAACCGACAGGTAACGGCTCGGCCGAGATCACTGTGTCGGCGGCAGGCAAGTCAACGAAGGTCAAAGTGGAAGTTGCGTTGCCCGACGCGCCGCGGCCTCACAGCTTCCGAGACGATGTGATGCCTGTGCTCTCGAAAGCCGGCTGCAATCAGGGTTCGTGTCACGGATACTCGCTGGGCAAGAACGGTTTCAAACTGTCGCTGCGCGGCTCCGATCCCGGCCTCGATTTCACTTCGTTGACGGACGAGTTCTTCGGCCGGCGGATCAACAAGCACAACCCGGCAGCCAGCTTGCTGATTTCAAAGGCGCTCGGAGATCTGCCGCATCAAGGCGGCGTGCGGTTTGATCACGGCGGTCTGCTGCATGAGTATCTACTGAAATGGGTTGAGGAAGGTGCGACTTCGGATGTCGATAATCCGGTCCAACTGGAGTCGGTTCAGATCTATCCCGAGAATATCGTGACCGCGCCAGCGATGCAGCAGCAGATGCAATTGCTTGCTCATTACTCCGACGGGAGCACTCGCGATGTGACGCAGCTCGGCATCTTCAACGTCAACACGCAACGGGTTGCTCAAGTTTCCGACGAAGGGCTCGTGACAACGACCGACCTGGGCGAGACCGCTGTTGTGGCCCGCTTCGAACGGATCTTCGCGACAGCGAACTTCATCGTGTTGCAGGCCAATCCTGACTTCCAACCGACGCCGCTCGCCAAGAAGAGCCTGGTCGATGAGTTTGTGATCAAGAAATTGAACGATCTCAAAATCAAACCATCCGAATTGGCCGACGACGCGACGTTCCTGCGGCGAGTTTACTTTGATTTGATCGGCATTCAGCCGACACCGGATGAAGTGCTTGTGTTCATCAAGGACGAAGATCCCGAGAAACGCCCGAAGACGATTGATGCATTGTTCAATCGGGCCGAGTTCGTCGATCAATGGTCGCTGAAGTGGGGCGATCTGTTGCAGGTCAGCCGCAATCGGTTAAGCGCTCCCGCGGTGTTTGCGTTCCGCGAGTGGATTCGCGGCGCAGTCGCGTCGAACATGCCGCTTGACGAGTTCGTGCGGACGATGCTCACCGGGCGAGGCAGTGTTGTCGATGATCCGACCGCCGCCTACTTCGCGGTCAGCGTCGATACCGACGATACCTTGCAACGCGCAACGCAAGTGTTCTGCGGCGTGCGGATGTTGTGTGCCAAATGCCATCCGCATCCGTTCGAGAACTGGACGCAAGGCGATTACTACGGCCTGCACAGTTTTTTCAACCAAGTTGCGACCAAGAACGATCCGCGGCTGGCCGGCGTTGCTAATGCGAAGTCGATTCTGGTCAACGTCTCGACCGCTCACTCACGCAATCCTCGCAGCGGACAACTTCAACCTCCACGCTATCTCGGCGGCGGCGAGCCGGAGATTGCTGATGGAGTCGATCGCCGGCAGGTCTATGCCGAGTGGCTGACGTCCTCTGAGAATCCGTTCTTTGGCCGTAGCATGACGAATCGGATCTGGAGTTACTTCTTCCATCGCGGCATCATCGATCCGGTCGATGATCTGCGGACGACCAATCCGCCGATCAATCCTGAGTTGCTCGACGCACTGACGAGGGACTTCGTTGAGCACAAGTTCGACGTGCGTCATCTGATGCGGACGATCGTCACGTCGGAGACTTATCAACGCAGCAGCATCGCGAACGAAACGAATGGCCACGACGACATGAACTTCTCGCGAGCGATTCCTCGTCGGTTGCCGGCGGAGTCGCTGCTCGATTCTCTCGTCCAAGCGACCGGTGTCTCGGAGGCGTTTCCTGGCGCACCTGCAGGCTTCACCGCAAAGCAATTGCCCGACGCCAATGTCCAGAGTGAGTTCCTTTCGTTGTTCGGCAAGCCGCAGCGGGCGGAGGCTTGCGAATGCGAGCGCGACGACGGCTCGAACATGCTGCAAGCGTTGCACTTCATCAACGGCAAGTCGATCCTCAGCCGCGTGACCAACGGCAGCGGTCGCGTTGCGCAGTTGCTGAAGGAAGCGGACGACGGCAAGCTCGTAAGAGGACTTTACTTGTGGTCGCTGGCTCGGCCGCCGCGAGGCGAAGAGATTGAACTTGGCAAATCGTTCATCACATCCTACGGCGACAAACGTGCTGAGGCCGCGCAAGATTTGATGTGGGCGTTGTTGAATAGTAAGGACTTTATGTTGGTGCATTGAGAGTCGCAGGAGAAGAGAATGGACCGCACGAATTAACGAAAGAGCACGAATGTGGGCGAATCATTCGTGCTCTTTCTTTAATTCGTGTGGGCTACTTGTCTTTGCCGATGACCGTGAAGTTAATCCGAGGTAGATATGTTTCGCTTTTTGCTCGTGTTTGTGATCGTAACGACGGCCGCGGTGATCCACGCGGATGACGAACCGTTTGCTTTGGACAAAGAAGCTGCCGAGAAGATCAGCTACCGCGGTGACGTGTGGCCGATTCTGAAGCGGCATTGCTGGGGTTGCCACTCGGGCGGGGATACGAAAGGTGGACTGAATGTTGATACGGTTGCCGACATGCTCAAAGGCGGTGACGGCGGCACGCTGTTTGAAGCAGGGAAACCGGACCAGAGCTTGTTGCTTGAGGCGATTATCGGCGACGAACCGGAGATGCCCCAAAAGCAACCGCCGCTCTCCGCCGCAAAGATTCAGATCCTTCGTCAGTGGATCTTCGCTGGTGCGAAAGACGACTCGACTCCCGGCGATGTCGAGCGCGCAGTTCACATTCCTGACACGTATCGGTTCGCTCCCGCAGTCACCAGCGTCGCGTTCAGCCCCGATGGAAGGCTACTGGCCGCCGCCTGTCGCAGCGAGGCCGTGCTGATTGATCTCGCAGGTGAACAATCTCCCAAACGGTTGCCGACCGAGAGCGATCTGCTTTCGCATGTCGAGTTTAGTTCCGACGGCAAGCTGCTGGCAACCATAGGCGGCTCACCTGCCAACTACGGCGAGGTGCGGTTCTTCAATCTGGCCGACGGTGCGGTCGTTTCGTCGCGACGCGTCGGTCATGATACCTTGTTCCGCGCAAGCTTTGCTCCGGACAACAAAGCGATTGCCGCCGGGGGAGCCGACGGTGCGGCTCACGTCATACCTGTTGATCCGAAAGCCGAGGTGCGCAGCTTCGACTTGCACAGCGATTGGGTGATGGATGTCGCCTACACGGTCGATGGCAAGATGCTGGTAACTGGTGGGCGAGACAAAGCGATAAAAGTCTGTTCGGTCGAGACTGGCGAACTGCTGCGTTCAGTAGACGGCTCAACGGAGCTGATCAGCAGCGTGGCAGCAGACGGTCAGTTCGCAATCGGCGCGGGTAAGGCGAGTATTCCGATCAGTTACGAGCTAACGATCGCGCTCAAAGGTGTTGAAGTATCGGGGGCTGGCAACGGAGCGCGACCGATCAGCACGCGAGCTCAATATGCCAAGAACTTCGAGACGCAACCGGGCGAGATTCTCGATCTTGCCACTAGCGGCGATCGAAAGCTAGTCGCGATTGCGGGAGCTTACGGCGACGTGCGAATCTACAAGATGGCGGATCGGCAACGCATCGCTCTGATCGGCAACGTACCAGCTCCGATCTACAGTGTTGCTCTCAACGCGGACGGCACACGGCTGGCAATCGGCAGCAAGAAGGGTGAAGTTCAGATTTACGAACTGCCCGCTGGTAAGCTCGTCAAATCGCTCGTGCCGGTACCAGTCGCTCCGCCTGCCGAAGCTGTGACCGCGCAGTAGCTCTGTGCGCTGACGCGCGCCTGAAAAGCCCTGTGGCTGTCGTACCCCGAAGTCGGGTAAGCTGTTAGCGAAACGGCACGCTTCGTGCTCGGATGCTGCCTTGGATCAGGTACGCATTGATTCGGCACAGGGAGATTCAGTTGGAGCTACTTCGGGAACTAATGAGGTTGCAGGTGGAGTGCGGGTTCCTCAGCAACGAGGCCCTCCGCCAACTTTCGAGGGATCGGCGAGTGCCGTTGTACCGGCTTGAGGAACTCGTCAGCTTCTATCCCGCCTTCCGTCGCACGCCGCCACCGAAGGCGGTCGTTCACGTTTGCCGCGACGTAACTTGCGCGATGGCCGGTTGTCCTAGCCAGACCGCGGCACTCAAGGAGAGACTCGCTGATCGAGACGATGTCGAGATGCACGTAGTTTCCTGCTTGGGAAGATGTGATGCTGCGCCAGCCGCATCCATCAACGAAGTGCCTGTCGCAGCCAGTTCGCTTGAGCAACTGCTTGCTTGGATTGATGGAACACAAACGCTGCCAGATAACTCGCCTACGAAAGAGCCTCGGCGCTGGAAGTGCGATCCGTACAAGTCGGCGGACGAGCGGTACGCAACGGTACGATCGATGGGTTCCGAGCCTGACCAGATCATTTCCCGTCTCAGCGATTCGGGCCTGCGCGGCATGGGCGGAGCCGGCTTTCCGACGGGTCGCAAATGGGAGTTGGTACGCAACGAGCAAGCTGGCACGAAGTACGTGATCTGCAACGCGGACGAAAGCGAACCGGCGACGTTCAAGGATCGAGTTGTCCTCGAAGAGTTGCCGCATCTTGTCATCGAAGGCATGCTGCTGGCCGGTTTGACGATCGGAGCCGAGACTGGCATCGTTTATGTGCGGCACGAATACGAGAGAGAACGTCACGTTCTGCGAGCCGCCATCGACGACGCACGCCAGCGCGGAGTTCTGGGCGAGGACGCAGCGGGCTCAGGCCGCAACTTCGATATCGAGATCTTTGTTTCGCCGGGCGGCTATATCCTCGGTGAAGAGACGGCTTTACTGGAAGCACTGCAAGACAAACGTGGCGAGCCACGGAACAAGCCGCCTTACCCCGGGCAACACGGGCTGTGGGGCAAGCCGACGCTGATCAACAATGTTGAGACGTTCGCCTTCGCCACATCAATTGTTCATCACGGAGTTGATTGGTGGCGCGAGCAGGGCAAAGACGACTTCACCGGTCTGAAATTCGTTTCGGTCTCTGGCGACGTGAAGAACCCCGGCGTCTACGAGATTCCGATTGGGACAACTGTTAACGAACTGATCGAAATGGCCAGCGGCGTGTCGGACGGCGAATCGCTTCAAGCGTTCCTGCCGGGCGGAGCGAGCTCGAACTTCCTGCCAGCAGACAAAGCTGACACACCGCTCGACTTCGACGCGATGAAAGCGGCAGGGAGCATGCTCGGCACCGGAGCAGTCATCGTCATCGGTCAGCGACACAACCTGTTCGACCTGGCAACCAACATCGTTTGGTTCTTTCGCAACGAATCGTGTGGGAAGTGCGTGCCGTGTCGATTTGGCAGCGAAAAGGCTGTCACAATTCTGGAAGGCGTGCAGAACGGCGATAGTACTTCGCAACTGGATATTCTTCCGGAGTTGGGCGCGACGCTGGAGCAAACCTCGATCTGCGGTCTTGGTCAGGTCGCGTTGAATCCGTTCCTTTCACTATTGTCGAACATCCCCGACGCAGTTCCGAAGGATTGATCGACCGAGAAGACATCCCGCACGAATTAAGGAAAGAGCACGAATAATTCGAAACAGCCTCCGAATTCGTGCTCTTTCCTTAATCCGTGCGGCAAACTCCCACGATTGCTTTTTTGAACGAAGACGAAGAGTGAGTAGATGATCTCGCAAGCAGTTCAAATCACCGTGACGATCGATGGACAAGAAGTCACGGTCCCCGAAGGAACATCGATCTGGGAAGCCGCGAAGCAGGCCGGCATCGAAATTCCGGTGCTTTGTCACTCGGAGCGGATGGACCCGGTCGGTGTCTGCCGGATGTGTGTTGTCGATGTCGGCGAGCGCGTGCTGGCGGCATCGTGTGTGCGCGAGTGCGCAGACTGCATGGATGTCGAGACAAACTCGGAGACGGTTGAACAGCATCGGCGCATGCTGACGGAACTACTCCTGAGCGAGCACGCCACACCGTGCGAACGCGAGAAGACAACTGGTGATTGCGAGCTGGAGGAGCTTGGGCGCAAGTTTGGGCTGCTGAATGAGTCGTTTAACCGCAAGCCGGAGGCGTGCGCGTCGGACGAAGGCGAGGAAGCGCACGCCTCCGGCTTGCGGTTAAACGAAGATGCGGAGCCCCGCTCACGGGATCTGAGTTCCCCTGTCATCGCAGTCGATCATCAAGCGTGCATCCTTTGCGATCGCTGCATTCGGGCGTGCGACGAGATTCAATCGAATGATGTGATTGGGCGAAGCGGCAAGGGCTTTACAGCGCAGATCGGATTCGACCTGAACAATCCGATGGGCGAGAGCACGTGCGTGTCGTGCGGCGAGTGTGTGGCTTCGTGTCCGACGGGTGCTCTCACGCAGAAAGCGATCACGCTGACCATTCTGCCGACCGACGAACTGCAAGCAGTCGATAGCGTCTGCCCGTATTGCGGCGTTGGATGCGCGATCACGTTCTACTCGAAAGACAATACAATCGTGATGGCGGAAGGTCGCGAGAGCCCGGTCAACTACTCGCGACTGTGCGTAAAAGGGCGCTACGGCTGGGACTATCCGATGCATCCTCAGCGGCTGACGAAACCGCTAATCCGCCGTGTGGAGGCGTATCCGAAGGGACCTCTTTCGAGCGAAGTGAAGGAATCGGTCAGCCGTCGAGCTGGCGCAATCGTCGATTACGGCGAAGTCATGCCGGCGTTCCGTGAGGCGACATGGGAGGAAGCTCTCAAACTTGTTGGCGAGAAGCTGCGGAGGGTCAAAGAAGAGAGTGGCGGCTCGGCACTGGCAGGTTTCGGTTCCGCCAAGTGCTCGAATGAGGAAGCTTATCTGTTTCAGAAGCTGGTTCGCGCGGGCTTTGGCACGAACAACGTCGATCATTGCACGCGTTTGTGTCATGCGTCGTCCGTCGCGGCACTGATGGAGACGATCGGTTCGGGAGCAGTCACGAACGTCTTTGCCGATGTGGCACGCTCCTCCGTCGCGCTCATCACGGGCAGCAATGCGACATCGAATCATCCGGTTGCGGCAACTTTCATGAAAGAGGCAGCCAGAAATGGCACGAAGCTGATCATGGTCGATGTGCGGCGGCATGATTTGGCCGACTTTGCGACTCACTTCGCGCAGATTAAACCCGGATCTGACGTAGCGTTTTACAACGGCGTCATGCATGTGTTGATTTCGGAAAGCTTGATCGACGAAGTGTACATCGACAGTCACACGGAAGACTTTGAGAAGCTCAACAGCATGCTGCTGGCGGACTACTCGCCGGAACAAGCGGCTTCGATCTGCGGAGTTGCGGCGGACGAGATCCGAGCCATCGCGCGAACAATTGGCGAAGCGACGCCGTCCGGCGGCGGTGGCAGCATGATTGTCTTTTGGGGGATGGGGATCTCTCAGCACACCCACGGGACGAACAATGCTCGGTGCCTGATCTCGTTGTGTTTGCTTACCGGCAACGTCGGCAAGCCCGGGTCCGGCTTGCATCCCTTGCGGGGGCAAAACAATGTGCAAGGTGCAAGCGATTCAGGTCTGATCCCGATGGTCTATCCAGACTATCAAGCCGTCGCTGATGAAGCGACACGACAAAAGTATGAAGCAGCTTGGGGCGTGGAGCTTGATCCAAATCCTGGTTTGACCGTCGTCGAGATCATGAAGGGCGCGCTCGCGAAAGAGATTCGCGGCATGTACATCCTCGGCGAGAACCCGTTCATTTCCGATCCGAACAGCAACAAGATCCGCCAAGCTTTGTCGTCGCTCGACTTCCTCGTCGTACAGGACATCTTTCTGACGGAGACGGCTGAGTTTGCCGATGTGATTCTGCCGGCGAGCAGTTACTTCGAGAAGACCGGCACGTATACCAACACCGACCGTCGCGTTCAAGTCGGACGGCCGGTGCTCGAATCGCCGGGCGAGGCGCGCCAGGACTGGGAGATCATTTGCGAGATCGCAAGTCGCGTCGGAATAGAGATGAGCTACGAATCACCTGCCGAAGTCTTTGAAGAATTCGCCTCGTTGACCAAGAACTACGCTGGCCTTACGCATGACAACCTCGGATCCACCGGCAAGCTGTGGCCGTGCCCAGATCCAGAAACGGGAGATGGCGTACAGATTCTGTTTGGCGACGGTTTCCCAACCAAGTCGGGTCGCGGGCGTTTCGTCCCGTGTCCTTATACTCCCGCGGATGAGTTGCCGGACGAAGCGTATCCGCTGGTGTTAAACACCGGTCGCGTGCTGGAGCATTGGCACACGGGCAGCATGACTCGTCGAAGTCACGCGCTTAGTTTGCTGGAGCCGGAAGCATTCGCCGCGATGAATCCGTCCGACCTGGCGGCTCTTGGCCTTGAGCACGACGAACACATCGCCGTCAGCAGTCGTCGCGGAACAATTCAATTGAAAGTCCGCTCGGACGACTCCATCGAAGCCGGCTGTGTTTTCATCCCCTTTCACTTCCGAGAAGCCGCCGCCAACGTGCTAACTACCGACTCGCTTGATCCGTACGGGAAGATCCCCGCGTTCAAGTTCTGTGCGGTTCGAGTCGAGTCGGTAGTCATAGCAAAGTAGCCATCACGCTCCGCGTGATGAAAGCGGCAAGGGATAAGACTGAACACACTTCAGAGTGTGTCCTGATGCAGACGTAACTCGACGCGCCGCTATCCTCACGCGGAGCGTGAGGGCTACTGTAGGCCAAACGGATTGGGAGAATCCTGACCGGCATCGGGAGCTGCGTGGGGATCGACGGTGACCTCTTCCGGCACAAAGAATTCGCTACCGGTTGCGTCGGACTGTCGTGCGTCGCGCCGTCTGGATTCCTGTTTCCGAATCGCGATGTAAGATCCAGACATCAGGCGATCTTCTTTGCCAGGTCCGGCTTCGATGATGATGGCGGATTCCGAGAGCAAGTGTTTTTCTTTGACGTTGATGGCATAACAACGTGTTTGACAGAGCCCGCAGCCAACGCATTTGTCGGCCATAACAACTGGCGCGAGATAGCCGCTGTCGGCGATGGGATTGCCTGCGTCATCGACTTCGGTGTGTACGTTCGTGAACTCGATCGCTTCGTATCCGGCGGCGTTGCATTCATCGACGCAAAGCTGACAGGCTTCGCGGTTGGCAAGCGGCAGGCAGGTCGTTTCGTTCACGATCGCCAGGCCCATCCGAGCAACCTTCTTCTCTTCGAGCGACAACTGGCGAATGGCTCCCGTTGGGCAGATCTGTCCGCAGGCGTTGCAACTCGATTCGCAACCGGCCCAGTCGGCGTTGACTAACGGTGCCCACAAGCCTTCTAAACCTTGCTGAAAGCCCTCGACTTGCAACACGTTGTTCGGGCAGGCTTTGAAACATTCACCGCAGCGAATGCACATCTGCAAGAACTCTTGTTCGGGAACGCTGCCGGGAGGCCTCACCGGGCGAAAGGCATCTTGATCGTCGAGGTTCGCTCCGAATGTGCCTGTCGCGCCGGCAGCACCCCCCCCGCCGGCAACCGCTGCCGCCGTTCCCGCCGCCAACGACAAGAAGCCTCGCCGACCGATTGCAGTGTCACCAGTTGGAGGATCGTCTTCGGCCTTTAGCTCGACGGAATTCCAGCGATCGACGAACTTGGTCGCGTGCGTGGGGCAGACGCCGCCACACGTTTGGCAGAGTGTGCAATCGGTTACACGCGTTGTGAAGTCGGGCTTAATCGCATCGAACGGACAAATCTCGACGCACTTGTTGCAGTTGATACAAGTCGATTCGACTTTTCGTTTACTCACGCGAAACAAGTTGCCCAGCGAAAAAACGCGCCGCTCGGGCACACGTACTTGCACTAGAAACGCAGTTGCAAGAAGCCGAGGCCCAACACGGCAAGGAACAAGAGAATTGAGATTGCGTGGCCGGCGTGCAGAGAAGGAACGAGGTGCCATCCTCGCATTGAACCACTCTGTAACGGTTCGCCGATGAACAGCAGTGCTCGCGTGACGACCGGTATTGCCGAGACGTACCCGGAAACGAGCACACCGAAGAGAGCGCAGACCAGCGTGCCGAGCAGCAAGTAGTACTTGATGTGAACCCACCAACCATCGGCGGCAACGCGAAAGCGTTTCACTCTTGCCGCAACCGACCAATCAAACAGGTCGATCAAAGTGCCGAGAGGACACAGGTAACCACAAAAGCCTCTCGGGATCAGCACGCAGACCGCCAGAATGATCGCCATGCATTGAGCGACCAAACCCAACTTCGCGATGCGATCGCTGTCGAAAGACTAACCAGCGGATCGATCACGAGAAACAACTCAGCCGACACAAGCTCCTTGTGAGCAAAGTCGTCTGCGTAGTGCGACGGCCAACGTTCGGGCTCTTTCTCCAGCAGCGACCATGGCCCTGGGCTGATCAGAAAGCGGGCGAATTGTTCCGGAGAGAGGTCTCCTTTCGGGCGAAGAACGACATCGGCTCTAGTTGTTGACGCCAACGTGAACGCGCCAACGTAGCCCGTTTTGTCATCTACCGCGTCAGCATCGACGACATGTAATGTCCGACTTTGTTCGACGACCCAACTCGGTGCCTCTGTGTGCTGCCATGTGAAGTTCCCATCTTCACCGGCTTCGACAAACGACCAGCCGGCGGAGCGTCTTCCCTCGTCGGCAGGCTTGGCGCTGTAGGGCCAGCATACATAGAAGAACAAGACTAGGAAGAGAGCTAAGCAAACAGTTTGCACGACACGACGCACGGGCGAAGAAAGAACCGATGGTCCGACTCGCTTGAGCACTCGCCGGATCAATCCCGGCTTCCCCGTCACACGATCCGCGAACCAACTTGTCGGAAGCCAACGCTGAGCAACTCGCACGGCCCAAGCCGTCGAAGGCAGTGCTTCCTTCTTCTTCTTCTTTTTCCGCGGGAACGGAAGGAACCAGTCTAGTCGCATGCCCTTCCCTAACCGCTTGAAGAAAACGTACTGCCTGCGACTGGGCGTCGCCGAACGGCAAGGCGTCCATTGTAGACGAACAGGATGCTTTTACAAAATCAGCCGACACCTGACATCAGTCTGCGTCCGATTGCACTTCCGCATCCGTCTCGTCTTCAATCTCGCCGACTAATTCTTCAAGGATATCTTCGAGCGTGACGAGACCGATGGTCTTGCCTTTGTCCTGAACGATCGCGAGGTGGATGTGGCGATCGCGGAAGAGCATCAGCAGAGCGTCGCTGCGCATGTCGGCTTCAGCCGTCAGGGCAGGGCGGATGATGGTCGCGACCTGTTCGTTGTCGCGTCCGTCGATGAGGGCTTCCAGGATATCCCGACTCATGACGATTCCTTCGACGTCGTGAAGCGATTTCCCGAAGACCGGATAGCGGGAATAGACATTTCGGAAGACGCGCTCGGCGGCCTGACGAACCGTCGCGGAAACCTCGACGCTGACAATGTCTTTCAGCGGCGTCATCACATCCGCCGCGGTCTTGTCGTTCAAGATGAACGCGCGGTGGATCAGTTGCCCTTCGTCGTTCTCGATGTAACCGGCTCGACGACCAAGCGTCACCAGCGAGCGAATCTGTATCTCCGTGCCGATGGGGCGTTCGCCGGATTGAAACAGACGAGAGATCCACGCCAACGCAACGACCACCGGATACAGCGCATAGATCAACGCGAGGATGATCGGAGCCGCCACTCGACTGATGATCGGAGCATAGAACGCACCGATCGACTTGGGAATAATCTCCGAGAAAATGATCGTGCCAAAAGTCAGAATCGCGGTTACGATGCCGATCACGGTGCTGCCGTAGATTTCGACGGCCTTCTTTCCAGCCAGAATAGGGCCCAGGATATTGATCGTGTTCGTCAACAGCACGATGATCACAACGGCTCGCGGGAGTCGTTCCACGATTGCCCGCAAAGCGATTGCTCCCGGCTTCTTCCGCTGTACCATCTCTTCGACTTCGGCCCGCGTGACGCTCAACACGGCCGCATCGACCATCGCCATCAGGCCGGAGAGGGCGATGAAGATGAGAATGTAGATGGCGAGTTCGAGCATAGGTCTTGGTCTCTGGTGGAACTCGAACGAGTGCTTGGCTACCGACGCGACAGCACGTCCTTCTCATACTGTCGCACGACTTGCAGCCACGCTTCGCCAACGGGGACTTGCGATTGGAGGCAATAGTAATCCCACACCGCTCCAGACGGGGACGTCTTCGCCTCTTCGAGCATTGCCAGCCGCGAAGTGAAGTCGCCCGTCGCTTCGTACTCACGCAAGCATTCCGTCGGTTCGACCATCGCTAGAAGTAATGCCTTGATCATGCAACGTGTCCCGATCACCCAGGCAGCAACGCGGTTGATGCTCGCATCGAAGAAGTCGAGCCCGAGGTGAACGCGATCGAGATAATCGCCGCGAACCAATTCGTGCGCGATGGCTTGCAATTCGTCGTTCAGCGTAATGACATGATCGCTGTCCCAACGCACGCCGCGGCTGACATGCAGCAGCAAGCGGTCGATGTATTGCAAGACCGAAGAGATCTTGTCGGAGATGACTTCGGTTGGATGAAAGTGGCCGGCATCGAGGCAGAGCAGCTTCTTCCGCGAGATCGCGTAGCCGAGGTAGAACTCATGCGATCCCACGACATAGCTCTCGGAACCGAGGCCGAACAACTTGCACTCGACGGCATCGAGATTGAAGCTCGGATCGAGCGGCTCGGCGAAGATCTCATCGAGTGCCGCGGCAAGCCGCTCGCGCGGTCCGCGCCGATCGATCGGGGTATCTTTCATTCCGTCCGGAATCCAGATGTTCGTGATGCAAGGCGAACCGACCGCCTCGCCCATCGCCGCGCCAATCTTACGGCAAGCGACTCCGTGATCTATCCAGAACTGTTGAATTGCACCCACTTCATGCGAGAGCGTGAAACCATCCGCAGCTTTATCGTGTGCGAAGTAAGTCGGGTTGAAGTCAAGCCCCAATGACTGCTCCTTCGCCCAGTCGATCCATGTTTGAAAGTGTTCAGGGGCGAGTTCGTCGCGCTCGACGCGCGGTCCTTCGTAGTCGGCGTAACTAGCGTGCAGGTTCAAACGATGCTGGCCCGGGATCAACGAAAACGCCTTCTCCAGATCAGCTCGCAGCTCGTCGGGCGTACGGGCTTTGCCGGGGTAGCTGCCGGTTACCGCCAAGCCGCCGCCGATCTCTTGGTCGCTATTCTCAAAACCACCGACATCGTCACCTTGCCAACAATGTACGGAAATCGGTAGTGAGGCGAGACGTTGGATCGCCGCATTCGTATCGACACCGACTGCCGCGTATCGTTCTTTGGCGAGCGTGTAGGCGCGCTCGATGGACTGGTTCGTCAGTGGCATCGCATTACAGTGGCTACGACTTCAGTTCGATGGTGACCTGGTCGATCTTCGCGGCGAGCATGAAATCGTTCTCGCTCAAGCCACCGATGGCGTGCGTCCACAGCTCGATCGAGACATTGCGATAGCCCTCGATGTGCAAGTCGGGGTGATGCCCGTCGTGCGTCAGATACCATCCGTTCAGTTTCGCCAACTGGTCATCGGCTTCGGGCAATGTGCACGGCTGGACACCTTCTTCGCACGGTTTGCACTTCTTTCCGATAAGCTGCTCAGTGGTCTGGATGTCCATCGATAGGCTCCGATCTTGCTTGTCGAAGACGATTCGCGTCACGGATCATCGTAGTGGACTGCGACCGTTTGGCAAGCGGAGACTGTCGATCGTAGGTCCCTCTCGCCGAGAGGGATCTGTGCGATTGGGGGCGTTGCAGCGCCATGTGTTACCGAACGCGGAGCACGCTCGCGAGTTAAACGCGACTTGGTCAGCGTCGGCGACGCGGACCTACAGAAGAGCGACCAACTACGGACTGGCGATCACTTGATGGTTGAGGATTCGCGATCCGTCGATCTCCTCCACTCGCAGCCAAAGCGTATCGCCGAGGAGCTCTTCACCGTTGGGGAACGCAAAGACGATCGTGGTGGCGCCGCGTCCTCGGTTGAATACCTGCCGGCGTTCGCGGCGGCGTTTCTGTGTCGATAACATGCAGTTGAAACTGACGAAGCGATCGGTATTGTTGATTAGCCGCTGCTCAACAACCAGATTGCCATGTTCGTCGAGCCGCGTGGTCAGCTCGACGAGGATATCGCCCAAGCCAACGTGCAAAGTTCGATAGATACTGAACTTGTAGGTCCGTACGGCGGTCAATTGGAAGTCGATGCGAATATCCTGCGGGCCCGCGTTCGCGTTGGGCTCGAGCGTAAGGTCCATGCGCCGTCGCAGGACTTCATTGGCCGAGAGCTTGAAGTGCGTGCTTTGCGACGCGGCTTGCCAAACGTCAGGCGTGTGCAGTTCGATCATCCCACCGACACCTTGATCGAACGCGTTCGTATACCGGTAGTAGATCGCTTGTTCTTGTCCGAAGACGCTGGCAATGCGATCCTGTTCGAAGTGGAACGCCATTCTCCAGCGGGCGATCGCGGGATCCACTCCTGTCACGAAGACAGGCATCCGCCCGACTTTGATCTCCTGCCGGACGAAGTCTTCCGCGGGGACTTCGCGAGGCCGCTTCTTGCGCCCCCAGACATCGACAATCCAAACGTCGGAGCCTAAGTAGATCACTTCGTTCGTCGGCTCGTCGTTCCACAAGACCATGACCGTTTGATCGCCTTTGGTGAAGATCTGATTCGAGCTGCCGTTGGGCATCGTGATACTACCCAGCGACTTTGCACCGGCCAGCATCATTGCTGTCGTACGCCATGGCAGCAGCATCTTGCCAGGGGTGCCATCTTGATTCATCAAACCATGTTCCGGATCAAACGGATCAGGCACGAACATTCCATCGACCCGCTCCATCTTGGCGGCCAGCATTCGAGCCACAAGATCGCGGGCTCGCGTTTCCAACGAGTACTCTGACTTGGCGAGCGGCTCAAGAACCAGCCAGCGTTTGGCTCGCGATGCGTTTGGACTCGGCAAATAGGCGGACATCTCGTTGGCGGTTAGCGCGGGTTTGGCTACGTACGACAGGAAGGACCAGGGAGGTGATTGGGCGGTCGGCGTCTCGTCGATCGATCGCCACGGAATTCCCAAGTTGATCTGTTGACCGAAGCGGTTGAAGCCTTGGCGGATCTCTCCCAGTGTCTCTTCAAGATTCGGAAAGTTGACGAAACTTGTATCGTTATCGGCTCCGAGTTGCCACCAACGCACCTTCAACGACAAACGCGTCATGACAGGATCGACAGCGGGTTGCCACAGTTCGGGTTCGACGAAGATGCTGGCGACCGGTAGCTCCTCCTTGTTGCCAAACAACTGGCGAACCTCCGCGGGCGGTGTGTCGAGCATGCCAATCATCTTGATGTCGTCAGAACTCAACCGCTCGGCGAACCAAGCCAATTGGTCAGCTCGTCCGTGGTCATCGTCTCCGTACCAAACCGGGAACTTCACCCAATGAATGCCGACTTCACTCAGAAAGCTCAGCAGTGTCTTCAGCGGTAAGGGATTGTCCCCGCTGGGAAGCGTCCAGCCGAACTCGCCGGACTTTTCGCGAGGCAGCCACTGCAGGAGAGCAATCGTTGTCGAGATGGGTTCGTTGGTGTGTCCCGAGATCGACACGCGAACACGATAGAATCCGTAGTCCGGAATGATCGGCTTCCAGTTGGCCGATCCGGAGAACACTCCTCCCGCTTGAGGGCGCGATGCACCCGACTTCATCGGCACTTCCTCTTCGAGCAGAAGCTTGCCGTCTACATCGAGCAACTGGAACTGAACGAGTGGATTCGGATCAGAGATGCCAGAAACGCGACACATGACCTCCGGTTCATACAAGTTCGAGTAAACATTGTGCGGGCTGTTCGTCTCTAATGAAACGCGTGGCAGTTGTCCGAGCGACAAGTCGTCGAACATTGCCGCGCCCGACAGATCTGCCTCGCCGTCGGCTTCGGCGGGCTTGAGGTGTAACGCAATCGTTGTTGAACGAACGTCGTCGCTCGCCGGTGTGAGTGGCCCGATTCGAAACCGAGTCCACCGCGTTGCTTCTCGGTAGTGCTTTGACTCATGCGTTTCCACTAACTTGTGATTCTTGTCATAGAACAGAATCGACGCGAACGCGACGTCGTGCGTCAACTGCTCTGTCTTGATGTATCCGCTGAGCACATAGCTGAAGAGCGGACTGACTTCGATCTCCGGCTGTAAATCAACGCAGCACTGCCGTCGAGTTCCAGTCGGAGTGCCTACTTTCCTGATTCCAGAGGGGTGGGATCGTCAGCGATCGCGACCTTCAGATAGAGCGGACAACCGCGCCCCTTGCGGCGAGTCCAGTCGTCGGGCCAGCGGTCGTAGTTCTTATCGTCACTTTCTTCGAAGGCCCAGTGGCGTACTTCGACCGCCTGCGGAAAGCGACTATCCGTACGCGCCGTGGCGTCAGCGGATAGAATGAGCAGCGGTAGCAAGCAGTGGATCATGTCCGTACGGGAAGCAAGCAAACTATAGGAAGGTTAAGCTAGTGTTAGAGTTAAAGGTTGGCATCCAGCTCGCGAGCCTGCGGCAACCGTTCAAGAAAGCCTTGCATACTGCAGCGGAATTGGGAGCCCAAGGGGTCGAAATTGATGCTCGAAATCAGCTAAAACCGCGTGAACTGTCACAAACAGGGCTTCGCCAGCTTCGGAAAACGCTGGAAGATCGGAATTTGCGGGTTTGCGCGATTGGATTTCAGACTCGCCGCGGTTACAACGTGGCCGAAGATCTCGACCGGCGAGTCGAAGCCACGAAGGATGCGATGCGATTGGCTTACGACTTGGGAGCCAACGTCGTGATCAATCAAGTCGGTCGGATTCCGCCCGAGTCGTCCGGTGCCGAGTGGGACTTGTTGGTTCAAGTCTTGACCGATCTCGGCCAGCATGCCCAACGGATCGGCGCGTTTCTCGCTGCGGAAACCGGAGCCGAAGACGCGGCGGACATGCAGCGGCTACTCGACGCTCTTCCAATTGGCTCGATCGGGATCAACCTGGATCCCGGTAACGTCATCGTTAACGGGTTCTCAGCCAGCGAGACTACGAAGTTGCTGGCGAGAGATGTCCTGCATGTACATGCCAAGGACGCCGTTCGCGATCTTGCCCAAGGCCGCGGCTTGGAGACGCCACTCGGCCGCGGTGCGGTCGATTTCCCAGAGCTCATGGCGTTCTTGGAAGAACACGAGTATCGCGGTTATTTCACGATCGAACGCGAAAACGCTAGCAACCCTGTTCTCGAAGTTGGTCAAGCCGTTCAGTGTCTGAGAAGCTTGCTCTAGTGCTTCGTCAAGTCTAAAAAGTGGGGTAAGCATCGTGCTTGCCGTATGTTTCGCCCGGTGAATCGCAAGCTGGAAGCTTACGCCACGAAACTGCAACCCCAAGTTTTAGTTTTGACGAAGCACTAGTGGTCTGTCCAGATTGAGTTTGCTAATTGTGGACCGGTGTCGGTTCGGGGGTTGGTGTGTTGGTCCAGCGATTTTTGCGGGAGCATGGAAGGTGTCGAAACACGTTGACTTGATTGATGTTATCGTGTTTTGAGTGAATTCGCGATGAAAGATCTCCGAGAACACGATGTCCGACAAGAAAGCACCCCGCATCCCCCTTCCCAAGTCGTGGTCGCAGCATGTTCGCTCGGCCATGTTGCACGTGATTTCTCTGGCCCAGTTCGCCACGGTGTACACCCGCAGCTGGGCGATCGATAACATGAACGGACGTGTCCGGTTGAAAGCCGAGAATGATCGTCAGGGGCAGGAGATCCACGTGTGGCATGTAGATCTCACGACCGTACCGACCGGGTCAGGGCTCTGGACATCGTGGCTGCCGTTCGCTTTGCCGCAAAGCTGGCCGTTTTGTTGGTGGGTCGCTGTCGTCATCGACCATTTCTCACGCCGGATTATCAACGTCGGCGTCTTTGCCAACCGGCCAGACTGTCGTGCCGTGTGCGTCTTCCTGGGATGGACGATCCGTCGTGCCAACACGCCACCCAAGTACATCATCTGTGACAGAGACAGCATCTTCGACTACGCCGCGTTTCGGCGTTGGGTCAAACGCCAAGGCGTGCAACCGCCTCGATACGGTGCTGTCGGCAAGCACGGGAGCATCGCCGTAGTCGAGCGTCTGATCAGAAGTCTGAAGGACGAGTGCACGCGAAGAACTCTG
>PBSM01000261.1 GCA_002726245.1 Planctomycetaceae bacterium | reverse complement strand
CGGCCCAGTGTGGGCGGCTGAAGAAACTATCCCTCAGCAGGATACGCCACCTTTCTTTCACTCCTCAGAACACGACTTCTGACAATACCTCAAACCAGCCTTCATCGTCCCTCACGGTCAGATGCACGTGCGGCTGCAAGTCGAGCAATTGCCGCAACGTTGCGTTGCCGAATAGCGCGCGAAGTTTCTTCTCGTCGTTACCCTTGATGATGAAGTCTTCGTCGAACTGAGGGTGGCCGACTTCGATGTCCTGCATCCCGAGCAGTTTGCCAAGACCGCTGAAGAGTCCTTTGCGATAGATCGTGAAGCGGAAGCCGTCCTTATTGACGTACGGTGCTCGTATCCGCGTGTAAGTCGTGCTGCCTTTGTCGCCGTGCGGCACCGTGTAGATATCTAACGTGATGGCCCACTCGCCGACCCGAGCCTGCACCTTCCCGCCTTTCCAAAAGCTGCCCTCGACGAGGCTCGCGCCGGTCTCGTCACAAAGCTGTTGCCAAACGTCTTCCTTGCTCGGACCGAAGAGTTGTCGCATGAATCCCATTCACGTTTCTCCTGTCGTGGCGCAAGACTAGATTTTGTCAGAAACCTGTGTCCCTGCGCCGTAGGACGGACGCCCTCGTCCGTCGAGACGCGGCTCGCCTCGGGATTTCGACGGACGAGGGTGTCCATCCTACGAGTCTTCTGATACCGACTAAAACATCGCTTCTTTACCAAGTTGCCGCCGCACGATCACCCACTGCCCAGCGTGCATCATCCAGTGAGCTGATTGGCCGGCAATGACGGCTCCGACCGTCGCGCCAAACTCTTGAATGTCTTCGGGGGCAGGCTTCTGCAGTTCTTCATCGCTCAGTTCATTGAGCAGGGCTAGCGTACCGGCCCGTTGCACGTCCATCGCTTGTAGATACTCGTCTTTCGCGCAGAAGCCGCTTTTGTCGTCGCTTGTCGCCGTTTCCTTTCCATGTTTCTCGGCAAAGCCTTCCGGCAACGAAGGCATCGAGTCGGGGCAGACCATGTTGTTTAGATTGTGCTCGGCAACGATCAAATGCCCGAGCTGCCAGGCGACGTGATTCGCTTTCTCGTGAGGACGGATCAACAGTTCGTCGTCGGTAAGATCCTGCACATAGCTCTTCGTAACAAAAGTCGGCAAATCTAGTTCTGTTTTGATGTGATCAGCGATACTCATCTTGACCCTTTCGTATGTTAGAATGGCGTGACCGCGCAACACCGCGCGCATGCCTTCCACGATTCTATCGTCCTCCTTCGCCAACACCACCGTACACGTTCATGCCACGCCTCTTCTGTCTCTTCGTGATTCTGGCCGGCGCCTGCAGCCAAGCCCGTGCCGCGGACTCGGTCAACTTTAATCGCGATGTACGCCCGATTCTGGCTACGAAGTGCTTCGCTTGCCATGGCCCGGATGAGGAGCAACGGGAAGCCGAGTTGCGGCTCGACGTTCGCAAATCGGCAATCACGAAGGAGGCCTTTGTTCCCGGGAAGCCAGGCGAAAGTGAGTTAGTTCGACGTATTCTCTCGGACGACGCTGATGAACGGATGCCGCCGGAGGGTTCGGATCAACTGAGCGACAAAGAGAAGACATTGCTTCGCGAATGGATTGCCGCGGGAGCGACGTACGAGCAACACTGGGCATTCATCCCACCGCAGCAACCTGACCTCCCGACGGTCACCGACGCCGATTGGCCAAAGAACGCGATCGATCACTTTGTGCTGGCAAGGCTCGAAGCCGAAGGAATGCAACCGTCGCCTGCGGCCGATCGTTACACCCTTTGTCGGCGCGTCTATCTCGATCTGATCGGCCTGCCGCCTACGTCGGAAGAAGCCGATTCGTTTGTGAACGACAAAGATCCGCAGGCCTACGAGAAGCTTGTCGATCGGCTGCTGAAATCGCAGCAGTACGGCGAGCGTTGGGCGCGGTTGTGGCTCGATCTGGCTCGGTACTCCGACACGAATGGCTACGAAAAGGATCGTCCTCGTTCGATCTGGCCATATCGTGACTGGGTCATTCGAGCTTTGAACGATGACATGCCCTTCGACCGATTCACAATCGAACAGTTGGCTGGCGACATGCTGCCCGATGCGACGACCGATCAGCGAATTGCGACAGGCTTTCATCGCAACACGATGTTGAATGAAGAAGGTGGCATCGACCCGCTTGAATACCGCTTCCATGCGATGGTCGATCGAGTTGCCACCACTGGCACGGTTTGGATGGGGCTGACAACCGGCTGTGGTCAATGCCATTCCCACAAGTATGATCCGATTTCGCAGACTGACTATTACCGCCTGATGGCTTTGTTGAACAACGCCGACGAACCCGATCTTGTCGTGCCGGACCCAGCCATCTTGGAGGGTCGGCGGAAGATCGAAGAACAGATCGCTGCGTTGGAAGCCGCGTTGCCAAACCAGTTCCCTCCGTTGAAAGGTGAAGGGACGGTCGAGGAGCTGCGCGCGGCGGCTGTCGAACATGCCTTCTCCAAGTGGATCGAGCAAGAACGCAAAGCGACCGTAGCTTGGTCTGTTCTGCGGCCGCATCACATGGCCACCAACCTACCGAAGCTGGAAACGCTGGCAGACGGTTCGATTTTCTCAACTGGTGACATCACGAAACGCGATGTCTTCACATTGCGATTCAAGATCGAGGAGCCGATCACGGCAATACGCTTGGAGACGCTGCCTGATGATCGGCTGCCGGCGCGTGGACCTGGGCGAGCCTTTTACGAGGGACGCAAGGGCAACTTCTTCCTCAGCGAATTGAAGGGGCGTATTGGCGACAGCCCGATCAAGTTCGCCGACGCTTCCCACACGTTCGGCAAGATCGCGATTGGCAGTGGCAACGCAAATGCGACGAACGTACTCGATGGCGAAGGATCGACCGGTTGGTCAACCGCTACGCGTGAAGGCGAATCGCATCGACTCGTGTTAAATCTGGCTGAACCGCTTCCCGCACCTTGCGAACTTGAAATTGAGATGCTCTTCGAACGTCACTTCGCGGCCAGCCTCGGTCTATTTCGCATCTCGGCGACAACCGCTTCCGACGCCGCGAAAGCGAGCCAGACACCTGTCGATTTACAACAGCTTCTGACTCTTTCGCCTGACACCTGGGACGAGGTGCAGCGACAGACGTTGAGGCAGCAGTTTCTGCGAACCGTTCCCGAATTAGCAGACGCACGGAAGGAGATCGACAAGCTGCGCAAAGCACTTCCGGCGTTGCCAACGACGATGGTGATGCTCGAACGTCCCGCCGATAACCCTCGCAAGACCTTCCGCCATCATCGCGGCGAGTTCCTCAGCCCTCGTGAAGAGGTCACACCGGCTGTCCTCGAAACCCTGCCACAACTCGACGGCGATCAGCCTGCTGATCGTCTGGCCTTCGCGAGATGGCTAGTGAGCGAGAAGAACCCGCTTATCGGTCGGGTGGCCGTCAATCGCGCGTGGCGAGCGTTTTTCGGTAGCGGTTTGATGCGAACGAGTGGCGATTTTGGCACACAGTCGGACCCATCGACGCATCCCGTGCTGTTAGATTGGCTCGCCTGTGAGTTTGTCGCACGTGGCTGGTCGATGAAGAAGCTGCATCGGCTGATTGTGATGAGCGCGACCTATCAGCAGAGTTCGCGAATCACTCCGGAATTGCTGCAGCGTGATCCCGAGAATCGCTTGCTTGCGCGCGGCCCTCGTTATCGGATCGATGCGGAACTGGTGCGAGATTCGATGCTGAAGGCGAGCGGGCTGCTGTCCGCAAAGATTGGCGGTCCCAGCGTTTATCCGCCGCAACCCGCGAGTGTCACCGCGCTCGCCTATGGGAATACCAAGTGGGATGTATCACCCGGGGAGGATCGGTATCGTCGCTCGCTCTACACCTTTAGTAAACGTACCGCACCGTTCGCGGCTTACAGCGTGTTCGACGGGCCAACCGGTGAGAACTGCGTCCCGAGGCGCGATCGCAGCAACACGCCACTGCAGGCTTTAACGCTGCTCAACGACGAGATGTATTTGGAGATGGCGCAGGCAATTGCGAAGTTGTCGGCGGACGTGAATCGCGACGAGCGAGCTTCGTTCATCTTTCGCCGGCTGCTCACGCGTCCTCCATCCGGAGCTGAATCGAAGGCACTGGCCACGTTCCAACGGGCTCAGCAACAGCGACTTGGCGCAGCCGAACTCGATGCGGAATTGATCGGCGGTAATGACGCAGCAACGCCCGAATCAGCGTCGTGGGTGATGGTGGCTCGCGCGGTCATGAACCTTGATGAAGTTATTACGAAGCAATAGGAGGGATGTAGCCATCACACTCAGTGTGATGTAAGCGGTGCGGCGCTCAGCGTTCTCTCACGCACAGTTGTGAACTTCGACGCAGCACTATTGCACCGCCGCATCTCCTCACGCGGAGCGTGAGGGCTACAGTTCGCAACATGCAGATCCCGTTTCACACTCAAACACGCCGCCACTTCTTCCGTGATTGCGGTGTTGGCGTCGGCAAGATCGCGCTCGCGTCGCTTCTAGCGCGAACGGCGACCGCGTCGGACACCCCCACAGCGCCCAAACCAACGCACTTCGCTGCCAAAGCGAAACGTATCATCTACTTGTTCATGGCCGGCGCACCGAGCCAACTCGAGCTGTTTGACTACAAACCGAAGCTGACAGAACTCGAAGGTAGGCCGATTCCGCCTTCGGTCGTGAAAGGCCAGCGTTACGCATTCATTCAGCCCGACGCGGCGGTCCTCGGTCCGCGTTTCAAGTTTGCGAAGCACGGCGAATCGGGCGCCGAATTGTCCGAGATTCTGCCTCAACTCGCGAAGGTCGTAGATGAGATTGCGATCGTCCGTTCCGTGCATACTGACAAATTCAACCATTCGCCGGCCCAACTCTTTCTGAACACTGGCAGCGGGATCCCGGGGCGGCCTAGCATGGGGTCGTGGCTCAGTTATGGAATCGGTAGCGACGCGGATGACTTGCCTTCGTTCGTCGTGTTGAAAAGCGGAGGCAGCCTGAGCGGCGGAGCGTCGATGTGGGGTTCCGGCTTCCTGCCATCGACGCATCAAGGTGTCCCGTTTCGCAGTCAAGGCGATCCGATCCTTAACGTTTCGAATCCGAGAGGATACGACGAACGCGCGCAACGCGATTCGCTCGATCTGATCCGAAAGTTGAACGAGGAACGGCTTGATGTGGTTGGCGATCCGGAGATTACCACGCGGATCAACGCCTACGAGATGGCTTATCGGATGCAGTCGCGGGCACCCGAGTTGATGGACTTCTCGTCCGAGACTGCAGAAACACTTGCCTTGTACGGTGCGACGCCGGGCGACGGCAAACATGCCTTCGCGAACAATTGCCTCTTGGCTCGTCGGCTGGCAGAGCGAGGTGTGCGTTTCATTCAGGTATATCACTCCGGTTGGGATCACCACAGCAATGTCGAAGGCGGCGTTCGCGGGCAGTGTGGACAGACAGACCAGGCATGTGCGGCATTGCTTCAGGATCTTCGACAGCGCGGCCTGCTCGACGACACGCTCGTCGTTTGGGGTGGCGAATTTGGACGAACGCCGATGGTCGAGGCGAGCGCCGCGCTGGGCCGGACGAAAGGACGCGATCACCACCCGCAAGCCTATACGATGTGGTTCGCCGGCGGCGGCATCCGGCCAGGTGCGTCATTAGGAGCGACGGACGAACTCGGCTTCCACGTCGTTGACAAACCGGTTCACGTGCACGACGTCCAAGCCACGATGCTGCATTGTCTCGGTATCGATCACGAGCGGCTTACGTTTCGCTTCAACGGGCTGAACTTCCGATTGACAGGCGTCGAAGAACATCATCCTGTCCAGGAACTGCTTGCTTAGCTACACGGTCTGTCTCCGTTGTCCGTCAGAAGATCAGGCACTCGAAGAACCGTTCAGACCAATCGCCGGTCCGTCGCATCACGAATCCAAGCAGATTCCGGAGTATCGCGTCGGAGTTTTGTTTGAGCATTAGGTACTCACTGGTCTCCAGCTTCTCGTTCGACGAATCGATTAGAGCAACCCGCGTCGTTTCATTATCCATTGCGGCGAGGAACCGATCGTAGGCGGTTGTGATGTGGTCGATACTCGGATCGTCATACGTTGCGAAGGCGGCAGCAACACGTTCCAGCGGTGTCCATCGCATTCGCTGCTTGAGCCAACCGACAGTGTCAGATTGATAACTACATTCGCCCAGTAAGAGGAGCAGTCCAGCGTAGTTCATCAAGCGGCTGTGTCGCAGCTTGGTGTTGATCAGACGCCACTCGCCGGGTGATTCGATCCACTGCGTTCGGACACACAACGAGCGCCAGTAACGAATCAAGTCGTTCAGCAGGTAAGTCCATTGTTCGCTGGAGTTGGTCGCAACCCGATCGCTTACGTAGCGATCGATGACTGCCGACCGTAAGTCGAGGAACGTGTTCGTTGCGTAGATCGGTTGGCTATCCAGCAACATCTGAAACCGGCGACCGAAGGCACCCATATCCTCATCGATCACGCCGCGTGTGCTCGGATCGCGCAAGCGTGCCGCCGTATCGACTCTCGCGAACACGCCTGTCGCTTTCGGACGCGGCAGACCAATTTCGACTAGCTCCTGCCAGACGGCGTCCCGTGCCGCGATTGCGACCGGCGAACCTGGATCGACGTCGTCGGCAACGATCACCACGACGTCCGCGTCGGAGTTGCTCAGTTGCTCCATGCGTCCTATCGAACCCGCTACGTAGACCGTCGTGATTGCTGGATGAAGTCTCTCAGAGTTCATTCGCCGCGAGAGCTCATCCAGCGTGTGTTGCGATCGATCCCACGCAGCATCGATCGAACTTGGCGCACTAATGAACTGCATCGTTCGATGGGCGGGAAACTTCGAGGGGGCCGGGACATCCATGAGTGCACCTGCCGAGAGGATACGACCGGGTTGGTGAGCTGGCTTAGCAACCGAGCACGTTCACCTACCAGCCCGATTCCATCTGCGAAACGATTTGCTCGGCGAGTCGTTGGATGGCTTCTTGATGAACGGTGGCTACGGACTGCCCGCCTTCGGGAACGAAGTTGGCGTTCTGGGCCACCGAGAATGAAATGGTTGAGAAGTTGAAGTTCGCGTCTTGCATCAAGTATTGACCGCGATGGTCGGACCAATCGACTTGCACGATCAAGTCAGTCTCGATATCGCGAGGGATGTCGTTGACTTCCTCAGCGACGACGCGTTTGGTGTCGGAGATGATTCGAGCCGACAGGATGCTGTCGGCATCGGGGCGATGGACGACCTTGTATGGGGTCTTCAGCTCGATCTCGCGAACGACTGCTTCAGTCAAGCGTTCACCGAGATTGCGCCGCAAACTGTCAGATTCGAACATCGGTACGTAAACGGTACGAACGTCCGGGCGGTAGAGCGAGCGTGTGCCGACCTGATATCCGGCACATCCGCAAGCGAGCAAGCAGAAACCGGAAGCCAGCAGCATCAGGCTTCGTCGTTGCCAATGGCTGACCACGCTTACCTCCGGGTCGTTGGACCGTTTCCGGAAGCGAAGAGCGGCTTGATCTCTTCATTCGAAGGAAACGCATTCACAAGCCAGCTTAATCGTTGCGGTGGCACATCCGGGCGCCTACCGATCTCACGCATGCGCAATTGTGCTTGTTGTGCGAAAGGCGTGTCGGGATGTTCCGTGACCAGCGCTATGTAATAGTGTTTGGCGGCTCCATATTCCGTCCGCCGGTCGAATCGCTGAGCCATCAACCAGTCCCGTTCTGCTTTCAGGTAACGGACACGCGAAAACTCGACACTCAACACATCCTGTTTTTCCTGAGCTTCGAGCGGGAACTGCTTGCGAATCTGTTTGATCAGCTTTTCAGCTTCGTTGATGGCGTTGGCCGAATAGTCGGCGCCTTGGTAGCTCTCCAACTTGGCTTTCAAGCCCAAGAAGTGAGCGTCGAACTGATGCTCGCTGCTTGGAAATGTCTTGCGCAGGTCGGTGTAGTACTCGTCGGCCTTCATGAACTTCCGGGACGCGAAGTACGCGTTCCCGAGCGCCAACGTGGCATCGTCCGCCAACTTGCCGGTCGGGTCATCCAGGCGTATCCGATCGAAGACACGCATCGCATGCCCAAAAGCGTCTCGTGTCGGCAGGCTTTCGTTCACGACGTTCAACTCATAGAAGACCTGTGGGTCTTCCCGGTGCAAGCCCAACCAGTAGTTAGCGATTGCGAAACGTCTTGGTTGGACGGCGTCGAGGTGTCGCGAGTGTTGATACTTTTCCAGCAACGCCTCGTAAGCAAGTTCGGCGTCCCAGTAATGGTCGGCGAAGAAATAGCTTTCGCCCTGCATGTATAAAGCATCTTGTTCCAATGCGGAGTCGGGCCACCTTTCGGCAGCTTCGGCAAACTTCTTCCCTGCCACGGAAAACTGAGCACGCACATCGGCGTTCGGGTTTTGCTGGCGGAGATTGTTTGCGTTGGCGTACAGTTGCTGTGCCTCGGCCATCAGTTGCTTGGCGACTGCGAGGTCGGGACCGTTGCCAGTGAGTTTGCGAACGGTCTGGCCGATGTTTTCAAGTGCGAAGTCGCCGGGCTCCAGCCCGCTGTCTTCGGCTGTAGCTTCCGCATACTGAGCTTGTTGAACCTCTGAGCCTCTGCCAGCGATGTCCCGTCGCGCTTGCTCGTAAGAAGCCATGGCCGGATCGCGCGGTCGCATGAGCGAGCAGCCCGAGAACAGCAGGACTCCGGCGGCGATGATTCTAAGCATGGTGTTGCCACGCCGCACATTTACCCAACGATCGACGGCGGGTCGCATTGGTGACATCCTTGTCAAAGTTGCTCTCCTTCAAGCCCTTGCTCGACAGCCATCATGTCTGTCGCTACTTGCCAAGCACTCCCAGATATCGGTGCATTCGCGGCTTTCGCCCCATCAAATTAGCCAGATAGCGATTTAAGACGCCCCGCAGTTCGCCTCGCAACGGCTTGTCTACTTCGGTACGACGCCACGCGTCTGATGGGTCGGAAAAAATCTGCAGAGCTTTGATCACACCTGCACTCACGCTAACTACTTGTCGATGACCTGACCGGCACGTTCCGCACAACACGCCTCCTGCTAGCTGACCAAATGCGATCCGTCCTGTCTTCGCCACCTCGCCACCACAGCCAACACATTGGTCAAGCGAAGGCAAATGCCCGAGCTCGTGCAACGCTGTCATTTCGAATCGCAGGATCGTCGGCGCGATCTCGGCCGAGTCATCCAGTTCTCGAATTGTTTGGTTAGCGGCTTGGAACAGCCGAGGATGTGGATCACCTTCGTCGGTCAGAACTTGCAACAACTCCGCCACGTAGTAACCCGCGTAAAGATGAGACAAGTCGCGAGTTGCCGCACGGAAACGCCTTTCGAGCTTAGCTTCAGTCAGCAAGTCGAGGGCGTCGGAGGCTTTGTGGATGAACACTATGCGACAGACTGCCAGCAGGTCAAGAGCAGCCTCGAACGGTCCCTTCGGTCGGCGAGCACCCTTGGCAAGCGCGCTGATCTTGCCAAAGTCTTCGGTAAAGAGCGTCGCGATAACGCTTGTTTCCGAAAACTCGACGAGGCGAAGAACGATGGCGAGTGACTTTTCTGATGACACGAAAATGGGCTGCTAGCAAGCTGGAGGAACAAGTAGCGAAACTCGATTCTGACGCGCTGGCTTCGATTTCCACAAGGGCGCATGCAATCACGGTCGCTAGAGAGGCGGCAATAATCGACCGTCCCGTGTCCGGTCGATCGTTGTGGGAGTTGGAGAGCTTTCCGAAAAGTCGCGGGCACCAACGGCCTGTTGGAACTCTGGCTGCCACGATTCGGGCTGCTCCAGCAATGAGAACTTGCCGTCGGGAACAACCGCGTAGTCACTTGGTGATAACAAGGAGAGCCCGATTCCGAAGGTCCACTGATCGTCGTCTCGGCCCGTCGATGTAACTTGATACGCAGCACCCGCTGTCAGGCGAACGCGCGGTGTTAACCAATAATGAACGCCGACTTCGGGATAGACGGAGGCGAAGTACTCGCTCAGATCTTCATTCGGTTCGTCCACGAGCAGGTTGTTGTCGTTATCCAATCCGTCGTCGCTGACGTCCCGTTCGCCGCCTGCCGCTAATGCACCAACGCCCACAAAAGGAGCCAGGCGTGTTGGTGTCTGATCCAGTCCCACTACTCTGGCCTGCGCCGCTACCAAGGCTTGGCAACCGGAGATTTTCGCGACTGGTTGTACGCGAGCATGTACGCCACGTCGCCTACTCAACTGATTGAGATTCCAGAAAGGAACCTTCGCTGATCCGAGATTCGCTGCACCTAACTCTCACTCTCAGCGATATCGCTGAAGTCGTCTATCTACATCACTCTCTAGAAAAGGAACCCATCAATGAGTTCTCGCATCCAAACCTCAGGTGTTGTCTGTCTGTTCCTGGTTGCTGTGTCAGCTATCGCAGTCGCCGCGTATCGAGTACGTGGAGGCTCCGAACCCGTTAGACCCGCAACAGAGCCGCGATCTGAAATGCCCAGTATTGGCCCACTCCCGGTGGGTGGAGCGTACCAATATGTCGATGTTCCACATCGCGAAGTAACTCGAATTGTCCAAGGCGACACTAACCAGACGGTTCAGACATTTCGGCAACCCAACGGAAGTACGAACAATCTGTTCTTCACGCCATTCTTCTCGTTCCTTGCTGCTGAGGCAGCGTCTCCTGAACCGGATGCCACAACCGGAAAGCGGACGGCTGGACCACTTGTTGTTGATTATAAACGGCGGTCAGAAAACGTAGCGCTCGGCGGGCGAAACACGTAGCGCTAAGTTTGTGAGTGAATGCCCGAGCAGCGGTGGCTCGGT
>PBSM01000260.1 GCA_002726245.1 Planctomycetaceae bacterium | reverse complement strand
CCGCCAACATTGCCGCCTTGCCTTTCGTTCGCAGGCTCACGAAACGCAAGGCGGCAATGTCAAACAGTTGAAAGTACAGAAAGAAAGTTACACCACCGCTGTTAGATGCGTCCCGGTCCTTTTTGCCTCATTAACTTTTCTCTTTCTAAGTCCTTGCTGGCGACTGCTCTGATTGCCGCTTTTATCAGCCCTTCCCAAGCCATCGCTGCGGATCAGCCCGATCCCCTAGCCCTAAATTTCCACCTCATGCATCCGGGTGGCGGTAGCAAGCCGGCAGACCCGAATGCGGTCTTCTATCTTGATGGCGCTTATCACTTGCACTACATCCTTACACATGAGTGGACGGTCAAGGGGAAGATCAGAAAGGGCCTTTCCTGGATCCATGTCACCAGCCCGGATATGCTGCACTGGACCTGGCGGAAGACGAAGCTGCAGCCCTCCTTCACGGGTCATAACATGTGTAGCGGCACAGGCTTCATGACCAAGGACGGCAGACCTGCAGTGATCTACCACGGCGGCGGATCCAAGCGCAACCAAATCGCCATCGCAAAGGACCACCAACTCTCGGCCTAGGAAAGCCCATTTCCCATTAAGCCCAAAACAGCGGATGGGGAAGAAGCGGATTTTAAACATTGGGATCCGGACTGCTTCCGTATTGGCGACACCTACTACGCATACTCCGTCTTCACGTCGGCTCGCTGTAGCCAGCAGCGAATCGACTTCGCCACGAACTCCGGCCCGTTTCCCAGGCTTCTCTAACTACTTCACCAAGTTCGGTGAAAATCCGGCCCTTGGTGTTATCAAACGGATGACAAACCACGTGCCGATTTTCTAGTCGTCGCCCCTCTCGAAACTGCTCTCGGGCGATGTGATCCGTGCGCTTAACAAGCAAGGGCCTGCCAGCCTTGATGCGCCGTTGTGAATCGAGACACTGAAGGTTAGCGCTGGACCGCGATCGGAAGCGAGTGTGCCTACGGCCATTTCCACATATATTGCAGACAAATCTGTTTCAATCCGAAACAGCCGCGGTCCCGTGTTTCGCGCGAAACTCAGGCCGAGAGCTCGGGGTTTTGTTTGTTAATGCGCCACCGCGTATTCGCTTGCAACAAGAAGCGGCGTTAGGGCCGTTTCCGTCAAACGAACCCACCAAACCGGGAATCACCTCAGGAAGGTAATTCCCGAACAAAGCAAAACGACCGGCGAGTCCCCCGCTGACAACGAGATAACTCACCGGTCTGGCGTGCCTCGGCGCTCGCATTGCGCGCTAAGGGCACATTGTGCGACAGGCTAACATAATGGGTGAGCAAGGTCACGGTTCTCGCCGATCTCTGGCAGAGTCCAGTTGGGGTGATCCCTCTGACACGATGAGGCCGGGGGCCGCCCAAGTCCACCGTTTCGGCTGGAGACGGATGGCTCTCCTGACGTTCGTCCTGCTGAGTGTAGGCGCAGCTGCCCTAGCATTGCTGAGCGACTCAACCTCGCCAGAGTGGACGCCAGTACGCGAGCCGGAGAATGTTCGTTTTCACGAAAGCCGCTTTGACCGCAAACCTGATCTCTTCCTCAGCGTTTCGGATCCACGAGTCGTTCCCAGCAGTCTGGCGACATTGAACGACGACGACGAAGTGCTCGGTCTTGTCGTTGGCGATGAAGAGCGTGCATACGACGTGCTGGCACTCGCGTATCACCACGTCGTCAATGACACCGTCGGCGGACGACCTGTTGCAATGACTTACTGCCTGATCTGTTCGTCCGGAATAGCCTTCGAGCGAGAGTGCGACGGTCGCGCATTGACATTCGGGTATCACGGGATTTGGAACGGTACAGCAGTTTTGTACGACCATCAGACGGATTCGAAGTGGCTGCAGATATCAGGTGAGTGCATCGAAGGGTCGCTAAAGGGGCAGTGGCTGAAACCCATCAACTGTCGGCATACGGTTTGGAGTGAGTGGCTCGCCGCACACTTAGACGGAACTGTGATGCAGACGCAGCGCGAATTCGCGGACGCATACTTTCCACGTAGCAAGACGTCGCGCGGGAACGACTTCTTTCCCGCCAACTTCCCGTCAACGATGCAGTACCTTGATCCACGCTTGCCGGTGAGTGCGCTTTGCTGTTGCATTCGTATTGGACAGGAGACACGAGCCTATCCTTTCTCGGCGTTAGCACAGCTAGAAGGCGGCGTTGTCAACGACGTATTGGGCGGTACGCCCGTTGTTGTTGCCTTTAACGGCGACACGCAAAGCGCGACGGCATTGGCAAGAGAATACAACGGGGAAACGATAACTTTTTGCCGCACCGCGGATGGCTACTTGAAAGACCTTAAAACAGGGCAAGAGTTCGACCTGGAAGGTCGCCCGCGAAACGTTGAGGAAGCGAGCGGCCTGCGGAAGCTCTACACGCTACAGTCGGAGTGGTATGGATGGGCAGCGACCTGGCCGGAGACCACCATTTGGAATCGGGCGCGAGGATAAACGGACCTTGCCAAACGCCGCTGCGGGCAGTGTCGCGAATCGGACGTCCGCCAGTTTCACTTGTTACATGCCGCGGAAAGTAAAATGTACCGAAGATGTATCGCTCTTTTGATTGTTGGAATGATAGCGGCCGTCGCGTTGGTCGTACCAACTTGGTCATCTCCTTCCGTGACCCTCGTGACCGCCGAAACACGTCCGTCAGAAATCAGCCAGCAGCAGTACGCACTGTTGGCAAACCCAGAGACGTTTCCGGAAGAGCGTCTGGGTGCAGTGCGGCCACTGCTGGTGGACGACGGAAAGATCAGCCCGCTTGAGTTCGCATCGCTCGGTTTTCCTGCTGTCGAAGCAACGAGTTCGAAGCGCGAACTGTTAAAGCGTCTTGAACCGGAACTCATCACCGGCGTTTTCTTGCACCCTGATGAGCCAAGGGAGGTGATGGCTTTTTCGGCTGACATCTGCAGCTTGCATCCGCCGCGGGAGGAGACGGAGCTTGTCACCGTTGGCGAGACGACGTATCAACTTCGCGGCTTTCACTTTTGCGGGTGCGAGCGAATTAGTGGATTCTCGGTCTACCGAAATGGGGTCGAAGTAAACTCCGTCCGGCACTTCGGCCACGCCAGCGCTGAGGTGTTGCTGAATAACGGCAATTCATGCCAATTCCGTGAAGATCTATCCTCCGATGAAGCGAGTCGATTGCTCGAGGCCTTCTACGATGGCAACATCCCAGACCATGTTTTCATTTCCTCGATCATCAAACCCTCGTAGTCTATCGCACTTTCAAACGATCACCCGCGGAGTGATCAGCTTGGACGCTCGTCACTCCCATGACAGGAGGGCAGTGCTCGGTTGCGGTAAACTGCATCGATCCGACCGATTGTTGACTGCGCACAACCTGCTTCGGGTTGGCACACCGAAGCAGCTAACTTCTTGATTCAGGCTCTCGGCAGAGTGGACCAGAACTGAGTCCTCCTGGCGCAGTCAGAATGATACATCCGCGACTCGCTCAGTACATTCGGTGATCGCGACGTGATCGCGACCGAAGCGCCCAAGCCATTGCGGTTCGAGACCTCGGTCGCCCCCGCGACCCAACTTGTCGTGGCAACTGAAATCCGTTGACAGTTGGATCTACATCAACCACCTGAACACTCGGGTTTGCGCGAGGAAATCCGGGGAAAAATTTCGGCAGTGCTTAATGTATAAAGGTGACGGAACGAGATGGGGCCCTACCCCCGTCTAGCGCTTCAGCGCATCGCGCACACAAGCCAAGTCCTTTGGCTTTCACCATCGCAGACTATCGCCGTTCTCCATGGCCCGCGCCCGGTCTTGCTTGAACTGGAGCCACAGCTGGAGCGCCCCAAGCTGGGCGATCCCATATTCGATCATATAGAACGGCACGCTATAAAGATGGCCGGAGCTCTGCCAGCTCAGTTGCCGGTAACGCTCTAGGCCCTGCCAACTCACGGCAGCGCCGAAGCGATCATTGAGCCGGACCCAACAAGCGTCACGCTCGGCCCGATTGTGGCTAGGGTATGCATAGATCCAGTGCTGGAAGGCATCGAGTGCCGCAATCTTTGGCAGTAGCGTAGCCACGTACTCCAAACGCTGCCGTTTGGCGCGGGCGGCCTCCACTTCGTCGTAAAACTCGTCGAGGTAGGGAAAGGCGAACAGCTCCATCGCCATCGATGCCACCTCGGCGAACTCCTTGGGCGGGCGCCGGTAGTGAAGCAGTGGTTCATCGTGGCAGAGCATCGAGTGGAAGGCGTGACCGGACTCATGGAGCATCGTGTCTAAGTCCCGATGCCTCCCGACAGCGTTCATGAAAATGAAGGGACGCAGCGACCGCTCACGATGCGAGTGGAAGCCGCCGGGCGCCTTCCACTTGCGCGACTCCAGATCGAAACTGTCGCCAAAGCTTAACGAGTCGAACATTCCTCCCAGCGATGACGCCATGCGGTGAAATAGCCTGGAGCACTTGTCTATCAACTCCGAACAGCTCCCGAAGGGACGGAGCGGTGGCCGGCCATTGACGTCAACCATCAGCTGTGACTGTTAAAAGAACGCGCCAACCCAACGAAAACCGCGAAAACGACTACTTGACAGCCGGGCCTCTTTCACGGATGCCAAACCGACGCAGGTCTGTGTACGGTCACGCTCTTGGACTTCAACCTTACCAGAGGTTTCAACCTTCCCGACATAAGCCTGTCAGCTCAGCAGTGATTGCATGACGTTGCCGTGGATGTCGGTCAGCCGATAGTCGCGGCCCTGTTGACGAAAGGTCAGGCGTCGGTGGTCCAGGCCAAGGCAGTGCAGGACGGTGGCGTTCAGGTCGTGAATGTGGATCGGGTCTCGAACGATGTTGTAGCCGTAGTCGTCAGTCTCGCCGTGCACATGGCCGCCTCGGATTCCGCCGCCAGCCAGCCACATAGAATAACAGCGCCCGTGGTGATCGCGACCGTAGTCGTCCTTCAGCCCGCCTTGTCCGTAGACCGTGCGCCCGAATTCTCCACCCCAGATGATGAGCGTATCGTCCAGCATGCCCCGCTGTTTCAAGTCTGTTATGAGTGCCGCCTGTGACTGGTCAATGTCGCGGCACTGTTTGGGAATGTTGCTCACCAGGTTGCCGTGCTGATCCCAGCCTCGGTGATAAAGCTGCACGAAGCGGACACCGCGTTCCAGCATTCGCCGCGCGAGCAGGCAGTTGGCTGCGAACGTGCCCGGCTGCTTCGATTCTTCACCGTAAAGCTCGAACGTGCTAGCGGATTCCGCTGACAGATCGGTCAAGTCCGGGACCGATTGCTGCATGCGAAACGCCATCTCGTACTGAGCGATCCGCGCGGCGATTTCGGGATTGCCGGACGATGCCAGTTGTTGCTGGTTGAGTCGAGCCAGGCCGTCCAGCATTTGCCGACGAAAGTTGCGGTCGATCCCAGGCGGGTTCGCCAAGTACAGCACGGGATCGCCGCTGCTGCGAAGCTTGACACCCTGATGGCTGGACGGCAGGAATCCGGCTCCCCAGAGCCGCTCAAGGAGCCCCTGATTCGCATCCTTCCCGGACCCGTGCGAAATCAGCACGGCGAATGCCGGCAGGTCTTCAGCTTCGCTGCCCAGTCCGTAACTGACCCAGGCTCCCATCGAGGGACGTCCTGGTTGTTGCGACCCCGTCTGGATCAGTGTGATGGCAGGATCGTGATTGATGGCTTCGGTGTGCATCGACCGAATCATGCAGATATTGTCCATGACGCGACCCGTGTGCGGCAACAGTTCACTGAGCCAGTTCCCGGCCGCGCCGCACCGCTTGAAGCCGAACTTCGAGGCGACGACGGTAAAGCTCTTCTGACCGGACGTCATGCCGGTCAACCGTTGGCCGCGCCGAATCGAATCGGGCAGCTCACTGCCGTGCAGATCCTTGAGTTTCGGCTTGGGGTCGAGCAATTCCAGGTGTGACGGACCTCCGGATTGGAAGAGGTAGACGACCCGTTTGGCTCGCGGCACGAAGTGTGTCTTGCCAATGTTTGGGCCGTTCGTTTCGGCCGCCGCGCCCTGAGGCATGAGCGAAGACAACGCGGCCACACCGATGCTGCTCGCGGCTCCCCGGAGCAACAGTCGACGATTGACAAGGTGTTGATGTTCAAGAATCGGGTTCATGGCTTCGAGATCGTCTCATCGAGATTCAAAAGAATACTGGCCACGGACGTCCATGCGGCCAACTCGGCGGGTTCAATCGTCGTGTCCACCTTTGAGCTGCCAACAGACAACAGCTCTTTCGCAGCAACCGGCTGAGCGGTGAAACGTTTGCGAGCCGCAGCAAGGAGGTCATTTACAACGGCTTGTTCCGCGTCGCCAGGAAGACGAGCCACTGCACGTCGAAAGGCGAAGTTCAGGCGATCTGTGTCGTTGGCATTGTGGTGAATAATCCGATCGGCGAACGCTCGTGCCGCTTCGACATACGTCGGGTCGTTCAGCAAGACGAGTGCTTGCAGCGGGGTGTTCGTGCGGGCTCGACGGATGACACAGAACTCGCGATCCGGGGCGTCGAACGCCGACATGCTGGGCGGCGGACAGGTGCGTTTCCAGAACGTGTACATGCTTCGTCGATAGAGTCCCGGGCCAGTGTCGGTGACGTATTTGTCACGGCGTTCCACCGAAACATCTTCCCACAATCCGGCTGGCTGGTACGGCCGCACGCTCGGGCCGCCGATCTGACGGTGCAGCAGTCCGCAGACCGCCAGCGCGTTGTCACGAACCATCTCGGCCGGCAACCGCCACCGTGAACCGCGCGACAGCAGGCGGTTTCGTGGATCAGCATCCAACAGTTGTGGCGTGACATCGGACGACTGTCGATACGTGGCGGATAACACGATCAACTTCAGGATGGCACGTTGATCCCACTTCTGCCGAATCAACTCGGTGGCCAGCCAATCCAGCAACTCGGGATGACTCGGACGAGCCCCCTGGACTCCGAAGTCCTCGGCCGTTTCCACCAGACCCGTGCCAAACAGCATCTCCCACCAACGATTCACGGCCACACGAGCCGTCAACGGGTGCGCGGGATCGGTAAGCCAGCGTGCCAGGTCCAGCCGAGTCGTCTCGTGTGTCGATGTTTTACCGACCAGAGACACGGGGAGACCGGGGGAGACTTCGTCGCCGAGCTTGTCATACTGACCGCGAATCAGAATGTGAGTCGGACGGCGATCCTTCATTTCCTCCATGACCATCGTCACGGGAATTGCCTTTTCGATAGCTGCAATTCGATCGGTAAACGCTTTCAAATCGTTGCGAATCGCTTCTGCTTGCTTGTCCGTCCGACCCGCGGCTCGCGTCTTGAGTTCAGCCGTCAGCTTCTTCTGCTGCGCGTTCAGTTGGTCGAGTTCGCGCTGCTGGGTTGGTGACGGAACTTTCAACACGGGATCAGCCATCCGTGCCGAGTTGTAACTGACGATCCTGTCGGGAATGTTATTAAAGTAGGCGGCGAATCGGTAATAGTCGCGTTGTGTAAAAGGGTCAAACTTATGTTCATGACAGCGGGCACACCGAAGTGAGATCCCCATGAATACAGTTGCGGTAGTGTGGACTCGATCGGCAACGTACTCCGCCTGGTACTCCTCAGGAATAATCCCGCCTTCGGTCGTCAGCACATGGTTCCGATTGAAGCCGGTGGCGACTCGCTGACTAATCGTGGGACTAGGGAGCAGGTCGCCGGCGAGCTGTTCGGTCAGAAACCGGTCGTACGTCATGCCGGAGTGAATCGCGTTGATCACCCAGTCCCGCCAGGGCCACATTGTTCGGGTTTCGTCATTGTTGTAGCCGTTCGTGTCCGCATACCGGGCCGCGTCCAGCCAGTGCATCGCCATCCGTTCGGCATACGCTTCCGACTTTAACAGCCGATCGACGACTTCACTTTCCGCGTTCGGCGAATCGTCTGTCAGGAATGCATCCAGCTCGCCAATGGTCGGCGGCAGGCCGGTAAGATCCAGCGTGACTCGACGCAGCCATGTGTGGCGTTTCGCTTCCGCGCGCGGTGCCAGTCCAGCAAACTCCAGCCGCTTGAGAACGAATCGATCGATGGCATTCCGCAGCCAGGCAATCTGTCGAATCGCCGGTGGATCGACTCGCTTTGGTGGACGGAAAGCCCAGTGCCCAGCATACTGAGCACCACCCCCGATCCAACGCTGCAGAATGTCTTTTTGAGCAGCCGACAGCGGCTTCAGCGCATCCGGCGGCGGCATCACAATGTCGTCGTCAGTCGCTCGGATGCGGCGGATCACATCGCTGGATTTGGGTTGACCGGGGACGATCGCGACAACACCGTCCTTCACTGCTAACGCATGTTCGCGTATGTCCAGCCGCAGCTCAGCCTCCCGACTTCCCTCGTCCGCCCCGTGGCAACTGAAGCAGTGATCCGAAAGAATCGGTAGCACATCCCGAGCGAATTCCAGCGTGGCTTGCCCTGACGCGTTATCCGCTTCTTCGGCCAACAAGTTCAGCACTGTCAACGGGCTGATCACAATGGACCATACGATAATTCGAGATTCAATCTGCATGGATTCCCGCCAGTACGACTCACGAAAACATCCAGTTTAACGCGCGTCCGCGTCTTTGTGTAATCGTTTGAAAGCCGCGCCGAACCGATGGCCGATGACGAGTTGATCGGTCGCGGTAAAATGATGGGTGTTGACGTTGGGCAGATCATCCACATTGATCGTTGCCACACCGGCAACCGTTTTGGCAATTTGATTCTGTGCTCCGCGCACAATGGCCATCGGGGACTTCATTTCGGGATCGGACGTCGGCTGCGCGATGCGTGAGTTCACGCTGCGTGCCAGGACGAATGGAGTTTCTTCGGTGGCGTAACGGTTTCTCAGGGCACCGATGAGATCACTGAGTACTGGCCAGACAGCTGCAGGATAGCGGCCCAGCAAGCACGCCGGCCAAAAATCAGACTTTCAACCGGAATTCTGTCATACAGATTGGTACCGGCTGCGTCTAATGGAGTGATGAATCAAACCGAGCTTCACAACTCGTTGCCAGCGTTACACACGGCGAGTTTCGCGTGGGCGATGGTTTGCTGTCGCAATTACGAACTTGCAGAGGAGATGCTCCAGTCCGTTTATGTCAAAGTGCTTGACGGCCATGCAACGCATGGCGGACGTTCGTCGTTTCGAACGTGGCTGTTTGCCGTGATTCGAAACGCTGCCCGCGACCGACGGTGCCGGCAGTGGTGGTCTCGCGTGGTGCGATTGGAACTCGATTCGCTTGCGGAGCTGGTGGATTCGACTGGTGATGGTCATCCTCAGTTTCCAACGACGTCGAAGAGGGGCTGGCCGGCTTCCGCACGCGATTGCATCGCATTTCTCCTTCACCACTGACGAGCCATGCCCCAGCAGACCGCGATTGTTGGAAAAACTCCAGGCGATTATTTCGACCTACCCGATG
>PBSM01000259.1 GCA_002726245.1 Planctomycetaceae bacterium | reverse complement strand
AGCTCCCCCGGTAGGACTCGAACCTACGACAAGGCGGTTAACAGCCGCCTGCTCTACCAACTGAGCTACAGGGGATCGGAAGACTTCATCGTATTTAATCGGCCTGGCGCTGGCAAGGCGTTCGTAGAGCGCTGAAAAATGCAGTTGTGACGGCAAAACGAGAGAGAAGTGTCGAAGAGCCCAACTGGGAATCACTCGTCTTCGTCGTCGTCATCATCGTCATATTCAGGCGGCGGGGCGTCGAGATCCTTCTCCATCGCCACACGGTTGCCCTTGTCGTTGTATTCGACTTTCGTCATGAAAGTCTTCATCAACATTAAGCCACGGCCCGACGGAAGCTCAAGATTCTCTTCAAGCGTTGGGTCTGGAACGTCATCCGGGTCAAACCCCTCGCCCTCGTCCCGAATCACGATCTGCAGGACTTTGGCGTCGAGACGATACTTGACGTAGACAAACTTGTCGGGATCTCGCTGGTTGCCGTGCTTGATGGCGTTCATCAACGCCTCTTCGACAGCCAGGTGAATCCCAAACGTATGCTCTTCGCCCCAACCATTCGCGGAAAGGTGCCCGAGCAGCTCGTCGAGAATCCGCCGCGCCTCGGCGGTATCGCTTATAACTTTCTCTTCTTTCGAAACGATCCACTCGTGTGACATTGTTTCCAATCGCACTCTCTGACGCGACAAACTCCCTGGGTCTTTTCGCCCCTCGTACCGAGTCCCAACCAGTCCGCTAGACCGCGGATTGACAAGGTCAACAAGTCAAGACTGTCCCCGGTTTTGCCTAGTAATCAATGGTCTGGCTTGCACTGTGTACCTACTTTTAACACAATCGAGCAGCCCTGCCACCTACACACTCGGGGGGGGGGGCGATCTTGCCCATGTAAGTGCCCCGCTGCAACCGGCCAACGGGAATAATCGGTGCGACTGAAACTCGTGTTTTTCACGACTTGGCAAGCGGCGGACTAACAGATCAGCACTGCGTGCTAGAACGCGTCCAATGCCGATTTTTCGGTTGGCTCGATCTTAAAGAGTTGATCAAGTCGAGTGATCGTAAAGACTTGGTTGATCTCCGGAAGCAACTCGGCAAGAACCAACTTGCCACCGTTCGTCTTCACTTTCTTATCAAGGATAATCAGCTTGTTGAGGGCGGCGCTGGAGAGGAACTCAACGTCAGTGAAGTTGATCAACAGTTTCTGTCGGTTCTGGTCCTCGACTAGACCAAACAGCTCGCCTCCTAGTTCCTCGATATTCGCGGCATCCAAGATCCGCCGGTCTACAAAGCGAACCACGGTAACATCGCCGACTTCGGAAACTGCCAAACGCTGGTGGCTTGTCATTTGCCCAAACTCCTTGATTCGTCGGGCTTTGGGAGGAAACCAGTCCGCGAACTACTCGCGGCGTTCATCATATTCACCTCGGTTGCCATGTCAACATAGTGGCGGCGACTTGCCGCAATCCCGGCACGGGCTCGGGAGCGGCAACGGGGGTATTTGCGTCGTCAAGTGCACGCCGATACACTTTGACTCGGTATCCCTGCGACGCAAGATGTAAGGCTGGCACAGTGTCATTGAAGGCAAAGCTGATGGTTGTGGGGGGAACGGTGGAGAACACCGAAATAGCACTCAAACTGCCGGCTATCATTGGCAGAGGTCGCAGCGTGCAAGTCACGATCCCACACGCGCTAGTCAGCCGTCACCACTGCGAGCTTGATGAACGGCAGGGCCAACTGTTCGTTCGCGACCTTGGCTCGCTGAACGGCACTTATGTTGGCGATGAGCAAATCACCGAAGCAGCGCTCCCTCCGGGCGCGCTCCTCACAGTTGGCACGGTCACTTTTCGAGCTGTTTACGAATCAACGGGCGAGGGCTCCGAAGGCTCCCCGTCCGGCCAGCAATTGCTGACAGACCGCTCGGACGAATCGACAGTTAACGGGATCACGGCAATCGATGACGATACCGCGCGGCTAGAGCTGGAGGAGCTTCCCCCGGATTTCTTACCACCTGCTGCCCTTCCACCCGCGAAGGTGAAGGACACCACGGCTTCGCCAGCTAGACCGGAATAGACCCATGCCGGATAGAACACCGCCAGTCATGCAGCGCTATCTTTTCGCGGTCACAGCAATTCTCTTGGCAACATCGCATGGCTGCTCGCCCGGCCAGACTCCCGTATCGCCGACAGCAACCGCGACGGAGGCCGAAACACCCGCGCCGAGCGAAGACGCCACCGATGATCGACCGACGAATCGTCTAGCGAAGGAGACGAGTCCCTACTTACTGTTGCACGCGCACAATCCGGTTGACTGGTATCCATGGGATGAAGAAGCGTTCGCCAAGGCGAAGAAAGAAGGCAAGGTCATCTTTCTGTCGGTCGGTTATTCCAGTTGCCACTGGTGCCACGTGATGGAACGTGAATCGTTCATGGACGAAGAGATCGCCGCTTATATGAACGAGCACTTTGTCTGCATAAAAGTTGATCGCGAAGAGCGGCCCGACGTCGATTCGATCTATATGACTTCGGTGCAGGTTTATAACCAAGTCACTGGCAGCGGTCGCGGTGGTGGCTGGCCGATGTCGGTGTTTATGACTCCTGAAGCAAAGCCGTTCTTTGGAGGAACTTACCTGCCGGCCCGCGACGGTGATCGGGGCACGGCCATGGGTTTCTTCTCGTTGTTGAAACGAATTCAAGAGTTTTGGGGAACGAAACGAGACAACATCGAGCAAGACGCTGAAACCATCACGCAACTCGTGAAGCAAGAACTCGATGGTCGCCGCCCGCAAGCCGTCGGAGAACTGGACGATAAGGTGTTTCACGAGGCGTTTCATTCGTTGGAGAGACAATACGACGGAGAGTTTGGAGGTTTTGGCTTCGATCCTCGCAATCCTTTTCGACCCAAGTTCCCCGAACCATCAAATCTTGCGTTCTTGATCAATCGAATAAGAAGTGGCGAACTCGACGATGAACACAAGGTGACGGCGGTAAAACTCTTGGTGGGAACGCTCGAGCGGATGGCGATGGGCGGGATCCGGGATCACCTTGGCGGTGGGTTTCATCGGTATAGCGTCGATCGTTTCTGGAAGATCCCACACTTCGAGAAGATGCTCTACGACAATGGCCAATTGACTAGTGTCTACACGGAAGCTTACTTGCTGACAGGCCGCGAGGATTTCAAACGCGTTGTTGACGAGATGCTCACCTTTGTCCAACGTGAGATGACCGACGAAGGTGGGGCCTTCTATTCGGCGCTCGACGCCGAATCCGAGGATGAAGAAGGCAAGTTCTATCGTTGGGAGAAAGAGGAGGTTGAAAAACTGCTTGAAGCCGACGAATACGAGCTATTCGCGAAGATCTACGGGCTAGATGAGGCACCCAACTTCGAAGAAGAATACTACGCCCCGCAACTTGGGCAGTCGATGGCAACGCTTGCCGAGTCGTTAAAACTCAGCGAAGCCGAGTTGGAGGAGAAGCTTGGTCCGATTCGTGACAAGCTGCTGACGACTCGAAATAAACGCGAGCGGCCACTTACCGACACCAAGATCCTCACCAGTTGGAACGGCCTGATGATTCGTGGCTTTGCTGACGCGGGCCGAGCGTTAAAGAACGAGGCCTATGTCCAGGCTGCGGCGCGTGCCGCCGACTTCGTGCTGTCCAAGTTGCGATCTGAAGACGGCCGGCTGTTGCGAACCTACGGCGAAGGCGAGGCGAAACTGAATGCCTATCTTGACGACTATGCATTCCTCGTCGATGGGCTGATCGCACTTCACAAGGCGACTGGCGACGAGAAGTGGTTGACTGCCGCTGACGAAGTGACGGTGAAGCAGCTCGAATTGTTCTGGGACGAGAAGGAGGGAGGCTTCTTCTTCACGTCCGGCGATCACGAATCTCTGCTGGCCCGCGGACGCGATCCGGTCGATGGCGTCGAGCCCTCGGGCAACTCAGTCTCCGCTGACAATCTCGTTTACTTGGCGAAGGCATTGGATCGCGACGAGTATCTCGACAAGGCTAAGCAGGCCATTGATTCGGTTTCCGGCTTGCTGAGCCAGGCGCCCTCGGCGGTGCCTCGCATGGCTATCGCTTTCGCCGCGTGGCGCAACGCGACCAAGGCAGAATGATTTATCGCGAGGCCCTCACGCCGTCGTCACAAGTTGCGCAAGGGCTTCATATGGCTGGGCTCCGACAACCCCCTTGCCGCTGCAAATGTATGTTGGGACACCGGTGATCCCGAGATCGCGAGAACGCTGCCAGTCTTCATCGACGACTTCCCGAAACGAGCGTGTCACAATCACTTCCTTCGCCTCCTCCGCTGACAGCCCCGCGCCGGCAGCGATCGCTATCAACTCTTCTCGATCAGCGAGATTCCTTCCTTCGACGAAATAGGCTTTGAACAACGTGTCGTGGATTGCAGCCTCTCCCGACTGTGTTGCGGCCCACGCGGCGACTTCTTGCGCCAAGCGACTGTTATAGGTCATCGCGCGGTTTCCGTACGGAAGGCCTTCTTCTCTCATCAAGCGAGCCATCCGCTGCTGCGCAGCCGGGATGTCGATACTACGTCCGGCGAACAACTCTTCGAGTGTGAGTCCGGAAACAGGCGTCTCCGGATGGAGAGGGAAGGCTCGAAAGACGACGTCGATATCGAAGTTGGTCCGCAGACGTTCAATACGTACCGTACTGAGATAGCACCACGGTCAGATGTAGTCCGAAAAGACTTCGAGGATGAGTGACAAGCTCGTCTCCCATCAGCCCTGATTCACGAAGAAGTCTTGAATCGACTTAGCTAGCCAGACGCCGGCACCGGCGAGCAGAAGCATCGCGAGGACAAGATGAATCTTGGTGCTCGCTCCAGGGATCGAAACGCGTTTGCCACACTTGGGGCACTTGCGCCCCGCGTCGATAAAACGCTTTGCACCCGCGGAATAATCACAGGCGGGACAAGTTACTCTCAGCCATTCGGCGCAGACAGGACACTTGCCCGGCGTGTCGAACCGCGTAAAATCTCGGCCACATTCCGTGCAAGCGTGCATTGTGGTTCACCGTCGTGAGAAAGTGCTTCAGGAAACTCAGTTCCAGCCTGACTCAGATCACCCAGCGACGCAAGGTCGTTCCTCGAAGCTACTGCTGCAAAACGAAAAGAATGACGTTGGTAGCCAGTTTGGCAGCGTCTTCTCTTACGTAACCCTTACACTCCAACGAAGTGCTGTTCTCCATCGCACAACTAATGTCGTACGGCGACAAGAGAACGGCGATGTGATCGTCGATCGTGATGCACTCCAAGTAGGGAGAAACCTTTGTCAGATTGGCCTTCAGTGGATCACCTCCGCTACGAACTTCGGGATCGCGGAGAGTGAGCTTGGAAAGATCGTAGCCGCGGAACTCGCGCGTAAACATCGGATGGCTGGGCGGGATGCGCGAGAGAGAACTGCCGGGAAGAATCGCCGCCAGCTCTCGGCGCACCGATTCTGCAAACTCGGAACTCGCACAGATCGCGTCAGCGAAGATGACACCTCCTCGAGCGAGAAACAGCTTGAGTGTTTCGCGCTCGTCGCTCGAAAACCGAAACGCGCGGCGACCGTGGATGAACAGAATTGGATAGTCAAACAACTCGTCACTTGCGGCGGAGACCAAGCGGTTTTCGACACCGATCCGAATCTGTGCCTGTGCCCGGACGAAGTTCAGCAGGTTCGGCAACGCATTCGGCGCGTCGTCACTGCCGCCATCATGTGTCAACTTTGGGATGTACAAGACGCTGCGATCGAGCGAATTCGCCGGGCGATTGATCGCGACGTTAGGCCGATCCAGTTTATTCTTCAGCTCTCGACTGGTGGCATAAGTCACGACGTTCCCGCCGATCCGCAAAGCGGCTTCAACTTGGGCTTGCACGCGTTCAGGATACTCCGAGTTGCGGATGCCACGATTCAGCTCCCAATAGCACGAGAGGTCTTCGGGACAATAAACAACACTCGTCCGGCAGCAGGCTTCGATCCCCAAGAGCGGCTTCAAGTACTTCGGATCCACCCTCTCCTCCGCAAACCAAACCGGGTGTGTTTCCGGCAGCAAACGCAAGGAGCTGTCGGGAAACAGCTCTTTCATTAGAGCCCGGAAGGAGCCATCAAACCCTTCGCCACCGCAACACCGCTCGGCAAAGATGAAACCTCCTTGATTGATGTACTGCTTCAGATTCTCTTTCTGGTCGGCGGTCAATGCGAACGCGTCTCTTCCGCTGATGAACAACACCGGCGTCTCTAGGAGATCTCCCACCGAAGCGCCCTTCACATCGATCGTCTGCCAAGTTAGATCACGCTCCCAGCGTTTTTCGACGCGCCGCGTCAAATTGTGGATGCCGTTGCGGTGCGAATCCCACTGCGCGCTCTCGCCGTAACGCAACTTCGACAGGACCACAGGCCGACGGCCCTTCGATAGGAAGAGCAAAGCAAACGCCGTTCCGATCGTCGGCACGTTTTCACCCGAACCTCGGCCTTCCCAAAACCCACGGAAATCTTCTTGCAGTTCGAGCAGCGACGCGGCACCAGCACGATACCAATCGTGGCGGCCAACGAATCGGCGACCCGTCATACGTCCAACCCGCTCGACGGCGTAGAGGTAGTAGAGCAGATGCGTTTGCCCGAGGTTCAAAGAACTCGGATTACGATTGGTGGAAAACTTCTTCCCTAGCCACAGCAAAGCGCGCTCAATGGCATCGGTATCGCTGTGGCTGCCACAACACTCGACCGAGCCTGCCGCCACGCGAGCATCCCCGTCACTAATCTTACCAGAGCAAATCACCAACGACGCGATTCCAGCGCATGTCATGCTTCCGGTCGAAGGGTCTCCTTCCGTGTAGCCCCAGGAGCCATCTTCTTTTTGCGTTCGGAGCCAATAGTCGAGTGCTGACTCCCAAGTCTTTCGCTGCACCGGGACACCGACACGCTCGGCCTCGTGTAAGGCGAGAAGCGCGAACTGCGCGTTCGAGTTATCGCCTCCAACGATGCGTCCTTCACCATAAGACCACGCGCCCTTCCGTTTGCCGCCGCGAAGCTGCGCTTCCTCAAGCCACATCACGTTGCGAAGGATCAGACGGCGATCTTTGTTAGGCTCGGCCGCACAGAAGGCCATCGTCTGCAAAGCCGCTGAGTAAACCATCTTGGGTTGCTCGATCGAGCGGAGGTAGTCGAGTGCCTTTTGGATCACCGGAGACTCGACATCCTCACCCGAGTTCAGCAGTGCCAGCGTGATGAGACTCGTGACACCCCCAATATAGATCTGATGCGAGGTCCAACTGCCGTCTAGTCTCTGCTGACTCTTGAGAAAGTCGCTACCGCGACGGATCGCGCCGCGAACCTGCTCGTCAGACAATTCGGCTGCTACAGGCCGCGCAACCAGCAGAATCAGCGTTCCAACGAGGCACCAGCAACTTGTTTTCCGCAACATGCTTCGCCAACCTCTCGCTCACGCCCGCGTGGTCGTCTCAAATATCTTAGGATTCTAGAGTTGCGTCGGCAAACGCAGTTAATGGCAACCACCGATCGGCCACCCGCATACAATCAACCTATGAGCACCAAGCAACGCAGTCTCGGCGACGTTCTGCAAGAGTTCAGCCAGCATCGACACGTGATGCAGCAAGAGCTGCAGAAGATCATTGTCGGCCAGAATGAAGTCATCGAGCAGCTTTTTGCCGCTATCTTCACGCGTGGACACTGCCTGCTGGAAGGTGTGCCCGGTTTGGCGAAGACGTTGATGGTCAGCACGCTCGCCAGAATCTTGGACGTCGGTTTCAAGAGGATTCAGTTTACCCCTGACCTCATGCCGTCGGATATTACCGGCACAAACGTTTTGGACGAGGACGATAACGGGCGTCGCGAGTTCCGGTTCGTCGAAGGACCGATCTTCACCAACATCCTGTTAGCGGACGAGATCAACCGAACTCCGCCGAAGACGCAAGCCGCGTTGCTGCAGGCCATGCAGGAACGCGAGGTGACTGTCGGCCGCACAACTTACGAATTGCCTGAGCCGTTCTTCACGATTGCGACGCAGAATCCCATCGAGCAAGAGGGGACCTATCCGCTTCCCGAAGCGCAACTCGACCGCTTCATGTTCAATATCAAAGTCGGCTATCCGTCCGCGGAGGAAGAAGAACGAATTCTCGCCGTCACGACTCGGAACGAGAAGGCGGAAGTGAACAAGGTCCTTTCGGCCAAAGCGATCGTGAATCTGCAGAAGCTCGTCAGTTCGGTTGCCGTCTCCGAGTACATCGTGAAGTACGTGGCTCGTCTTGTTCGTGCGACCCGCCCCGGTGATGAACACTCTCCGAGTTTTGTGCGCGAGCTAGTCGATTGGGGTGCCGGACCTCGAGCTGGTCAGTTCCTGATTAACGGCGGCAAGGCGTTGGCCGCGATGGATGGACGTTTCTCCGTCGCGATCGAGGACGTTCGCAAGATAGCCATTCCTGTCTTGCGTCATCGTCTTAGCACCAACTTTCAAGCCCAAGCCGAAGGCATGACAACTGAAGACATCATCGAACGCCTGCTGAAAGAGACACCCGAGCCAGACGTTCCGAAATTCGCCTCGCCAACACCGCCACCGCCGAAGTAGTTGAGTTGAACTGTCAGAGTTGCGACAACCGGTTAGATACTGGCTCTTGGCCCCGAAGGGGCTGAATGATGTAGCCGGGGGTGCCAACCCCCGGATCGCCGACCAACGAAAAAGAAAAAAGCCCCAACGGGGCGACACATCCCAGTCACCGGAACATCAGTACCCTCAGAAAAACCCCGAGCTAAACGTGGCCGCCGTCGAGAAGTACCTCAAGCCCGAAGTCATCAACCAGATCAAGCGGCTTGATCTGCGCGCGCAGTTCGTCGTGAAAGGGTTCCTGCAAGGCCTGCACGCCAGCCCGTTTCATGGGTTCTCGGTCGAGTTCAGCGAACACCGCAGATACACGGCGGGAGATGATCCGAAAGATATCGATTGGCTGGTCTACGCAAAGACCGACAAGTACTACGTGAAGAAGTTCGAAGCGGAGACGAACATCACGGGCTACCTCGCGATGGACCTTAGCCGCTCGATGGGCTACACGTTCCGCCAAGACCTCACCAAGTTCGACTACGCGATTTGTTTGGCGGCGTCCCTGTGCTACTTGATGATCTATCAACAAGATCCTGTCGGCTTGATTACGTTCGACGATCAAATCCGCGATTGCCTGCCACCAAAGTCCAAGCGAACTCAACTCGGCAACGTACTCTCCCACTTATCGCGTCTGCAACCAACCGGCACGACCGATATCGCCAAAAGTCTTGGCCAGATCGCGGCGATGCTACGGCATCGAAGTCTGGTCATGGTCTTCTCCGACTTGCTGGCAGAACCGGAGCCTGTCATGAAGTCGCTGCGCCAGCTTCGGCACGGCGGTCATGATGTGATTCTGTTTCACGTGCTGGATGAAGCCGAAGTTAGCTTTCCATTTGATGGGCTCGTCGAATTCGAAGACCCTGAAACGGAAGCTCGGATCGATGTCGATGCGACAAGCTACCGAGACGACTATTTGGCGGAAGTCGAGGGACTTCGCGATCACTACCGACGCGAATGTTCTCAAACCGACATCGACTACGTCGCGCTCGACACAAGTATGCAGTTCGACAAGGCGTTGCTGGAGTACCTTCTAAGTCGCAGAGCGAGGATGTGAGAAAGTAGGTAGTCGGTAGCGGGTAGTAGGTAGCAAGGAAAGTCGTCTTTCCTACCTACTACCTACTACCTACTACCTACTACCTACTCGCTTCCCCCATGGCCTTCGTAAACCTTTCACTTCTGTTTGGCGGCTTGCTCACGGCGATTCCTGTCGTGTTGCATCTTGTTATGCGCCAACAGCCGAAGCGGATGGTGTTTCCGGCTCTGCAGTTCCTTCGGCAGCGTCGCGAGACGAACCGCCGTACGTTGCAACTGAGGCATTGGCTGCTGTTGGCTCTTCGATGCACGGCAATTGTCTTGCTCGCCCTGACGTTTGCCAGGCCAAGCGTCTTGTCCGCGGCTGCCGGCAAGTGGGCGATGATCGCTCTTGCGGCAAGCGTTTTCACTTTGGTCGCTGCCCTTGAGACGATCGCCGTCGTTCAGCGGAGAGGCAAAGTGCTCATCGGAGTTCTCGCGGGAATTGCCTGTGTCCTCTTAATCGCGTTCATCACGATGATTGTTGGAGCATTATCGAACCACGCGGGTGCGCTGCTCGGTGACGAAGAGGCACCGGTCGCCGCAGTCCTGGTCTTCGACACCTCGCCGCGGATGGAGTATCGGTATCAAAACAAAACGCGGCTTGAAGCCGCGCAAGAGATCGGTGATTGGTTGCTCCGACAGTTTCCGACCGACAGCGAAGTCGCGGTTCTCGATACGCGTGCGGCACCGGCCGCTTTCGCAGTGGATATGTCAGCGGCCGAAAAGGCGATTGATCGCCTGCGAATGATCGAAGTGAGCGAGTCGCTTCCGAGTGTCGCCCACCGCGCTTTGGACCTGTTAGCCGCCGACGACAAGAGTCGCAAGGAAGTCTATCTTCTGACAGATCTATCGGCTGCCTCGTGGCAACCGGAATCAACCGAACTTGCGGCAGCACTCGAACGGCATCCTGACGTTCTCGTCTACGTGATCGATGTCGGCGCGGCTCAGCTTCGTAATCGCAGCCTCGGCGCGCTCGATTTATCCGCCGAGACTTTGGCCAAGAGTAATGAGCTTGTTGTTTCCACCGAAGTGCGCAGCACGGGAACACAAGACACGCTCGTCGTGCAATTGTTCGTTGAGGAGCCGGATCCAACCTTGCCGATCATCGTGGACGGAACGACAAGAGTGCCGCTGGCTCGCCGGCGAGGTCAAGAAGAGCTGACGATTGCCGCGGATGAATCGAAACACGTCGAGTTCCGCTTGAGCGTCCTGGAAACGGGCGTTCATCATGGCTTTGTGCAGCTGAGCGGCACGGATGGGCTGTCATTGGACGACGTGCGGCACTTCACGGTGGAAGTGACTCCAGCCTGGCCGGTGCTCGTCGTTGCCCCCGGTAATGTCGCCACTTCTTTGTTCAGTGAAGCGATCGCACCGTTCGAGTTTCGGCAGACAGGACAAGCTCGCTTTGACTGTACAACGACGTCACAGGCAGGATTTGCCAATCGCGAACTCGACAAATATGCAGCCGTGTGCCTGCTCGATCCGCAACCCACTCCCTCTGTCGTGTGGCAGAAACTGGCCAAGTACGTGCGTGGCGGTGGCGGATTGGTCGTGTTCCTGGGGCACAATGCACAAGCCACGACTTCCTTCAACGACGACGCGGCCCAGGCATTGTTAGGTGGACGCCTGGCCCGTGTTTGGCGAGCACCAGACCGCAGCTTGCACCTGGCCCCCGATCAATTCTCGCATCCGATCCTGGCAGCCTTTCGTGATCGTCCGACGAGTGTGCCGTGGAACACTTCCCCAATCTTTAAGCACTGGGTCTTGGATCCCGTTGCGGCTGACTCCGTGACCGTCATACCGTTTGGCAATGGGAAGCCAGCTCTCGTCGATCGGCAGGTCGGGCGCGGACGCGTCATCACGTTGGCGACGCCGGTCTCCGATTCGCTTCGTCCCAGCGGTCGGAGCGCCTGGAATGAACTGCCAACAAGCGAGCAAGCCTGGCCGTACGTTGTGCTGGTCAACAAGCTAATGTTGTACGTTACGAACAGCACCAGTACACGATTGAACTATGCCGCCGGCGAGACGGCCGCATTGACGAACGACGCGAGCGCCTACCCGGAGCGATACCAACTGTTCACACCGCTGGAGGAGCCGCAAGAAATCCGGGCTCACGAGGGAGAACTTGTCGTGCGATTCACCGAGCATGCCGGCGCTTACCGACTGAAGGGCGTTCGCGACCGGCCGTTCGTAAGGGGATTCTCGGTCAACCTTCCGCCACAGGCTACCGAGCTGACTCGACTTTCGACCGACAGGCTCGATACGCTGCTCGGCAAAGGTCGTTATCAAGTGGCGAAGAACAAAGACGAGATTCAGCTTGAAGTCGGCGAGGCCAGAGTCGGCCGTGAGTTTTATTCTCACCTGCTTGTGCTGCTGGTCGTGGTCTTGAGTGTTGAGCAGTTGATGGCGAACAGGTTTTACAAGAAGGCGACTTAGTTGTCCGCTTAAGTCAATGACCGAGTGGAGTCTCAATCCGATCTTCGACAGCTACGGCGCTATCACTGCGCTGATGCTTGTCATGATCGCGATCATTGCCTTGCGGCCAACGTTTGGGAGGGTCACGACACTTCGTCGTTCGACGTTGATCGCAATCCGAATCGCAATTGCACTTCTGGCCTTACTGGCGATGCTGCGACCGACGCGCGTCTATACCACAACGAAACAGCAAACGGCCGTCTTGATGCTGATGTTCGATCTCAGCCGCAGCATGAAGTTGCCGAGTGCTGCTGAAGGCAAGACGCGCTGGCAGGCACAGCGCGATACGCTCGATCGAATCAAAGATGAGTTGTCCGACCTGCAAAGCGACTTCGACATCCGCGTCTACGGATACGATGAACGTCTGCACTCGATTGGATTTGACGGTGGTGTGTTGCAGGTTCCGGAAGAACCTTCTGGGGATCAGACCGATATTGGAACCACGCTGCACGAAGCCGTTCAGCGCGAACTTGGCAAACGTCTGATGGCGGCGATCTTGCTCGGTGACGGAGCGCAAACAGCGTTCGCGCCTCGCATCGAGATGCCTGAAGCCGGACGCGAGTTAGCTCGCCTGGCATACCCACTCTATACGATCACCTACGGTCCGGCCGGAGACGTTGCGCAAGCCCGAGACGTCTCGATCGAGAACCTGCCCGAGCAGTACTCGGTGTTCGTCAAGAACGAACTTGCGGTGAAAGGCGCTTTGCGTGTGCGTGGCTACGTGAATCAATCCATCAACGTCGAGTTGCTCGCAGAAAACCCGCTGGGCCAAACAACGCGAGTAGCAACCGAGCAAATCGTCGCCCGCGAAGACAACCAACTATTGCCGATCGAGATGAGTTTCGTTCCTCCGGAGCCTGGACCGTACAAGCTGACGTTGCGAACAGCGGAGCAGCCAGGAGAACGCGTCACGCGGAACAATGAGTTGAGCGCGTTTGTTACCGTGCTCGATGGCGGCTTGCGAGTGCTCTATCTGTACGGCGACTTGGTCGGCGAGCAGCGGCTTCTCCGGCGTTCCATCAATGCGTCGCCGGACATTCAGTTGGATGACGTCTTCGTGGATTCACGAAATCGCGAACGCTGGCCGATCTCGCTTGAAGAGGAGTTGAATCCCAAGAACGTCGATGTGCTGCTTATCGAAAACGTCGATTCGACTGCGTTGGGAGCAACTCATCTCGCCGCGATTCGTGCTCTCGTCGAAAGCGGCAAGGGATTCATGATGCTTGGCGGTTACCACAGTTTCGGGCCGGGCGGATATCGTGACGGGCCGCTAGGCGATGTGTTGCCGATTGAACTTGGTCGCTTCGAGAAGCAAGACCTTGATTTCGATAAACCGATCAGTCGCGATCTTCATTGGTGGGGTGAGTTGCCACTCGTGCTCGGCGACCCTCATCCAGTCACAACACTCGCGCCGGACGCGGACAACGAACCTGTGTGGCGATCGCTGCCCCCGCTTCAGGGAGCCAACAAGTTTCAGGGCGTCAAGCCTCGCTCTCGCATCTTGTTGGAAACGCCTGACAAGAAGCCGCTGCTCGTGTCTGGTGATTACGGACGTGGGCGCGTGCTGGCCTTCGCCGGCGAGAGCACGCATCGCTGGTGGATGCAGGGTCACAAGATGGAGCATCGCCGCTTCTGGCGACAAGTGGTGTTATGGCTTGCGCGGCGCGATGATCTCGAACAAAACGACGTCTGGTTGAAGCTGGCTCAGCGGCGATTCAACCCCGGTGCTGATGTTACGTTCACCGCCGGAGCGAAGTCCGCAACCGGCGAGACTCTCACCGACGTGACATATGACGCGCAACTGGTATTGGAAGACGGAACGCGCCAGGCAATTCAGCTTTCTCAAGAGGGCGACACCATGAAAGGCTCGATTCAAGAGATTACCGGCGCCGGCGATTACTTAGTCGAACTAACCGTCTCGCGACAAGGTGCGGAACTCGGCAGCACCCGAGCGACTTTTCAGGTGCTCGATCGCGACATCGAACTCAGCAACACCGCGGCCGGGCACGAACAAATGGCGCGACTCGCCGCTCTCACCAAAGAATCTGGCGGGCAAGCTCTCGCACCGGAGCAGCTTCCCGAGTTACTTCGTGACTTGAAGCGGCGGCGTGAAGAACTGCAGATCGAAGTGCAAACCAAGTGGCAACTCGGCGACACCGCACTCGACGCGTGGTTGTTCGTCCTGCTAGTCGTCGGCCTGTTGACCGTCGAGTGGGCGCTACGGAAACGCTGGGGTTTGGTCTAACCACCAGTTCACGGTTTCCTACTCCTAATTGGACAGCGCCACTTTGAGGCCGGATAGCATCTGCAAAGTCCTGCAGTCAAATCGCTAAACCTGTTGCCGTAGGCGAGGCAGCGTGGCGGCGTCACCTCGCCTACGGCTACGGGTTAAACGACTGATGGAAAGCGACCCAGCCTACTTCTCTACAGATCACCCTCGTGCTTCAGGGCGCGAAGCGTTTTCTGAAATGCTTCCACGGTTTGCTCGACATCCTCCTCGGTATGAACTGCCGACGTGCTGCCTCCGGGCCAACCGAAGATATCGACGCCATGAACACGCATGCCAATGCGCAGCTTGCCGACGGCGGGAGAAGCTGCCGCGGCTTTGATCTTGCGATAATCAAAACTCCCACTGTCGAGGTCTGCGACCGTGACCGGTTCGCGATCGGGATTCGTGTAGATGTGGAAGTTGGAGAAGTTCCCGTAGACGCGCCAAGCGAGTTCTTCCTCCCTGATGACGCGGTTCAATCCCTCGCGGATCCGCGCCGCGCAGTCGCTTGCTCGCCCGCAAGCGTCCGTTTCCGCGACGATCTCAAGAGTCGTAATGCCTGCAATCGCTGACGCCGGATTGGCGTTGTAGGTCCCGTGGTGTGAGATCTTCTCGCGTCCTTGCCGCCCGCACGCATCGATGTCCAGCAATTCCATGATGTCTCGCCGCCCGGCAATCGCGCCCCCGGGAAGCCCTCCCGCCAAGATCTTCGCCAGCATCGTCATGTCAGGCCTGATTCCAAACAGGCCCTGCGCACCGCCAGGAGAAACGCGGAAGCCGGTCACGACTTCATCGAACAACAACAGCACGTTATGCTGCGAGGTGACTTTGCGGAGTTGGTGGAGGAACTCCGGAGTCACCGGCACTTGTCCCCACGTCGCACCGGTCGGTTCGATGATGACCGCGGCAATGTCGTTGTGTTCCGACAGAAGTCGGCGGAACTGCTCGATGTCACCCGGCGGGCATAACGCGATGTTGTCGGTGATCTCGGGAAGAACGCCCGGACTCGGCGAGCCGTCGTGATGCGAGCCGACTCCAAATGCAGCGTGATCGTGCCAACCGTGGAAGTGCGTGTTGAAGCGCGCGATTCGCGGCTTGCCCGTGAAGGCTCTGGCCAATCGAAACGCGAGTAGCGTCGCTTCGGTGCCGGTTCCCGTGAAGCGAACCAACTCGGCTGACGGCATCAATCGCTGAACGAGTTGAGCCCAGCGCAGCTCAAGTTCGTGACAGGCCCCGTAGTGCGTGCCGCGAGCGAGTTGCTCCTGGACGGCTTTCGCGATTTGTGGGTGCGCATGCCCCAGCAGCAGCGAGCCGTGACCGCCGACGTAATCGACGTACTCATTGCCGTCCGCATCCCACTTGCGCGATCCCGCGGCCCGCTCGATGTAGATCGGATACGGGCGAAAATAACGAGCATCGTGCGTGATTCCGCCCGGCAGAGAAGCCTGAGCCTCTTCGGCAAGCTGCCGTGATCGCACGGTGCGACGGTGGTAGTCTTCCAAAAGCTGTGAAACCGCTGTCGCCATCGAACGCTCCCTGGCCGGAGTTGCACTTGCGGATAGTTCTTGGAGCTCGTCTCATCAGAGCTTTGCCTGCTGCGGGGTGCAGCAAGGCTGGGCTCGCTATTCAGCCCGTTCCGAGTCAGGACGACTTCTCAACGATCCAGATGTTCCGAAAGACGACTGGATTGCCATGGTCTTGGAAAAACAATCCCTCTGGCGTGGGGCCTTCTGGATGCCGACCCGGAGTTCCCAGCGTTAGCTCAATGTCGTTATGGATGACGACTCCGTTATGCTTCACCGTGATGCGTGCATTCTTTGTTTTCTTTCCTGCATCGTCAAAGCGCGCCGCAGTGAAGTCGATGTCATAGGTCTGCCAAGTCAACGGCGGCAAGCACATGTTGACGGCTGGTTCACTGATTGAGTAGATGCCGCCGCACTCGTTGTTCTTGCCTTCGAGACCGAACGAATCGAGTACTTGTACTTCGTAACGGCTTTGCACATAGACACCGCTGTTGCCACGAGCTTGCCCGCTCGACTTTGGCATGAACGGAGTGCGGAACTCGACGTGCAACGAATGGTCGCCAAAGGCTTGCTTCGTGGCAACGTTGCTGGCTGCGAGCCACTTGTCCTCGATGAGTTGGCCGTTCTCCCACTGCTCAACATCACTGCCGTCGAAGAGCACGATCGCATTCTCGGGCGGCTTGGCTCCGAGCGTCGGACTCTGACGGGAGGTCTTGGAAAACTCCGCAACTTTGGTCGCGCCCGCGAACACCGTGATCGAGGCACCTTTCAGGTCAGCGTGGATATCGTCGTCTTCTCCCTTGAAACGAACAACACCGTCCTTCAATTCCCCTTCCGATGTGTGTGTCTTATCTCCGCGCGACCAACCGTCCCCAGGCAGTCCGCCAATGTAGCCAACAGCCTTGAACTTTCCATCGCCAAGCGCGATGACTTGGACGCCAATCTTCTTCTCCCCTTCGTCGCTTTGAACGACGCCTGCATACTCGCCTTGAAGTTCGTAATCGACGCCGGCCTTTTTAGCGTTGGTGAACGCAGGTGCTTCCGGGTCGGCAGCGCTCAAGGCAAGACACGAAAACAAGACAGCGACGAACGAACCGAAGCAATAGATGCGATGCATGAGACCGAGTCTCCTCGTATAGAGTTCTTTGTGGCGAACAACGTGGCGTTCATTCTCATCCGCGACGACGCCCAATGCAACGGGATCAGCTCAATGTGGCGAAGTTCCGATCTTTGACTCGGCTTGCGAGCAGAAGACCACTCGTCACAATGAACTTTACATCTTCGATTAAGGACTTCACTAACGGAGAGCAACGTGGGAAGCACGACATGTTCCTGGTGTGGCGCGGTTGTTCCAACCGAAACGCTCATCAAGGGGATGCTCTGCCCGAAGTGCAACGGCGATGTGCGAGCAGCGGACGGATTTGTACCGCCGTCCAACTCCAACAACACCGAAGCGCCCGCTTCGCCAACGACGACGCCGAGTACGCAAGGCTGGTTCTATTCAAGGGACGGGCAGTACCGCGGACCTGTAACACCGGCTGGCTTGAAGCAACTAGCGGCGAGCAACGGTCTGAGTCCGGACGACTTGGTTTGGCGTGAGGGCATGGATGATTGGGTACCCGCAAAACGAGTACAACATCTCTTTCCGAAGCCAACGCAACCACCACCGCCGCCAGAGAGTGCCCTGCAAGCGAATGAGGACGCGACAGCGGCAGATCCCGCCTCGCCCGAAGCGACATTCGCACCACCGCATGCAGCCGCACAGCAATCGCAGTCGATGATACCATCTGATCTAGCCGAGGTGTCCGAGCAGATGAAGGCTGGCTTGTGGTTCTACCAAAAGGGAGATACGACTACGTGCGTCTGGGTTGCTTCTACCAAACGACCAGGTACGTCGGGAAGGTTCTGATGAATGGACGGAAGTCGTTCGAGTGGCATTCGGTCCAGAGGTCGTGACGACCGAAGCTTCCTCGATTGCCGGGCCTTCGTCGCCCGTCGTTCCCGTTGTGCATCCGATCGGTATGCAGTCGCCAACGCTGAGCTCCAGCCCGACGGTGGTGGCGGCCATGCCAATGCCGCGGGCGACATCGCGGTACGAGAGTACACGTGTCTCGGCGGGCACTCCGTTACCAGGCGGTGTCGTTGCAGTTATCGTCTATAGCTTCATTCTCGCAGGCCTCTGCCTCACCTGCGGCGGTTGCGGGCTCATTAACGTTGGTATTGTCTCGGGAGGAACGTTCGGGATGTTGGGAAACAACGTCGCCGGCAGAGCCGCGACGGCTGGCATGGCGATCGCTCAACTGTCTCTCCTAGCACGCTTTGTGTTCGGATTGGCCTGTGCCACAGGAGCGATCGGTCTACTGCAACGAGCATTCTGGGGTTGGATTACGACGCTCGTCGCGGGCGGCTTCGCAGGACTATTGGCGTGCTACTATTTGGTGACTTTCTTGCAACTCTTCACTGTGCATTGAATTGCACCGTCGGGCGGAATGTTCGGTCTCATGCAGGGCGCCTTAGTCAGTACCGCTCTGACGCTGATGATCCCACTCATCATCTTCGGAGGTTACTGCAGGATGACCTTCGCCCTGCTGCTGAAGCGAGAGACCTCTCGGTTCTACATGACGGCGAAGAAGTAGCCAAGGCAAGTCGGCTCAGGAGACGCTACATCGTTAACTCTGAGGCTACTGTTATTTTGGCAAGATTTATATAAGCACGACGCGCAAGCGAGTGTGTCCTGGAGCGGCTACCTGATGTACTCACTCGCTTGCGCGTCATGCTTGTATTTGGCTGAGGCCCTGCCGCCCTACGAACGATCTACTTCCCGGCGCTGAATGATGTCGATCGCCACCTTCGCGTCTCTGTTCGACAGCGTATCGCCGAGCAATCGTGTAAGCTCAGCCAAACTCTTCTCGGTACCGATCTTCGCCAACACGCGACACGCCATACCGCGCACGATGTGACTAGAGTTTTGCAGCAACGGCCACATGTACGGTTCGCCGTCTGGACCTAACTCCGTGAATAGCCGCTCGATGTCCGAGTTGGCGGGCCCCATTTGACTGGCCAAAAATTGCAGCACAGTGGGGTCCTTCGTCGTCGCCAAGAGACGCCTACTTCCCGCTGATTGCGACGACTACGATACAACCGCATCAGGGCAGGCAAATCTTCGTCAGCGACCCCGTACTTGCTAATAAGAGCGTGCGCATCGTCATCATGAAAAATGTTCTCCAGCAGCGGGATGACTGCCGTGACGACATGTCTCTGAAAGGTGTCGTCCTCGATCGAGAGCTTCTTCAGCCTATTCAACGAGGGACTTACCCGTTGTCTGTCCCGGCTGGATAGGTCCTTGACGCATTGACCGACGATAAGCGCCGGTGCAACGCTCCACTGGCTCATGTGTTTTGCAACATCAGAGCGCACAGACGAATCGGAATGATTTATATGACGAGCAGCGCGCTGAATCCGGCCGAACTAGTTTGCCGAGGCGGCAGTGGCTGGTGATACACCGGCTTTGCGGGCGGAGGAGCAGCTAGTTACTGAGTCAGGATCTGTGGCACGACGAATCTTTGTCGATACTGCGCACATTCGACCGTCATCCCCGCGAAACGCGGTTCCAGTTCGAAGGCCGCGCCGCAGTGGCATTGAGCTGTGATGTGCATTTGCAGTTCCTCCGGATGGATCACGGTGTTCAGTATATCTCACGCGGTGACGTCATTCTGCAACGGCAGACAATGACCCCAGAAGATCGTGTATGATGTCCTGTTCCTAACGCGAATATCGACATGCCGATCCACTCTCAAACACAGTAAGGATCGTTCGAGAAATAAGTGGCGTAAGCTTCCAGCTTGCGAACCCGCATTATCGCAAGCTGGAAGCTTACGCCACGGAAAACCGGACAGTTATTT
>PBSM01000258.1 GCA_002726245.1 Planctomycetaceae bacterium | reverse complement strand
TTGCACGATCTTCGTAACACGTTGACATGCCACCGGTTATCAACTAGATATTGTCGGCAAAATGTCGATGCGAGAAGTATCCCGTCTCGAAGCTCTCCTCCGACAATAAGACACCATAACCAACCACGCTGTGGTTAGCGCCGGTGGGGAAGCTCGAAATCCGAAACGAATCTCAAATACGAATCGTCAATGACGAAAACAGTTTTGGACATTTAACATTTCCCATTTTGGATTTGTTTCGGATTTCGTGCTTCGGATTTCGCATTTTCATCTTTCAGCCAAGTCCAAACAAACCATCCTCGACATGTCGCGGACGATCAAGCGGCCTGCAACCATCGCCATCGGGCCCCAAGCATCGTGACCGTTGGGCCACACCGCATGTTGAGCCAGTCGTTTATAACCGGCCGTAGTGGCTTCGGCCAACGTGAGCGTTCCGTGGTCGTCGAGGATCACCATCAGATTGTCGGCAAACATGTATGGCCCAAGACCAAACCGGTCGCTGCCGCTGTTCCAAACTTCATTGCCATCCAGGTCCAGGCAGACCATCGACTTCGACCCGATTTTTCGAATGCCAAACAAATGGCCATCGCGAAAGATTGGCGTCTGCTGCTCCGAGCTGAACTGCCGCGGGCGAAGCTCAAACAGCGTCTTGGCTTCGATCTCTCCGTTGGTCTGGACAAGTTGCAGCATCAAGCTTCCGGAGCCATAGCCGCGCGAGAGGAAGATTCGGTTCTCTGGCAGGATCACTGGCGAGGGGCTCGTCGCGTTAATCTCCTTCCAGGCGGTGCTCTCCCAAAGCAGCGATCCGTCGTCGGCCGCGATGCCTGCCACGCCGCCGCTGGCGCAATAGACGTAACTTCGTCGCCCTTGAAACTCCATCGGAACGACGGAGACATGAGTCATGTTCCAGCCGCGCGGATTAGGACTCTCCCAAAGCACGTCGCCAGTTTTGTAGTCGAGCGCCATCAGCAGCGACTCGCCACAAGGTGCCACAATCAAGCGGTCCTGGTCCACCAGCGGACACTGTCCCGTGTACCATTCCGGCACTCTGGTTCCATGATCCCGCACGAGATCGATCAACCAATGACATTTTCCCGTTTGGGCATCCCAGCAGGCCAGGTGGCAGCGCGGTCCGATCGTGATCACGTAGTCGCCAACAATCGTCGGCACGGTGCGCGTCATGCCGTGGTGAAAGGCAATCTCGATCGGATAACTGTTCCGCCAGACCTCGCGGCCGTCGTCGAGCGAGAGACAGCGCAGCGTGTCGGCCTCCGCTTCCTTGTCATAATCCAACAGGTAGACGCGACCGTTACTGATCACGGCACCGGCATAACCTTCTCCGACTTCGATGGACCAGAGCACGGGCGGGCCCTCGGGCGGCCAAGACCGGGCTAGCGGCGTGTCGTCCGTCGAGATGGAGTCGCCGTTCGCGCCACGAAAACCGGGCCACTCGCCAGCAACGTCTGACGGCAGCCCCTCTCCCGTGATCGGCTCGCCCGCTTCGACGGGAACCGCATCTTCAGCTTGTTCGAGCTTCGTTCCGTCACGCCCAGGTACGCGCGCGTGCAAATCGGCCGGCGGCGCGGCTTGAAGCCAGAACACGATCAGCACGATTCCAGCAGCCGACACCACCGTCGGAAGGACCGTTTCAGAGACGTGGATCTTCATGGACAGAACTCGGAAGACCTTCTTTCGGAATACCGACTTTATCGGGTTTTGCGGCGGCAAGCGAGACCATCAATCGGACACATTCCTCCGATTATCCCACGATCGGCCCGTTCCAGCAACGATCGAACGGTCCCGATCACGACCCGATCCATCCGCTGGTGAAGTGCCTTGAACACCACACCCATACCGCCAGCGCCAATTTCGCTCAGGAGCAGATAGTTCCCGATGAGCAGTTCCGCAGCGCGTCCTTCCCGCACGCACGACGCCTGATAAGGAGTAAGGCTACCACGAGCCAGCAACTCACCGATCAAGCGGCTGCCACCCACGTCTTCTCCTTGCAGAGCCTCGCAGGACTCAGCAATCTTCGTCTCCGAGACAATCCCAGTCCGAAGCAGGCTATCGATAACCTATTGAGTGGAAAGCATGAATCCCAAGAACCCGCTCGCTAGAGCAACGATGACCAGCTCACTTGCCAATGCAATACAGATGCTCGTCCGTGCGGATGAAAACCTGGCCGTCCGAAAAAGCGGGCGTCGCGTTGGTCGACTCGCCTAAGTCGCTGCGGGCGACCTCCTCGAACTCTTTCGGGTTCGGCTTGAAGACCACCGTCGTTCCTCTTTGATTGATGGCGTACAGATTTCCACCAGCCAGAACCATCGATCCCCAGTGGTCCCGGCGCGTGGCTCGGTCAGTCCAAAGAACTTCCCCGGTTTCGGCTTCGAGACATTGAATGGTGCCCGGCTTGGAGTTAGGCCTGTAAACGTACTTGTCAAGAAAGATGCCCGTGCCGACGCTGTTCGGGTTCCTTTTGTCGATTTGCCAGAGGCGGTTCGACTCGGTGATGTCGCCCTGCCCGCCAAGCTTGAATCCAATCGCAGGTCCGCGTAAGTCCGCCATCGCGAAGCAAAGTCCGTTGGCGACCAGTGGCGACGAGCTAACAACGTCGAAACTTGTGCCGGCTGATGTGCCGCTCAGTCCACCGCACCACCAAATGATCTCGCCGTTTTGAGGATCGTATCCGTTGACGCGCGTGGGCATGGCGCAGATGACTTGGTCCTCGCCGCCCACTTTGGCGATTACCGGAGTGCTCCATGAGCCTAACTCCGGTTGTCCGGCGCGCTTTTGGTCCTGAGGTTCCTCCGTTTCCCAGAGCGTCTTGCCGTTTTCCAGATCGATCGCCGCCAAGAATTCGCGCTTGCCCGGTCCGCAGTGCAATACCACACGGTCTTGGTAGATCACCGGTGAGGAACCGGAACCGTACGCGTGCTTGAACTCACCCAAGTCCCGCGACCACAGTTCCTTTCCGGACAAATCGTAACAATAGAGCCCCGCGGAATCATGCCAGACGACGACGCGTTTGCCGTCGGACGCCGGTGTCGAGGCGCAATGAGTATTCGTCGTGTGTTTGGGCATGACCTTAGCGAACTCGACCGTCCGCACCCAACGCTGTTTTCCATCCGTCCGGTCGAAACAATAAAGGCTGCGTTTCTTGCCGTCGTCCGCGGCACCTGTAAGAAACACGCGACCGCCCGAAACAATCGGACTACTGTTTGCGGGAGAGGGCAGAGGCACTTTCCATTTGATGTTCTCCTCCGATCCCCATGTCGTCGGGAAACCCTTCCCCGTCGCGACACCGTTTCCCTGGGGTCCACGGAATTGCGGCCAGTCACCCGCCTGGGCCGCCACCGCCAGCAACATCGCCGCACAACCGGCCGCCATTACACTTCGCCAATCGTTCATCCGCTGGACTCCTCGTAAAACACACACGTCGCTTATTCCCGCCAAACCAGTCGTTTTCGGGCGGGCGGATCGCGCGCTTAGTCATTGAATGTAACCAACGACGACCCACAACTCAAACGGGGACATGTTGACCGTGATGGAACACAGAGATGCCTGGCCATCGTGGAACACGGGTCCTTGCGGCCCTACACCAACTCGGAGATCACGTCGCCCTCGTACAACAGCGGCACGGGGCGACCGGAGTGGTCGGGGAAAGCCGTCTGCGGGTCGATGCCCAAGTGGCGATACATGGTGGCCAGCACGTCGTAGGGCTTGAGCGGTCGGTCCTGCGGCACCTCGCCCTTGGACGTCGATGAGCCAATGACTTGTCCCACGCGCAAACCGCCGCCAGCCAACAACACGCTCATCACCGCTCCCCAATGGTCGCGGCCGGCACTCTTATTGACCTTCGGCGTGCGGCCGAATTCGCCCCACACAATGAGCAGCACCCGTTTGTCCAACCCGCGCTCGTACAGGTCCTCGACCAACGCCGGAATCGCCGCGTCCATGCGCGGCCCGGCGCTTTGCATGCCACCCTTGACGTTGCCGTGCATGTCGAACGTGTACGAGTGAGGATCGAAGTTGACGGTCACAAACGGCATTCCCGCCTCGACCAACCGGCGAGCCAGCAAACAACTTTGGCCCCAGCGATGCATGCCGTAGCGCTGTCGGGTCTGCTCGTTTTCGCGCGACAGGTCGAATGCCTCACGCGCTTGCGATCCAGTGGCGATCTCGAGTGCCGCCCGCGTGAAGTCGTCAACTGATTCGGCCGCGGCACTCGCCTCAAAGTTGCGGCGGGCCGTGTCGAACCCTTGAAGCAGCGACCTGCGATCACCCACGCGATCCAGCGTCACGCCGTCGGCCAGTTGCAGGTTGGGTACACGGAACTTGTCGCTGGCCGGATCGTCGTACACGTAGAACGGATCGTACGCGCCGCCCAAATAATGCGCTTTGAAGTTCGGCACGAAGACCAGATTCGCCGTCTGCGTAAACCCAAGATGTACATAGGGTGGCAGGTTGGACGGGCGAGCGCTGCGAATCTTCGCCACGTAAGACCCGGTTGACGGTTGGTTCTTGATGCGCTTGCCCGTGGTGCAGATGTACATCCCCACGTCGTGGCCGCTGCTGCCGACATCGACGCTGCGCAGAACCGCCACGCGATCCAGGATCTTGGCGTGTCGCGGCAGCAGCTCGCAAATCTGCACGCCCGGCAGGCATGTGGAGATCGGCTGGAACGGGCCGCGATACTCAGGCGGCGCGTTGGGTTTGGGGTCGTACGTCTCGAAGTGCGTTGGACCGCCTCCCAGCCACACCTGGATGACCGCGGTGTCCTTGAGGAATTGCTGTTGTTCGTCGGCCTGCGCCCGGCGGCCCAGAAGCGTCGGCAACGACAAACCGACCATCCCCGCGGACACCGTCGTCTCCAAAAACGCCCGGCGATTGATCGTCCGACTACGCAACCCGCGACAGCTCACTTCGACCGTCATTGGTTTCTCCTCTTGTACCCTGACCACGACGGCAAAGCGTGCGGGCAGGCAAAGGCGTAACTTGTGCGGCAGCAACGCATCAACGATCTTTGATTTATACCGCAGTGGCCGCTGTGACTACAACGCCGAAACACGAAAACCGCGTCGCCAACGACGAAGCACTCGCGACACGAGTCCAAATAGACAAAGCAAGGAGTCTGTTGAACGCATCATGGCTGGCTGATAGGATCGCTGGTGCATCGCGTCGGGAGGTCACCCTTACAGATCGGGAGGTGAAACGATTGGATCGGGAGGTGAAACGATTGGACCGGGATGTTTCGCGACGAGAACTGTTGCAGCGGGGCACAAGCGCGGCGCTGGCCGCCGGCATTGCCGGCTCAATACACGCGCCCGCGGCGGCGGGTTCCGCTTGCCGACCGAAGCAGAATGGGAGTATGCCTGGCGCGCGGGACGGAAGTCAGAGGTCAGAAACCAGAGATCAGAAGTCAGACAGGAATCTGAAGAAGAGCTTGGCCAGCGCGCCTGGTACGGCGCCAATTCGCTCCGCGGGGCAAAGCCTGAGACGCCTTTCGTTCAGACAAACGCATACGCTCCGCGGCCCGTCGGCACACAGCGTGCGAATCGTTGGGGTTTGTACGACATGCAAGGCAACGTCTCCGAATGGTGTTCGCGCCTGTTTCGGCCGTACCTCTACGACGCAACCGACGGCCGCGAGTCGCTAACCGACAAGGGCCTGCGCGTCCTGCGCGGCGGCGGCTTTGCCGCCGCCGCCGCATCGCTCGATCCAGCCCTGCGACACGCCGAACGTGCGCACCGCCGACTTCGCTGGAACGGCCTGCGGTTGGCCCGCAGCGTGCCGAGGTTGAAGCAAACGCGCGCGGCTGACAAGGAAGAATGTGAACCCTAACCGCGAGGAACGCTACGTGAAAACGATCAAAGGGCCTGCCGTGTTTCTCGCGCAGTTTTTGCGCGACGAGCCGCCGTACAACGAACTTCATGCGATCGCCGAATGGTTTGCCGGGCTGGGCTACAAGGGAATTCAGATACCGGCCTGGGACCCTCGCACGATTGATCTGGACGCCGCGGCGGAGTCGAAGACGTATTGCGACGAGTATCGCGGCCGGCTCGCTGAGTTGGGGCTGGAGCCAACGGAGCTGGCAGGTTACCTGCAAGGCCAGGTGCTGGCGGTCCATCCAGCTTACGAGTTGATGTTCGAGGCGTTTCATCCGGTGGGATTGCGGGGCGAAGCGCGGACCGAGTGGGCGAGCGAGCAGTTGCGAAAATGCGTTCTGGCCTCGGTCAACATGGATACCTGTTGCATTCCCGTGCTGTCGGGCGGTTTTGCCTGGCACATGGTTTACCCGTGGCCTCAACGTCCGCAGGGAATCATCGACGAGGCATTTCGCGAACTGGCCAAACGATGGCGGCCGCTGTTGGACCTGGCCCAGGATAAGGGCCGCACTTTTGGCTTCGAACTGCATCCTGGTTCGGACGTCTTCGATGGCGCGACGTACGAGATGTTTCTCGACCACACGGACGACCATCAGGCCGCCTGCCTGAATTACGACCCCAGCCATTTCCTCATGCAGCAACTCGACTACCTCGAGTTCATCAAGCTGTACGGAGAGCGGATTCGCGGCTTTCATGTGAAGGACGCTGAGCTGCGACCGTCCGGCCGAGTCGGGGTGTACGGCGGCTATCAGCCCTGGCCGCAGCGCGCCGGCCGATTCCGCTCGCCCGGCGACGGCCAGGTCGATTTCACGCAGATCTTCACGCTGCTGACCGAAGCAGGCTACGATGGCTGGGCCGTGCTCGAATGGGAATGCTACGTGAAGAGCTCGGAGCAGGGCGCGCGGGAGGGTGCTGCCTTCATTACTCGCCACCTCATCGAAACCACCGACGTCGCTTTTGATGACTTCGCGGGTGCGCAATCTGACGTCGAGCGAAACCGGCAGATTCTCGGTTTCGGTACCGACGCTTAACTTAACCGCGACCGTGGTTACACGTTCATTCCGCACTTCTCTTTCCGAGTTTCTGTTTTTTGTGAATCGGAGAGAAGGGCGAGTAGGGAAAGCGAAACTCAGGGGACGCGGGACAGAAGCTTGAGAGCACGTGGCAGGCCTGATACAGGAACGGACGCGTCTCCACGACACAACTCTCCCCTGCGACGCTCTGGGAACAAGAGTGTCTACCCGACAAAAGCACGCGCCGAAGAGTTCTTTGCAACACCGCCCTCGACGTAAGTTGAGTCGCGCTCGACTTACGTCAACCGCCTTGCGAAGTCAAGGCGAGGACAAAGGGATAAGTCCAATTTAATACTGGGCTTATCCCCTGGTCATTCTCCAAGTTTGATACCAAGTGGGCATCGCACGGCTAGATGCACGTGCGGCTGTTCGTTCCTGCCATGGCGTTTTCGAGCATTCCTTCGACGGCGTTCGCATTCGGCCCTATCAGCCTGTTGATTTCTGGTGACAGGAGGCTGCCGATGTGGGACCGGCGGTTCAAGCGGGAGAGAACAGGAAAGCCGGAATTGCGAGGCTGAAC
>PBSM01000257.1 GCA_002726245.1 Planctomycetaceae bacterium | reverse complement strand
TCGTTTTACTTTCTTGCTCGCTCTTTCATAGTATCGGAGGAGTGCGTTTGGCCACCAGCGAAACGCACGCCTCCGGCTTGCGGTTAAACAATGTACTCACACGAACTTGTGCATGCTATCAAGCCTCAAAGTGGCGCTGTCCAACTAGGTGTTTTCGATTCACAGGTCCAACGCTATATTTGACGCCTGTTGGATTGCAGCATCTACTCACCGAGGCATGACGCATGGACTCAGAGCTCAAAGACCGAGCAGAATCGATTCAGCAGCGCATTGTGAATCTACGAGACAGTCTTTGACTACGATGCCAAGACCAACTGGGTCAAGGAGATCGAAGCCAGCATGGCGGCTCCCGGTTTCTGGGATAACCAGGAAAAGGCTCAGCCAGTTGTCGGGCGGCTCAAGTCGCTGAAGTCCCTCATCACGCCAATGCAGGATGCCGTTAGTTCGGCCGAGGATCTGACCGCTTTGATCGAGATGGCGGAGGAAGACGATTCATTCGGCGATGAGGTCGCCGCCGAAGTGAAACGCCTCGACATGGTTGTTGAAGGCCTCGAGCTGAAAGCTCTGCTCAGCGGTCCCAATGACTCGGCGGGAGCGATCCTTAGCATCAACGCTCGCGACGGCGGCACGGACGCGAACGACTGGGCGGAGATGATGCTCCGGATGTACATCCAGTGGGCTCAAAAGAACGACTACACGACGGAGTTGCTCGACCGCAACGACAACGAAGAAGCCGGTATCAACAGCGCGGCGATCGCCATTCGCGGCCCGATGGCTTACGGCTATCTCAAGGGCGAGACCGGTTTGCACCGACTGGTTCGCATCAGCCCTTTCAACTCGGAAGGCAAGCGACAGACGAGTTTTGCGGCGGTTGACGTCTCGCCCGAGGTCACGGACGACGTCGATATCGAGGTCAACTGGGACAAGGACGTTCGCGAGGATACATATCGCGCGAGCGGGGCGGGCGGTCAGCACGTCAACAAAACCGATTCCGCAATTCGGTTGACGCATCACCCCAGCGGTTTAGTCGTTCAATGCCAGAACGAGCGGAGTCAACACAAGAACCGCGCGACGGCTCGGAAGATGCTGTTAGCCTCGCTCCTTCGTGAAGAAGAGATGAAACGCGAAGCCGAGCAAGCGGAGAACTATCAGAGCAAAGCTCGGGTCGGCTTTGGTTCACAGATTCGCAACTACTTCCTGCACCCCGATCAACGCGTGAAGGACGCGCGCACTGGCTTTAGCATGGGCAACTTCCACAACGTTCTGGACGGCAACATCCAAGAGTTTTTCGATTCTTTCTTACGTTGGCGAGTGGGCCAGGATGAAAAACAGTAGCCATCACGCTCCGCGTGATGAAAGTGGCGAGAGTCGAGGCTCAACGCATTCACAGGCCGTTGACGAGGCGAGCGTGGTTCGCGATCCCGCTCTCCTCACGCGGAGCATGAGGGCTACGTTGGCTTCGCAGGACATCGACGGCTGCGGCTTGCGTCTCGACTTGCTCTGGCAGCACGATCGATATTCACACCGAATCGTCACCGATGACGGTACGCCGTTGCTTTCATCGATCGAAGGATCAGACGAAGACATCTGGCCTCCCTCTCCGCCGCTACAACAGTTGAGCATCGAGGAGATCCGACCAGGCATCGAGGTCGCTCTGCTTGTTGGTATGGCCGGCAAGAGCCACTGGTCGGTTAGCATCGAGCCACAACCTGACCGAACCGGCTTCATCTTCGACGTTGCTTGTCGCTTGCGAGAATTGCCGGCGAGTCTCGGGAGTCGTTACGAATTGCACGAGGCTGACGCAACGCGTCTGGAGATGACTGGTCTCGATGTCGGCCGTGCGACGCTTGTGGAGACCGGCGCGGCGCGATGGGCGGCGACTCCAGACACCGAAGGCGCACTTGGCAACACGATTCGCTGGAAGTACTCGATCTCGCTGAACTAGCAGCACGTGGGATAGGCTTCCAGCCCTGCCCCTCGACCAACCCACCGCCCTGAGTTGGGAGGAACTGCTTGGAACTGGAAGGGGAGAGGATTAAAACGCAGAGGCGCAGAGTTCGCGGAGTTCTTCTTCGCAGCGTTCTCTGCGTTTCCCATCTTCCATCCCAACTCTCGGAGACAGCCATGTCCATCAACGATCTCACTCACAGCATCATCGGTGCCGCCATCCGTGTTCATAAAACCCTCGGCCCCGGGATACTCGAATCAGCCTATCGCATCTGTCTGGCTTACGAGCTACAGAAGTTGGGCCTCGAAGTCATCCAGGAAAAGCCGATCCCCGTCGTCTACGAAGGCGTCAAACTGGAATGCGGTTTTCGCGCGGACCTGCTCGTCGCGAACCAAGTGATTGTCGAGTGCAAAGCCAAAGAGAAAGTCCATCCCGTAGACAAAGCCAAGTCCTCTCTCATCTCCGCCTGACTGGCCTGCAAGTTGGATTGCTCGTCAACTTTCACGAAGTTGTGTTGAAGGACGGTGTTTCTCGGATCGTGAACAATTATCAAGGTGATTGATTGCGGCTGGGAGGAAGAGAAGCAGGAAGAGAAGATTGAAACGCAGGGGCGCGGAGAACGCTGAGGAAAAGACTCCGCGAACTCAGCGTCTCTGCGTTTCCCTTCCTCTTGTCCCTCCGACACGTGTGCATCAATGGCACCTCGCTCGTGCTATGATCTAGTCTTGCTGAAAACATCTCTCGATTGAGTCATCGCGATGAACAAGCTTCAAAGAATCGTTTTCGTTAGTGCCTTGCTGCTCGCTTCAACTTTGGCAGCCGACGGCAATCGGCTCACTTATCTCGATGAGTTTTGCGATCCGTATTACGTTGGGCGTGACTTCCCGAAACTGACGACGCCGCAATGGGTGGGCGAGGAAGGTGTCGAAGCGGTCGTCGTGCTGGCGATCGACGATATGCGGGATACGGCCAAGTACGAGAGCTATCTGCGACCGATCTTGGAGCGGCTGAAGAAGATCGATGGCCGGGCTCCGGTTAGCATCATGACGTGCAAGATCGATCCAAAGAATCCACAGTTGCAGACGTGGATCAAAGAAGGACTGACGATCGAAGTTCACACCGTTGATCATCCGTGTCCACTGTTGCAAGGCGGCGACTTCGCAAAAGCCAAGAGCACCTACGACCGTTGCGTCGATCTGATGAATCAGATTCCTGGCAACAAGCCTGTCGCGTTTCGTATGCCGTGCTGCGATTCGCTGAACACGCCGAGTCCGCGCTTCTGGACCGAGATCTTCAACAAGACCACCGAAGGCGGCAATTACTTACAGATCGATACCTCCGTCTTCAACATCACGACAGCCAAGGACAAGGACTTGCCGCGCGAACTTGTCCTCGATGCTGATGGCTCGGAACGCTTCCGCAAGTACCTGCCTTTCAAATCCTTCGTCAACACGATCGAAGACTATCCCTATCCTTACGTCATTGCCGGAAAGTGCTGGGAGTTTCCGTGCATCGTGCCGAGCGACTGGGAAGCTCAGAATATCCAAGAGCCGAATAATCCCAAGACTGTTGAAGATATGAAAGCCGCGCTTGACGCGATCGTCATCAAGCAAGGCACGTTCAACCTCGTCTTCCATCCGCACGGTTGGATTCGCAACGATCAGATTGTCGAACTGATCGATCATGCCGTCGAGAAGCACGGAAAGAAGGTCAAGTTCCTGACGTTTCGCGAAGCACTTGATCGTATCAACAAGAACTTCCTCCACGGATTTTCGCTAAGAAACAAAGATGGCAGCCGCAACGGCATCCAAATCTACGATTCTGACGGTGATGGTCGCTTGGAGGTTGGTATCGAAGCGACTGCCGGACTTCCCTTCGTTCGAGCGCGCGATCTCCCGGACTCGATTCGCAAGCTGTTACCCTCTGGCATCCAATACATCGACGACCAAGGCCGTGACGCCGGCTTGCGATTCATCGATGTTGATGAAGATGGTTTCGACGATGTGATCTTCTCCAACGGCCAACGCTACTCACTTCACCTCTGGCAGAACGACAAAGACGGATGGGCAACCAAGGTGATCGAAGGCACTCGCGGCAAGGCCGGCGGCATGGGGCCCGTGATCCCGATGATCGTCAGGCCAGATGGCACGAACAACGGAGCGTGGTTTCATTCACGACACATGTGGGTGCAGAACGAAGATACGAACCGCTTGCCGGATCTGGTTGAACGACTGTTGTTCGACGACATGTTGAAAGACTATCGCCGCCAGCAAGACGAGGAGGGCGAATTGCCAGGCGCGAAGTCACCCAAGGCATCACTCAACTCAATTCAAGTTCGACCTGGCTTCACGGTGGAACTGGTTGCTGCAGAGCCGCTGATCGCTGATCCTGTCGCCTTCGATTGGGGACCGGATGGCAGCTTATGGGTTGCCGAGATGGGAGACTATCCGAACGGAGCGACGTGGAACAAGCAAGGCGATCCGCTTGGCGAACCCGGTGGCCGGATCAAGCGACTGACCGACACGGACGGCGATGGTAAGTATGACCAAGCGAGTCTGTTCCTCGATAAGGTTCCATTCCCGACCGGTGTGAAAGCGTGGCGAGGTGGCGTGTTGGTGAGCGCGGCTCCATCGGTCTTCTATGCAGCAGACACAGACGATGATGGCGTTGCTGACTGTCAAGAAACGCTGTTTGAGGGCTTTGCTGAAGGCAATCAGCAGCATCGCGTCAACGGCTTGCGATGGGGATTGGACAACTGGCTTTATCTGGCCAACGGCGATAGTGGCGGGACAATCAAGTCCGTGAAGACGGGCAAGACGATCGACATCCGCGGTCGCGACGTACGGATTCGTCCTGACACGGGCGAGATGGAAGCGGTCTCCGGGCAGACGCAATCGGGGCGTAATCGCGACGACTGGGGCAACTGGTTCGGAGGCAACAACAGCAACCCGATGTGGCATTACGCCTTGGACGACAACTATCTGCGCCGGAATCCGCATTTCGCCCCGCCAAGCGTTCGCCGACCTATTTCGAAACAACCCGGTCCGGCTCCGATCTTCCCGACGAGCCGCACACTGACTCGGTTCAATGACTTCGACAAAGTCGATCGGTTTACATCGGCCTGCAGTCCGATAATCTATCGCGATGATCTGCTGGTAGGCCCCGCCGGGCCGTCGGGACTTCGCACACGCCGCGACAATCGCGAAGAAGGTCACGCCGGGCCGTCGAGACCTACGTGGGCCTTCATCTGCGAACCGGTACACAACCTTGTTCATCGCGAAGTCGTCACGCAAACGGGTGCAACCTTTTCCAGCCAGCGCGCGCCGGACGAACAAGACACCGAGTTTCTTTCGTCCTCTGATAACTGGTTTCGACCAACGATGGTACGGACGGGATCGGATGGTGCTTTGTGGATCGCCGATATGTACCGCCTGGTGATTGAGCATCCCGAGTGGATTCCGGCAACGTGGCAGGAGAAGCTAGATCTGCGGTCGGGCCATGACAAAGGACGCATCTACCGCGTCTATCCGACAAATACGAAACCGCGGGCGATGCCAAACTTGGAGGAACTCGATACCGAAGGCTTAGTCGAGACACTCCACAGCCCCAACGGCTGGGTGCGCGACATGGCTCAGCAAATCTTGCTTTGGCGAAACAACACAAAGAGCGTGCCGCTTCTCGAAGAGCTTGCTATGTCGAAGAACGCACCTCTCGCTCAGACACATGCTTTGTCCACTCTCGATGGTCTTGGCAAGTTGAAGCCGGACTTGCTTAATCACGCGTTGCGATCCGGCCATGTGGGCTTGCGACGACATGCGGTACGCCTTTCCGAGCCCTGGTTGAACGAAAACTCTGCGCTTGCCGAACTGGTCGTTGAGATGGAAGCTGACGAAGACGCCTTCGTTCGTCTCCAGGCTGCGTATGCGTTGGGCAGTTGGAGGCACGCGAATGCTGGTCCGACTTTGGCGCGGCTGTTGATGCAGACGGCCGACGATCCCTTTGTGCGTGCCGCCACGATGAGTAGTTTAACCACTGACAACATCGCGAGCGTTGTCAGTGAAGTCTCGCCACACGCGAGTACTCACGGAGAGTTGCTTAGTGCTTTACTTCGCATCGCAGTGGCATCGAACAACGCCGACGTCTTGGCAAGCAGCTTGCAGCCGCTGATCGCTCCGAGCGGTGGGCGGTACGCACTTTGGCAGCTTCGCGCGATGATGGCGGTTCTAGAAGCTGGCGCACGCGGACGTAAGCGACCAGATCAGGTCTTCGGCAACCAGCAGGAACGTCTGACAACCGTGACACGAATAACGAAAGCAATGATTGCGGATGCGAGTGTCGATCCGCAGACACGGGTCGCCAGCGTTCGGCTGCTGGGGCTTGTCGCATCTGGACCAAATGACTTGCGACTACTCAGTTCGCTACTGGATCCTCGCCACTCGACGCAGCTTCAGCAAGCGGCGATCGCGGCGCTAACGTCGCGAGATCGTCGCGAAACGCCTCGGCAATTGCTGGCGAACTGGGAAACACACACTCCCAGCTTGCGGACTCAAATCTTCGACGCGTTGCTGTCGCGCGCGACCTGGACCAAAGAGCTAGTCAACTCCCTGGCCGCCGGTTCGATCGCCCCGGCCGCATTCGATGCTCGCCGCCGGCAACAGTTGCTGGGACATGCCGACGAGTCGATCCGCAAGCAAGCCGCGAAGGTCTTTGCTACCGCGTCGAGCCTCGATAGGAAGACTGTCTTGAGTCAATACGAAGCGGTCACGAAGATGAACGGCGATCGCGAGCGAGGCAAAGCGGTTTTTACGAAGCGGTGCGCGACTTGCCACCAGTTGGGTGGCGTTGGCAAAGCGGTTGGGCCGGAGTTGACCGCGCTCACGGACAAGTCGCCGCAAGCGATGCTCGTCGCGATCTTCGATCCGAATCGCGCGGTCGAAGATAAGTTTCGCGATTACCTCGCGGTCACGAACGACGGCCGCCAATTCAGAGGCATGATTACCGAAGAGACCGGTAACAGCATCAAGCTTGTCGGGGCGGACGGCAAAGAACAAGTGATCTTGCGGATCGACTTGGAAGAGATGCGCAGCACCGGCAAGTCCCTGATGCCGGAAGGAGTGGAGAAGGACCTGCCGGCGCAAGATGTCGCCGACGTGATCGCGTTCGTTCGCAGCATTTCGCTGCCGGCGAAGAGCTTCCCGGGCAACAGCCCGCAGGTTGCTCCCGTGCGCGACGACGGTTCGATCCGATGTCTTGCGATACATGCGCGCGTCTACGGACCGAGCCTGGTGTTTGAAGAGAAGTACCGCAATCTTGGTTTCTGGGGGAGCGCGAAGGATCACGCGGTCTGGTCGTTGAACGTGCCGAAGGCGGGGCGTTACCGAGTCACACTGGACTACGCCTGCGCCAACGAAACGCAAGGCAACCGCTTCGTCTTGGCCGCCGCCGGCCAGACGCTTCGCGGCGTTGCCGGCGGCACTGGCACTTGGGACGACTATCGATCCTTGCAACTCGGCCAGCTTGAGTTGCCAGCCGGTTCGACCGAACTCGCTTTTCGCTCCGACGGCGAACCGAAGTCGTTCCTGATGGATCTCCGAATGATTCGGTTGACGCCCGAGTAGCGCCCCAGATTGACATAACACTGGCGTTCATATCTGCCGGTCTTTACACTGGGACGATAGAGGACGCACACAAAGACATCCGTGACAGGGATCGGGGCAGAGCTGAAGGGGCGGGCCCGTATCGTGACACTGCCCGTGCAGAACGTTCTACAAACGTTGCCGTTCGGGAAGACGCTGTTCAGCAAAGACGGAAGCCGGTATCTCGCTGAACGCGCGGCGAACACCAACGTGACAAAGAGTTGCGGCAGGCTCAGAAGATCGCCGAACGCAACACTCTCGCGTTACCGACGAATCGATAGCGTCTGATGGCGTCGCATCTGAAGCGTCAGGCGCGAGCAAGCGAGGGGTCAACGAATCGTCACGAAGTCGTTGTGGTTCATCAGCACGTGAACGAGGTTTTCGCGAGAACGTTTTGTTGCGGCGTCGGCATCGAGTGGCTTCGCAGCGCTCGCGGAAAGAGCGGAGAGATCTTGGCGTTGCAATAAGTTAGCGTGAGTTGCGAGAAAGTCGTCGCAGGCGATCGACTCTTCGTCTGTTGGGCCACGACTTAGAATGGTCTCGAAAGCGAGTGTGATGAAGGGCTTGTTGTTTGTGCTGTCGGAAGGAAGGGACTTCACAAGCTGAGTTGCCAGGCTTCGAGCTTGGGTTTGCGCCAGGCGACTGTTGCCGATGGCTAGTGCTTGCTGCGGGACGACGCTTTCGATGCGGCGATAACAAGAATTCGGATCGGCGACGTCAAACAGTTCGAGAAACTTCATCTTTTCGTTGGGTGTCAGGCGGAAGTACATGCTTCTTCGAAACACCGACTCGCCTTGGTCCTCAGGGATTTCCGCACCGCCGAACGACAAGTCGAGCGAGGCGGATACGGACAAGATGCTGTCTCGCACCAACTCGGCCTCCATTCGACGTGAGTTCATTCGCCAGAGGTAACGATTGTCGGGGTCGGTCAATTGCGGATTGCGGAATGCGGATCGCGGATTGGGGAGAGATGATTCCGCGTTCCGAACTCCGAACTCCGCAATTGAAGAACTCAAACGATAAGTCGATGACAGAACGATCAGCCGGTGAACATGCTTCATGCTCCAGCCCGACTCCATCAGCTCCACGGCCAGCCAGTCGAGCAACTCAGGGTGCGACGGGCGATCGCCGTTGAGGCCGAAATTCGCAACAGACGGCACAAGAGCTTCGCCGAAATGTCGTAGCCACATCTGGTTCGCTGCGACGCGCGCTGTACGTGGGTTCTGCTTATTCGTAACCCAGCGGGCCAGAGCGAGTCGCCGGCCAGTGCTACTTTGCGGATAGAGTTCGCCGAGTGGCGAATAGCTCCCGTCCGGCTTGTCCGCAGCGGCAACAGCATCTGCCAACTTCTTTTCACTTGCCGTCACCTTTTGTTTTGCATCGGTAACGGCCTTGCTCTCAGCATCGGCCTGTTGAGCTGTAACCGTCGCCGCTAGGTACTGCTTCGCTTCCAAGAGCTCCGCCTCAGCGATACGAACTTGCACGTTACGCTCCGCACGACAAGCCGCATCCGCAAGTTGCGATCTCGCGGTCTCCGTGGTATCGCCGTACTTGGCTCGTTCAGCGGCGATTCGGGCTTTCAAGGCTTCGGCTTCCGCGCGCGCGGTCAGGATGTCCTGTTGTTTACGTGCGACGACATCGGTTGCCCCGCGATGTTTACGACGGAGATCGTCGATACTGGGAACAAGCGGTGTGATTTCGAGCTTGTGAAACTCGGCGGTTCCTTTATGGACCCACACCGCGAACTTTCCGTCGCGGCGTTCGATCGGCATGACGTATTTGAGCTTCAATTCGCCGTTCAGCCAAATCTTCAAGTCCTGTCCCCGCGCCGTCACTTCGATCGTCGCGACCTCATCAACCTTCAACTTCGCGGGCACGATGCCGGCTTGCGGATACGCCTGCTTGCCATCTTTGCGGTGAAAGGCTTGGACGCTTTGCCGTGCGTCGCTGGTGGCGGTGTACACGTCTTGTGAATTGCCTGTGTCCAAAAAGTCGAAGCTGAAGCCGATCGAGCGATAGGTGCCTGGCTGCAGTGGGCGATATGTTAGCTTGGCGCGGAAGTTGCGCGGATGATTCTGCTTCGTCACGATGGTCGCGAAGCTCGTATCTTGTTTCTCAATCAGCTTGCCAGCTTCGTAGACCCACTCGCCGTTGAGCGTCTTCCAAACGTCTGGACTCGCCTTCGCAAAGTTCTCGCTCAGAAATGGCTCGGTCTGAGGTTTCGCCGCGTCGGATGACTCTGCGATATACGAATCGAGTTCCACCTTGGCTGCTGCAGCGCCTTGTTCAGCCACTCGGACAGCCGCTTCGGCTTGCGCGGCCTTCTCTGTCGCATGTCGAAGCACGCTGCTGGTGACGCCGTCCCGCAAGGCAGGGTAGAAGGCTTCAGGGGGCAGCGGAACGGGCTGCACTTCGATCTCGTGGTTGCCCAACGAAGCAGGTACGCCCGGACTGAGTTCCTTTGTCTTATCGGGATTACGGTCATCGCCGCGGACGAACCGATACGTCGGGCGATCTAACTCTTTGTCGAAGACTAGTGCGAGGCCTTCCTTCAGCACTGGCCCGAGCGTTGCATCTTTCTCCGTTGCGGAGTCGGCTGATATCGGATCGGTTCGCACATCGTGCGGTTCAAAGAATGCTCGAAACCGATAATAGTCCTCCTGACTGATTGGGTCGTACTTGTGATCATGACAGCGGGAGCATCGGATCGTGAGCCCGAGCAGAGCCTGGCTGGTCTTCTCGACGGTGTCGAACATCCAGACATTGCGGTCGAACTTGTACCAGTTGCGGCCGAGGAAGCCGGTCGCGACGACAACGTCGGGATCGCCCGGCGACAACTCGTCGCCCGCCAACATCTCGACGATCATCTGATCGTAGCCTTTGTCCCCGTTCAGCGAATCGACAATCCAATCTCGCCATCGCCAGATGTGTCGTTGGCTGTAGCGGATCTCGTTGATCCGACGGCTGCCGTACCAATCGCTGTAGCGCCAAACGTCCATCCAATGCCGGCCCCAGCGTTGCCCGTATGTTGGACGGTTCAACAGATCATCGACGACGCGTTCGTAGGCGTTCGGTGACTCGTCCGTAAGAAACGCATGCAGCTCTTGTTGCATCGGTGGCAAACCGATCAAGTCGAGATAGACGCGACGCAACAACACAGCTCTGTCAGCTTCACGAACCGGCACCAAGCCACGTCGTTTGTGCTCGGCGGCGATGAAGCTGTCTATTGGAGTTCGCACCCAGTCGGAGTTATCACCCCTCGGCACGGTCGGCCGAGCCGGGACTTGATACGACCAGTAAGTCGCAGGATCGGCTTGAGGTTCTTCGTTCGCTGGAGCTACCGCGCCTTCGCTGATCCAGGAACGAATCCGCTCGAGTTCCGCTGGCTCAACGGCCGATCCTTCATTCTCCGGTGGCATGCGGAAGCCAGCCGATCCGTTCATTACTTGGATCAGTAGGCTTTCGTCCGGTTCGCCAGCGACGACGATCTTGTCTTCCGACTCGCCGCCTTTCAGCATCGAGATAACCGTATCGAGCCGCAGGTTGGATTGTTGCTTGAGTGCGCCGTGGCAGGCGTAGCATCGCTTTTGTAGGATTGGCTTGACTTCACGCGGGTAGTCAACATCGCCAACGGCTGTCGTGGCGATCAGCGAACTTAGTACGCACACGGACGCAAGGATGAAAGAAGGCTTTCTCATCCCGGCAGTATACTTCTCGTAAAGGGATTTGGCGACTTCATGTCGGCGTGTTCTCGGTTTATGATGAAACTGCGCCGGTTCCGAGCGAAGAAGGTCCAGCAGAGGGTGCTATGAATTTGGCTTTCCGAGTAGCTTTGGTGTTGTCCTTAAGCAGTAGCCTATCGAGCTTGGCTGCGCAAGAGGCTGAGGATCGGCCGCCGGCGGCGGTGGCAGACGAGGCCCGTCCCGAGAAGAACTTGAACTTCCTGCCGTCGCCCCTTCCGTTCGTTCGCTGTAACGTCCGAAGTTTGGAACGGACGGGCTACTTCAGGATCGAGGACGTTGCGTATCGTGCGCGAGGTGATTTGGAATCACTCGTCTGGACGGTGCACGTCGAGAAGCCTGTTACTTGCCGTCACGTCGAGGCGATGTTGCGAGACTACCGCGATGTTCGGTTTTATGAGACGATCGAGCGGCGGCGCATCGAGATCCTCACTGGCTTACTTCATTACTCCGACCGTGTCGTGCAAGGATCGTCGAACAATCGCTTAATGGGCCGGGACGACGTCTTTGAAGTGTGGATCGATCTTACGAACGTCGAACTGCGGAAGCTCAAGTCTCAGCGAGCCGATTCGTTAGTCTTCCGACGCTGGAGGTATTAGAGAACGTAGCCCTGGTACTCTGGGACAGGGAGCCGCCACGCTGGACTGCCGCGGCTACATTTGGCTAATCAAGCTCGTACGGCGACGCCAACCGATACTCAGCGTGCGTTTCTAAATACGCGTTGACTCGATCGGCGTTCTGCGAAGCGCTGGCGATAAACGAAACCGCTTCGAGCAGTCGATCGTCGGGTTCCGCGCAACTGAGCCGCAAGAAACCTGCGCCGGCATCGCCGAAGCACTCGCCACCGAGACAAGCGACTCCGGTCGCGTCATCGGCTCCTTCGAGCAAGTACATCGCCAAGCCGTGCGATGTGATTCCCAACCGATTACAAATCGGAGCGACCGCCGGGAAGACGTAGAAGCTGCCGCCCGGCATCAAGCATGAGACTTCATCAAGCTTGTTGAGTGCATCGACGAGTAGTTTCACCTTCTTGCCGAACTCGGCCATCTGGCGATCTCGCTCGGCGCGGGCGTTCCGTAAACCTTCGGCACCGGCGATCTGTGTGAACGGAGGTACGCACGAGAGGCAACTGTTGGTGAGCTTACCCAGCATCTCGGTTGTCTTCACGTTGCTGACCGCAAAGCCCAACCGCCACCCGCTCATGCTGAACGACTTGCTGAAAGTGTAGCCGGCGACGCATTGATCGAGCATGTCGGGCTGGGCCAGCAGGCTGTGATGCTTTCCATCCCAGACCATCCGGTCGTACGGTTCGTCACTAAAGACGGCGACATCCTTGCCGCGAACAAGATTCGCGAGCCCTTCGAGATCCTCGAGCAACGTGATACCGCCCGTCGGATTGTGCGGGCTGTTGAGGAAGATGGCCTTGGGCTTTGGATCTTCAGCGAGGAATCGTTCAACATCGGCCAACTCAGGCCGGAAGTCATGCGAATGCTTTAGCGCGGCCAGGACCGGCCTTGCTCCACGTCGCTCGATGTTCGGCCCATACGTCGGAAAGTGCGGGCTGAAGACGAGCACGCCATCGCCCGGATTGAGAAACGCTTCGCAGAAGAGTTGCTCGAAGTTCTTTGCCCCTGGGCCGGCGACCACGTTCTCGGCCGCGACGGACAGTCCATACTCTTCATTCACATATTGTGCGGCGGCTGCGCGGAAGTCTGGAATGCCTAGAGAGGGCCCGTAGTGTGTCTGACCGCTACGAAGTGCGTTGATGCCGGCTTCAACAATATTCGATGGCGTATCGAACGGACTGTCACCGATTTCGAGTTCGATGACGTTCTTTCCGTGAGCGATCAAGCCTTTCGCAACGGCAAGGACGTTGAAAGCGGTCTCGGCTTTGACGGAAGTGGCAAACGTACTGAAGGAAGCAGACATGGCGAATTGATTCCGAGCTTCTTGGGCGAGGATGCGTTGGCGCGAGCGTCAAAGTTCGCCATTGTAGCCATCTGGCGACTGCAAAGTAGCCCTCACGCTCCGCGTGAGAAAAGCGGAAGCGGGCTCGGACTTATACTCCAGCCGGCTAGATCTTGCGCTTCGTTCGTTTAACCGCAAGGCGTGCGCTTCCGCGTCGGAGAGAAGCGGACGCCTCCGATACTATGAAAGAGCGAGCAAGAAAGTAAACGGTTCTCCTGTGAATGCGGCGTAGCAAAGGTTGCTCGCCAAT
>PBSM01000256.1 GCA_002726245.1 Planctomycetaceae bacterium | reverse complement strand
CGTCTCGACTTAGATTTCGGGTAGGCCGTAGCGAAAGTCGCCAAGACTTTCGGCCAATACCGGGAAGAGCCGAAGCTCTTGGCGAGCTTCGCTATCCGAAAACTGAGCTGCGACGGAATACTAGGAAGACGCGTTCAAGAAGAAGATCTGCCGCGTCTCTGGCGTCGCAGTCAATCACTGACGGAGCTCAATCACTCGTAGTTTAACGTTCTTTCCTGCTTGTGGACTCGTCCCGCCCACCATGATGAGTTGGTGGTTGTTCAGGGGCAGCATGCGATGAAAGAAGCGTTTTTCGTTAAGCTTGCGGGCAATTCCCCACTCCTTTCCGTCGCCGGTCAGTCGTTGCAGAAGGCCGCCAAACGTGCTGACATATAACGTGCCGCCGACCTCGAACGCCGAGCAGCCGAATCCCCCCATGCCGTTGCCGATCAGGTTCGGCCCCTTCGACCACTTGTGTGCCTGCGGGTCGAAAACGTCAACTGCCGTGCTCGGTTGGCCGTCCGGTCCTATGCCGCCGATCACGTAGAGCTTTCCGTCAAACTCACCAAGCGAATTCGCCCGGCGCTGAAACGGTTGCTTGGGAAGCTCCACCCAGCGAAGTTTCGCTTGCGAAAGATCGCAAGCGAAGGACGTGTCGTGCCACTTTTTGCCGGCCGGACCCATCGCCCAACCACCGGCTAGGTACAGCGCGTCACCCATGACCACCGCGTCGAACGATGATCGGGCAAGAGGCATTGACGGCAGCTCTTGCCATTTTCTCGTCTCGGGATCGAACCGCGCAACATCGGCCACCGACCGCAGATCCTGGTCTTCCCCTTTCTTGTTGTAGGCGGTGAATCCACCGACGCGGTACAGCTTTCCGCCGTGTGCAACCATGGCCAGTCCTTGCAGTCGTGGTCCCGTGGCGACCGTTTCCCACTGGCCGGGCTCCTTCAAGTTGAGCCGCCGCAGTTGATTCGACTGGTTTTCGATCGAGTATTGGTGGGGCTCGCCTTTATGACCTCCATAAGTGTAAAGCCAGTCACCAGCGACAGCGGCCCCGAAACTCGTGATGCCTTCGAGCAAATCTGGGTATTGTTTCACAATCTCCGCCGCCTCATCAGCCCGCGCAGGACTCGGACCACAGCAGATGACCGGGACCATGATTAGTAATGCCACCCGAAGGCCATCAACACAAACTTGCCTGATCATTTAAATGCCTTTTGTTTTGAGGCGCCACTTTCGGATATGACGTTCCTCATCCGAACGCCAGAGGGACTTCAACCCTCCTGACTCATGCGCTGCCCAGCGCACACTATGCAGTCATCCGACTTCCACAGAGTCAGTTGCCGTCCTTGTTTCTTCAACTTGTCAGGCATACTCAATCGTCCGTGAGCGGAGTTTCACGTTCCGGTTAAGAACTCGATGGGTCTCACTGGTTGCCTTGCTGACATGATGTGACGCGCGAATGGGCCTCCGACTCCGGGTCTCCGCTGACAGCTTGCCGTGACGCGATCAGCGATGTTGCCTTCAGCTACGGCCCCTATCCACTCTCGACAGATCCAGCATAGCAACCGGGCGCGGCGAAGGCTACGCCTGTTAGGGCTTCAGGCTGAGATTGCGGACGTAAGCCGTTCGTTGGCTTTCGCTTCCAAGCTCTTCGGTAATCTCGACCCAGCGAGTCGAAGACACCTCAAGAGCTTTGGCTGCCGTTGCGTCACCAGCGATAGCGCGGTCAACGGCCCCGTTTAAGGCTGTGAGATACTTGTCTCGCCCCGGAAGCCTGACCGCATCAACCCACGCCGCGCGGTTCTGGGCGGCTTCCACTGCCTCGGCGTACATGCGAGCAGGCGATCCTTCGAGTTCGCGATCGACCCACGAGGACGCTGAGGCAAGTTGGTCGGTTCGAGCCATCGTTGTGAACTTACTTTGCACACTGACGGTCGAACCGAGTTCCTCGCCCGTCAGCAATAGAAGCATCGCGATCGCCTGCTGCTTCTGTCGACAGTCGTCCGTCACGGAACCGAGCCGACCCGAAGCTGCCAGCAGCGTCGCCCGGCCACTGTCATTCTCTTGCAGCTGTTCCCAGGAGTCACTCCGTAGACTGTACGCCTCCCGGGCACCTGGCAACTCAACGATGCCGATCCACTCTTCAAGTTCGCTGGCCCTCTCGGCCGACACATCGCCGGCGCGGCTGGGCCATGTAAGAGCCATCGCGGCTTGGCCGGCGAGGAAAATTCGACGTGCCTCCGTCGGTGAGAGGCTGGGTGCGCCTTGTTTCGCGGCAGCGATAAGTTCTTCCAACGCCCGAACAAATGGTGGACCAGCGATCAGCGGCTCCATCGAACCGAAGTCAAACAGCGTCGAGTATTGGTTGGGATGCCTGGCATACGCACTCGCACGCGCGAGCAACAAGAAGCTCGCCCAATCGCCCTCGGTTGGCTCGACGGTTGCGTACCACAGCTGATCTTCCGGCGGAGCGAGCGCACCGATCGCCGCCCGATCCACCAAGCGTGTGGTCAACGCTTGGTACTCTTTCCAAGTCGCTGGAGGCTGCAGTTGTAGTTGCTCGAAAATGTCCTTGCGGTAGAAGAGCGTGAGCTGCGGCGAGCCGAATGGCACGGCCAGAACTTCGTCGCCCCAAGCGATTTCGCGCATCCGAATCAGATCGAACAGGCCGCTGCGGTCAAAGCCTGGAACGCTCAGCGTTGTATCATCGAGTGCAACGATGAATTCCCGCTCGGCCAGTTCCCCAAGGAGGCCACTCGGATAGATCACAACATCCGCATTCAAACGCCTTGGCTCAGATGCTAGTAACTCTGCGGATGTCTTGTTCGTTACGCGGCTCAAGCCGCCTCTAGAATCCCACTCCTGCTTCACGACTGCGGCGAGTTCTTCGTCGTCGAGAACCAGAACACGCAGCGGAATCGTTGGTTGCTTCTGGATGGACGAATCGGCTGGATCGACGGGCCGCTTACAACCAGGCAGCACGGTTAACACAACGAGAACGATGCATCGCGCGAGCCCACGGCAAGGAGACTGGATTGCGATCATCATCCGTTCACTACGGCGTCGAAGACGGGGGAGTTCAAATTGGTAGCCCCAGCGAGCCCGGCCCGATCTCGCATCGTAAGTGTAGCCGATCGGTTCGGTCAATCGGGTCGTTGCGGCTGTTTCCTGGTGCGGGTTACAATCGTCGCCAATTCACTAACTGAGGGAACATGGATGACTATCTTTCTCGGAATCGATATTGGCACATCCGGTACCAAAACGCTTCTGATCAATGAACGCGGCAAGATCTTGTCGGAAGCCAACGCCGGTTATCCGTTGCACCACCCCAAGCCACTTTGGAGCGAGCAAGACCCGGAGGACTGGTGGCAAGCAACCGTAAGAACGGTTCGCGAGGCTGTCAAGAAGGCTAGGGTCAAGCCAGCGGATGTGAAGGCGATTGGTTTGTCCGGTCAAATGCACGGTTCGGTGTTTCTCGACAAGAAGGGCAAGGTGGTACGCCGCGCGCTGCTGTGGAACGACCAGCGAACGGCTGCCGAATGTGAAGAAATCGAGAAGCGAACCGGCGGGCGGCGCAAGTTGATCAAGATGGTGGCGAATCCGGCACTTACTGGATTCACAGCTCCAAAGATCCTGTGGTTGCGGAACAACGAGCCGAAGAACTTCGACAAGACAAAGAGCGTGTTGCTGCCAAAGGATGACGTTCGTCGCCGATTGACCGGAGAATTCGCAACCGATGTGAGTGATGCCAGCGGGATGTTGCTGTTGGATGTTGCGAGGCGAGACTGGTCGAAAACGCTGTTATCGAAACTGGAGTTAGATCGTGATCTGTTCGCGACGTGTTACGAGTCGGAAGAAGTCACCGGCAAGCTGACGGCCGACGCAGCGAAGAAGCTTGGCTTAACAACGGATTGTGTCGTCGTCGGTGGAGCGGGAGACTGTGCAGCGGGCGCGGTTGGCACAGGTGTCGTCAAGTCGGGAGTCTTGTCGAGTTCGATCGGTACGTCTGGCGTAATGTTCGTGCATTCCGATAAGGTCGAGATCGATCCTGAGGGACGCTTGCACACGTTTTGCCATGCGGTTCGCGGCAAGTGGCACATGATGGGCGTCAGCCTTACCGCCGGTGGATCGCTGCAGTGGTTCACCGAGCAGCTTTGTGCGGAGTTCTCGAAAGCAAAAGCCGATCCATACGAGATCTTGAATCGCGAGGCGGCCAAGATCGCCGCTGGTAGCGAAGGCCTTTTCTTCTTGCCGTATTTGGCAGGCGAACGAACGCCGCATGCCGATCCCGACGCTCGAGGATGCTTCGTTGGACTCACACTGAAACACACTCGCGGCCATCTCGTACGGGCCATCATGGAGGGAGTGACTTACGCCATGAGGGATAGTCTTGCGATCATTCAGCAGATGGGTGTGCCCGTTCGCCAAGTCAGAGCATCCGGCGGCGGAGCGAAGAGCCAACTCTGGCGTCAAATGCAGGCTGACGTCTTCGGCAAGAAGGTCGTTACAATCAACGCCGAACAAGGACCTGCTTACGGAGTTGCTTTGTTAGCGGCTGTCGGAGCGGGAGCCTACAAGAACGTCGAAGAAGCCTGCAATGCAACGATCAGAGTAACCTCCGAAACCGCGCCGGATCGCAAAACCAAGCAAGCCTACGACAAACACTTTCCGATCTATCAGGAACTGTATTTATCGCTGAAGAGTGGCTTCAAGAGTATTGGCAATCTGGATTAGCACTCGCGAGCTACAAAACAACACCCAACATTGCTCATGCAACGTTGGGCGCGTTTGTTTGCCGTTGCTCTCTCAAAGTTACGCTACGCCAGATACTTGGACCGACTCGGCCGCGACATCAACGCTCGCGCTTGTTCGTCGTTGGGGAAGGTTTCCTTTTCGGGATCCCATTCCAGTTTGCGGCCGAGCATCAAGGTGATGTTGCACAGATGACAAGAGGTCATTGTGCGGTGATGCGTGTAAACGTCCGAGACGGGATCACTGCGATCGGCGATGCTGTCGAAGAAGTTCGCCATGTGGCCCTTCATGTCCTTGCCCTTGTAGAGCTTGGCGACAGCCTCGTCGAGTTGCTCGTTGTCAGCTTCGGTCAGCTCCTCGACCGGCTTGCCGGTGAGCTTGCCACGATTGACGAAGATGCGTCCCTTGTCACCAACAAACAAGATGCCGTTCCCAAAGTCCGTCTTGCCGTCTTCCGATTTATAATTATCGGTTACCTTCATCGTCGAGCCGTTGGCAAACGCAAGATCGACGTCGAAGGTCGTGGCAGCGTTAAAGCCGTGTCCCAGAGTTGCCTTGCCGTGGAAGAGGGCATTGAAATCGAACTTATCGGGCACGACCTCACCAAACTTGCCAGTGCCACTCACTTCGATCGGTCCTGTCTTGTTGCACCCGAGTGCCCATTGTGCGATGTCGATGTGATGGGCTCCCCAGTCGGTCATCTTGCCACCCGAGTATTCGAGGAACCAGCGGAAGTAGCGACGACGTTTCTCCATGTAAGGAGCTTCATTCGCCGGTCCAACCCAAAAGTCCCAGTTCAGCCCTTCCGGGACGTCTTCGACTTTGAAGTTGCCTTCGCCCGGTGCTCCACCGATGGCGACGTAAGCGTTGACGTTGTCGCCCAGGTAGCCACCTTGGACCAACGCCACCGCTTTCAGGAAACGCTTTTCGTTTTCACTGCGTTGCTGCGTGCCGACTTGGAAGACTTTGCCAGTCTCTTTAACAACCTTGCAGACTTCTTTGCCTTCATCGATCGTTAGCGTGAGAGGCTTTTCGCAGTAGACATCGGCACCGGCGCGAAGAGCCGCAAGCGCGATCGGAACGTGCCAGTGATCGGGCGTGCCGATGGTGACGACGTTGGGCTTTTCTTTCTCAAGCAGTTCGCGGTAGTCGATATACTCGGTGAGCTTGCCGTCATACTTGGCGCTGAACTCACCTGTATGAACCGAGTCAACGTCACAGACAGCGATCATCTGGCCGAGCTTTCCAGCCTGTTGTGCAACGCCGCCACCACGGTTGTAACGGCCTCGACTGCCACCGACGCCGATCGCCGCGACGGTCAGCTTGTCGCTGTCTTGAGCGCAGGCCGAGGAACTGGTCCAGATATACGGAAGGGAAGCGGCTGCACCTGCTGCCGCGGTGGACTTCAAGAAGTCGCGACGATTTGTTCTCACTGTTCTGTTCCTTCGAGAGGGATCGGGACGGTTGTGTTCTTTCAAACGGCTCATTGTAAATGCTCGACGCAGCAAATGAAATTAGCCGCGAACACCGTGTCAGTCACCAAAGCGATGAGTGTCTTGGCCTGTGGCGACCTGGCGGATGATGCCCCCGTGTGGACCTGAGAGGAACGTCTGGCTGTCTGGAGAGAAAGCGAAACGCTTCGGATCTTTCTCGGGAGTGACGAGACTGTCCTTCGGTCGAGTCCGGTATGTGTGGAACGCTCCCTTCTCGAACGTGTATCGCGCCAGGTCCTTTCCGTTCGAAAGATCCCAAAAGACAACGTCACCGTTACGCTGGTCGCCAGCTCCGAGCAGACTGCCATCGGGTGAAAAGAACGGACGTTGCAGGCCGCGGCCGCGAGAATTGAATTGACGCACAGGCGTGACACCGTCCACCCGCCAGAGGACGACATTGCCGTCCGCGTGGCCGGAAGCAAGCAACAGGCCTGAAGGTGAGAAGGTCAACGAATAGAACGCGGCGGCCAGCGGCTGCGAGGTTGCGTGTTGCGTCGGTCGGGCCACTTCACTGACGCATACCGCGAAGCCTGATGCTGCTCGCACAATGCCAGCGAGTTGGCTTCCATCCGGCGAATAGCTAAGCGCGAGCGCACCGCCGAGTGGCTCGAAGTGTTTTAGCTTCTCTCCACTAGCGAGATCGTAGACGACACAGCGTTGACGGCTGGCAACGGCAATCGCGTTCCCTTGCGGCGAAAGACAGAAAGCGTGACAACGGTCGAAGACGAACTCACTGCGCCGCGTGGCAATGTCCCAGACACGAACCTCATTCAGTTCGAGCTTGTCGGCGGTGGCATGAATCCGCGCGGCGGCGACCATTTTGTTGTCGTTCGAAATCGCGACCTCTGTGAGATCGCCGAACGTCTCCATGCGAGCTACTCTCTGACGTGTCTCGATCGAGTAGACTTGCACGACACCGCACTTGCGGGGATTGGGGTGTGGGCGGGGAGGAAACTCCTCGTCGGACATTCCTGAGATGCCGGTTACGACGAGTTGACCGTCGCGCGAGAACGCGACACTGTGTGCATCGCGAGCCGGCACGAATGGGGCAGCCCAGCCGGTTGCCTCCACGAGCAAGAGGAGAGTCGGGACGACAAGTAAAGCGGATCTTACGTCTATCATTCGCTAGGTACCGGTTGCATCCATTCTTCCGTTAACCACAAAATCGCTGTTCCGTCGCGGCTGCCAGTGAGTGCCAAACGTCCATCGTCGGAGAATGTTACCGAAGTAACCTCCTGTGAATGCCCGCGGAGATTTAGAATTTCTTTGCCCGTGCGGGTATCCCAGAGCTTCGCTGTGAAGTCTTCGGAGGCAGTCAAGGCACGCTCGCCGTCCGGAGAAAACGCGACGGAGGTGACTGCCGCCGTGTGGCCGTTGAGAGCCTCTAATGCCTCGCCGGTTTGGGCGTTCCAGACTTGAGCCGAATTATCGTCGCTTCCGGTGATGACGAACCGGCCATCGGCGGAGAAGGCGGCCGCCAGTACGCCCCACTTGTGTCCGGCTAGCTCGCACACCAGCTCGGCCGTTTGAGTACGCCAAATCCGAGCGGTCTTGTCTTCCGATGCGGTTAGCACAAGCTGCCCGTCGGCCGAGAAAGTCGCGAAGCGGACGCGGCTCTGATGCCCTTCGAAACTGCGGAGTACTTTGCCGGTTTCGGCGTCCCAAAGTTTCGCCGTGCGGTCGTCGCTGGCCGTTAAAACGAATTCGCCCTGAGGCGAGAAGACCGCACTGTTGACGTAGCCGGAGTGGCCGCCCACGAGATGGAGCACCGATCGGCCTGTTTCGGCATCCCACACCCGCGCGGAATTGTCCCAGCTTGCGGTGACGATGCGAGTTCCGTCGGGTGAGAAGTGGGCCGACGCAACCGCGGCATGCGGTCGGAAGCTCATGATTTCTCGTTTCCTGGCATCGGGTACTTCTCGTCGAATGTCCCACAGCCGGGCTTCGTTGCCGCCTACCGTCAGCACGGCCGCACCATCGTTGGTCAGCCGGGCCGACCATACCAGCCCACCCAGTTGATTGAAGTCGAGGAAGACATCCGAGCCAGGACGATCGACACCGGGAACTGGTCTGCCCGTCTCCAGGTTCCACAGGCGAACGACTCGATCGTCTGCGTGAACGCTGATTGCTAAGCGACCATCGCGAGAGAGAGCTGCCGATGTCGCCGGGCTATCCGAGGCCTGCAGATCCCGCTGGAGTTTCGCATTCGCCACGTTCCACAAGCGAAGGTGACCATCGAGACAGGCAGTGATGGCTTGCGTGCCATCGATCGACAAGTCCAACGAAACAACAGAATCAGGATGCGGCATCCGCAGAGATTCGAGAGGAACAACAGAATCGACATCGTCCGCTAACGCCTGTGTATCCCATTGGCAAACGGTCTTATCATCGCTGGCGGTCAACAAGCGGCTTCCATCCGGCAGGAAAACCGCGGCTGCGATCTTTGACGTGTGCCAACCCAATCGTCTTAAGTGCTTTCCCGTGGCGCGATCCCATAGCACGCCGCGGCCGTTCGCATCGCCTGTGTAGACAAAGCGATCGTCCGGCGAGAATGCCGCCGCCGTGACTTCGACCTTGTGACCATCCAGAACATGGACCAACTTGCCTGAATCGGCGTCCCACATCTGCGCGGTTCGCATGTCGCTGCCGGTCACGATCCAGCGATCATCATGCGAGACGGCGACGGCCGCTGCCCGACCGGTTCTATCGAGCCGCAACAATTCGACTCCCGTCGAGAGATCCCAGATGCGGACGGTGTTATCGACGGCGCTGGTTAAGAGCCGCTTGTTGTCGGTGAAGAAAGCGGAATCGGACGCGAGGAACTCGTGGCCTTCGCGGAACGAGCCCGTTTCGTTTCCAGTCCGCGTGTCCCAACTCTTGGCAGTGCGGTCTCGGCTGGCTGTCACGATCTTCCGACCATCACGCGAGAAGGCCAATCCCATGATCGCGTCTTGATGCCCTTCCAGGACACGGCCTCGCAAGACACGGACTTCTTCGTACCCTTCGATGTTCCAAAGGCGAGCGTGATTATCGTAGCCGCCGGAAAGAACCCACTTGCCGTTTGGCGAGAAAGCACATGAGCGAACCCAACTGTCGTGTCCGCGAAGCGTCTTGATCGGAGAGCCTTTCGCGGCGTTCCACACCTGAACCGTGTTGTCGTGACCTGCACTTAGAACCAGTTCACCATCGCTCGTGAACGCCACGGAACGAACGGCGGCTTTGTGACCTTCCAGCGCCCGATAGACGGGCGGCGGAGGCTCTTCGCCAGCCAACAGGCCCGCGTAATCAAACGGTTTGATGTCGCTCGGCTTCCACAGCAACACACGCTTATCGTACCCTCCGGTCGCGACCGTTTGACCATCGTCCGCAAAGGCGATTGAATAAACGGGGCCTTGGTGCCCAGTAAACGGTACGCTCTTCGAGCCGTCGGCGAGGTTCCAGAGCAAGGCCGTACCGTCTTGGCTCGTAGTCGCAACCGACTGCTCGTCTGGCGAGAACGCGGCGTCCCACACCCACCAGCTATGGCCTTCTAGAACCTGAAGCTGTTCGCCTGTCGCAACATCCCAGATGCGAGCTGTGTTGTCGAATGACGTCGATAACAAACGCTTTCCGTCTTTTGAATACGTGACGCTTGTTACGGCGTCGGTGTGTCCGACGAGCGTTTTCACGGCTTGCTTCGTCTTGACATCCCAAATCCGCAAAAAGGCTTGCTTGTCGTTGCTGCCGGTCGCGACTTGATTCGCCAGAGGAGACGTCGAATCGGTAACTGGCGAGAAGGCAACCGCCTGAACATACAAGCCGCCATGTGGGAGTTCGACGAAGCTACCATCGAGGGCATTCCAAACGCGCGCCGTGCCGTTCCAACCGCCGGTAACGAAACGTTTTCCGTCGGGTGCGAAATCAATCGTATCGACAGGCGCGCCGGTGTCGAAGTCGCGAACACTCTGATTGCAAATGTGCATCAGCCGTCCCCACTCCCAGCGCCGCAAATCGGCCTTGCATTGATGCAGAAGAAGACGTGCGTGTCCGAACGCATTCTCATCAATCTTTGCCGCAGCTAGTCCAATCAAAGCGACATAGGCTTCGTACTCCGCAAGATCTCGTTGCTCATCGGCTTCGATCTTAGCGGCAACCGCAGCTTTGCGCTGCTTCGCTTCTTCCTCGCGCGCTGCGACCGCAGCCTTACGCTGCTTTTCTTCTTCCTCGCGAGCGGATTCAGCTTCGACCTTGGCGGCGACCGCGGCTTTGCGCTGCTTCGCTTCTTCCTCCCGTGCTGCGTCGGCTGCGATGCGCTGCTTCTCTTCGTCCGCACGAGCATCTTCGGCTTCGACCTGGGCTTTCACCGCGAGTTCGCGTTGTGCATCGGCCAAGCTCTTTAGCGAGTACATAACGCCGGAGGCGATCAGCGCGGCGATGAGGCCACCAATCACCAAAGTAACGACGACTCGTTTCAGCTTCTGGGCTCGCTGTTGTTTGATTTCTCGTTCGCGCCGAGCTTCATCGATCCGCACTGCGACGTCTGAGTGCTCCGGATTATCTTGATCCAACAGCGATGTGCCAAGATCGAAGTCGCCTTTCCTCAGCGCGCTCGCGGCATAGGCCAACTTCGCTTCGCCCACTCCGACTTGAGCGCGATCGTTTCCATCCCACAAGGCGTACGCTTCTTCGAATCCGAACAGCGACCGGGAATAGGCGTCGTAGCTATCGCTCTCTTTCGCTTTCTCCAACTCGTCGCCGGCCCGCACGGACATGACGATGCTCTCGGAGTGGTCTTGATAGCTCCGGATCGCATCCGACAGATCTTGGACAGTGGGATAACGATCCTCGATGTCCGTCGCCATCGCTTTCAACGCGATGTCAACGAGCTCGCCGGTCTTCTCGGTCGGAACGATCTGGTTCTTGGCAGCCGCGAACAGGCACTTCATCACGTCTTTGCCACGATGAGGCGGCGTGCCGGTGACGATCTCGTACAGAATGGCACCGAGTAGATAGACGTCGCTTGCCGGGCCCATCTTGTCGAACGGCCCCGTTGCCATTTCGGGTGCCATGTAGGCTGGCGTGCCGCCCATGCTGGCCGCAGTGGTGATGCTGCGTATCTTCTCGAACTGCTCGCCGTAGGGCAGTGCCAAACCCCAATCCATGACGAGCACTTCACCGTACCCGCCGATCATCGTGTTCTCGGGCTTCAGGTCGCGATGAATGATGCCGCGCGAGTGGCCAAACGCCACGGCATCGCAAGTCTTCATGAAGATTTCGATGTTCTCGGTGAGCGATTTGTCTTGAATGCACTCGTCCCACGGCGTGCCTTTGACGCACTTCATGGCGTAGAACAACGCACCTTCGTCGTTCGCGCCGAGATCGTAAATCGGCACGATGTTCGGGTGATCGAGATCGCCGGTGATCACTGCTTCGGTAAGGAATTTGTTGCGTTGGTTGGCGTCAGCCGCCATGTGCGGCTTCAGCATCTTGATCGCAACGCTTCGATCGATGGCTGCCTGGCGTCCCAGATAGACGACGCCCATGCCACCTTCGCCCAGCTTCTTCATCAAGTCGTATTCAGCGGCACTGCCGAAAGCTCGTTGTTCCTCGATTTCGCGGAAGCTGCGCGACTTGATCGCCAGCGTTTGCGAGCCGGGCTTGGGAGCCGCCTCGCGCCCTTTGATTGTCATGTGAGGCGTCGTGCCGGCATTCTGATCGCCGCCCCACATGTCGTTCATTTGTGCCGGGTCGTCTCCGATGACGCTCGAGTCGTAAGTCGCTGCAACCTGACGATCGCCAACCGTCCCGCCGCCGTCGCTGATGTCTGTCGAGTCGATTGTGGCGTTCACCAGTCGATCCGAGACCGTGCCACCTTCTGGCGAGTCTCCGCTCATTGTTTGGGAGTCGATTGTCTGCGCACCGATACGCTCCGAGACCGTTCCCGTACCCTTGTCCGGCGCGTTCGCAGCCAGGCCGTCAATCGAGTCACTGTCCAAAGCAGGATCGAGATTCGTCGAATCGACTGTCTGACCGATGGCAGGGTTTGCGGGTGGGGTCGCGGTTTCACCAAAATCAACGGAATCAGAGTCGATGTTCGCCGGCAATTGTGAAGCATCGACCGTCTGGTTGTAGGATGGCGGCGGCTTCGGCGGTTCTTCCAAGGAGTCAGCATCAATGGAATCGGTGTCGCTCTCTGCCGGCAGGTCCACCGAGTCGATCGTCTGCGTGTAAGCTCGCTCAGCCGTTGGCGGAGCACTCTCGCCAAAATCAACGGAGTCGGAGTTGCTCGCCGCCGGAAGGTTAGCGGCATCGATCGTCTGCATTCCGCCATCCGCAGGCGGCGCTGGGGGTGGTGCCGGCGATTCGTCGAATTCCAATGAATCGGAATCGCTCATCATGTCGAGGCTTGCAGCATCGACGGTCTGTTGATAATTAGGCTTCGCAGGAGCAGCGTCTGACTCGACGCTCTCTGACGTGTCGTCGAGCTCGATCGCGTCGGAATCGAGACTCTCGGGAAGTTGAGTTGCGTCAATCGTCTGCATCCCTCCGTCGGAAGGAGGTCGTGCCGCTCGTTCTGACTCGTCGAACTCAATCGAATCCGAATCGAGGAACTCTGCGATGGTCGAGGAATCGACTGTTTGCTGGTAGTTCGGTTCAGGGGCTGCCGATCCCGCCTCGTCGTCTTCATCCACTTCAATGGCGTCTGAGTCGAGATCGGAGGGAAGCTGCGAGGCATCGACCGTCTGCATGCCGCCGCCAGGAGTCAGTGGAGCGGCCGGTGCATTCGGCTCGTCGATCTCTATAGCATCGGAATCTAAATCGATGGGGAGAGCGGACCCATCGACGGTCTGCATGTGATTCTGAGATGGACCGTCGGCATCGGGTACCGACTCGAACGTCGTGCCGCACTCGAGGCAACGCCCCTCTTTGAGTTCATCGTCAGTCAAACGGATGTTACAGGAGGGGCACGTATTCATCGGCGGATTGCCACCCAGTGAAGTGGTCTCGAGGAGCCTGCAAGCGTTCCACAACACGATCCTGTCGCGGAAATGACGTTAACGACTTGCATTAAACGACTTGCGGAAATCAGAACTCCGCAGTTCGATTATCCTCTGAAAGGGCGGAAACGTCAAACTTGCCGTCGTCCGCTCCTTTCCACGCGTTCTTGAAGAACACATGCCCCCAGCACGACTGCCGCGAATGCGCGTCCCGCCTCGTGAGAGGCAGCCGTCTCGTCCGTGTCGCCGCACGCTATCGCTGCTGCTCTGGTGCGAGCAACAGCTCAGGGCGATCGAGAAAGAGATAATGACCGTGATCGGCTGTGACGATCATGACCGATTCGTCCCAGTTGCTGTGTTGTTCGACCCAGTCTGTGATTACTTTCGCCGCCGCGTCACCGCTGTTGACCGCACCGATCGAAGTGTCGAGGTTGTTGTCGTGATTCGCCCAGTCAACGTCGCCTGCTTCGAGCAGCAACCAGAATCCTTTGTCGTTGCTCTGCAGGACAGTTAGTGCGGCTTGGCCCATGTCGGCGAGCGTTGGATTCTCGACCAGGTCGGCGTCGCTGTACTGTTCCACTTTGTTCGTCTTCCCCTGCGCAGGCTGGAAGTCGCCATCCGCCGTTTGAAATGGCACATGTCCCCTGGCGTCTCCGAGACCGTAGAGACCGAACAGTCGTTTGCTGTCTTTCGCAGCTTCCTTGGCGGCGGTCTTTAGTCTTTCGCTGCCCTTCACGCCATCTGCTCGCATAGCGACCACATATTTGCCGCCGTTTGTTACATCGATCGATTCAAGATCGGCATCGGTGATGTACGCATTGCCGGGGACGAAGTTCTTGCCTTGCGCCGAATCTTTCTCACGGACAACGCCGTGCCCGCCAGCGATCAACACATCGAGGCCGGCCAGTGGTGTCTTCGAATGGCTGATCGAGGGCAGACCGACTAGATCTCGCGTCAAGTCTTGGACGTCGTTGCGGTAGACATTGTGACCATACGATGCTGCCACGGTCGCGTGACTAATCGGCACGCTTGAAACAGCGCCGACCTTGTAGCCACGGGCTTGAGCGCGATGAGCAATCGTGGAGACTTGTCGGCCGCTCGGATCGACGTTGATCGCACCGTTATAGGTTTTGATGCCAGTGGTCATGCTGGTCGCGGAGCTGGCGGAGTCGGTGTATGGCTGTCGGTTGTCCGCGTTCTTTGGCTCCGACACGAGATACTGCGGGTCAGCACCAGCTTCCCACGGCGTCGGGCCTCCGCGCCGCGCATCGTAACCGCCGAGCATCGTACCACCAGGGTTCGGTACTGTTTGTTGATCGACGTCGTACTCTGTCCCTTGATTGTGTGGAGTGGTGACCATGAAACCGAACTGCGAGGTGCCGTTGGCATCATAGTCCTGGAAGTGCGTTCCCGTGCCTCGCCCTTCGGTATACGCGACACACTGCAAGTTGTGGATGCTCGCCGCGCGAGTTGTTTGCCAATCCATACCATCGAAAACAATCAGGAAAATGTACTTCTTGCCGGCCTTCAACGCCGCTTCCTGAATCCGATAGACATCCGTCTGATCCATGTACTGAGCCTTTGACGAGAGCGTTCCCGTGGGCACTCGACCATACAGCCGAATCAGTTCATTCTTCTTTCGGTACTTACTGTTCTCGCCCGTGTAACCGTGCAAATCGATTCCACGACCAGTGTCCTTCGTACCGAAAGTGTAGATGGGAATCAGCCGATTCGAGTGGGAAGTCCACAGCAGGTAATTCTTCGGTTGCCACCCCCAGTGAGCCGCGTCGGAACGTTTCTCCTCGATCGCCTTTGTTTGTAGTTGGCGTATGTGGTCGCCCGCAGGCAAGGCGCTGGTTAGCGTCACGGCAAGAAACGCCGTGATCAGCAGGTCATATCGAGGCATAGCGGGTATGAGTCGGGAAGGATTATGTGGGGCAATCGGTAGGTGGTGTAACTTTCTTTCTGTACTTTCAACTGTTTGACATTGCCGCCTTGCGTTTCGTGAGCCTGCGAACGAAAGGCAAGGCGGCAATGTTGGCG
>PBSM01000255.1 GCA_002726245.1 Planctomycetaceae bacterium | reverse complement strand
TGTAACCACAACGAAATGTATCTGTGTTAAAAAAGTCCGGAGACCGTCCTCAAGTTCAAACTCTTTCAGGGACGGCTTGCGGTTAAACGAAGCTTTACGCCCTGTTTCAGAATCCCAGTCCCGCTCCGCTCAACTCGCTTGTCGCTACCGTGCCATCGCTAATGTTGAACATGCCGGGAAACCGTTCGTCCCAGCCCATGTTGCCGACAGGGCAGTACTGGCGACCGTTGCCTTCAATAGCCGCCACGGTCGGAACTCTTGCGGCGACGCTCGCCGAATGCAGGAACGATGCTCCGACGCACGTGAGATCCTGAACGCACAGGAAGAGGTTGTACTTCTGTGCCGCCGCACCCATCAGCAAGGCTTCGCTGTGTCCCTTACACGCTTTTAACGCGATGCCCGAGTAGCCTTGCTCGCGAGCCAACAACAAGCTTTCGAGATCGAGCAGCGATTCGTCGATGACGACCGGCTTGATCTTCGCGGCCTCGTGCATGCGGTTCTCGGGATTGGCCCGCAAGTCGCGATGCGTCGGTTGTTCGATGTACTGAACGCGATCCAAGGCAATGGCGGACTTCTCGCCAACCTTGGCCAGGAAGTCCAGAATGTATTGAACATCGGCGCACTTCTCATTGAAGTCGAGCGAATAGAACCAGCGATCGCACGCCCGCACCGACTGTGCCTCGCTAGCCGCACGCTCAACCGCAACGACTCGATCAACGTCCCAATCCAAGTCGTCGCCGTTCAGCTTGATCTTCAAGTGAGTCAGGCCGTCGCCCTGAATCCATTCGCCAAGCGTCTCCGGCAACCCATCGTCAATGCGCTTTGCAATATCGTCGGCGAAGAGTGGATCGAGTGCACCAACCAAGTGGTAAATCGGCATCGCTGCTTTCGGCTGGCGACTCGTGTACTGGTCGAGGTACTCCCCCGCAAACTCCTCGGTAAGATAAGTCGATAGATCCGAGTTGACGAATTCGGCGCCCAGCAGATTGTACGAGTTCTCGCCAATCGCCTTGCCGTAAGCATCATGAATCGCTGCCTCCAGCGGACTTGCCGCGACGAGTTGAGCCAAACGCGGCATCGCATCGGCCAGCGACAATTGCCCTTCGACATCTGACTCGATTTGACCGTGTGCCGCAGCCAACTCGTGAGTCAACTCCAGCGGGTGGCCCGGGCTGTCGTGCGCGTCGGCTGCCTTGACACCGCGCTCCGCGAATGCGACAAGCGCCGCCAGCGTCGTCTCCCCGTCAACCTTATCGGTTGGCCAAGCCCAGACGTTGCCCATCGGCATCGAGCCGAAGCCCTGGCCGCGGCGTCCGTCTTGTGTCTCGACGTCAGCTGTGACGTTGAAGAGCAACGCGTCGTTAACGACCCGGCCGCCGAACTTGATCGGCGTGCGGTACTGAATTCGCTCTTGAGAGTAGGTGACTTGCTTGAGTCGGATATCGGTCGGCTTGCTCATGGCGGCTCGTCGCGGATAAGAACAGGAAAAGGCCCTGTTATACCAAACCGTGCCGAACTGCCCATACCGCCGCCTGCGTGCGATCGGTGACTGCAATCTTGCGCAGGATATGTTGAACGTGCTCCTTGACCGTCTCGTAACTGATGTCCAGCTCCTGGGCAATCTGTTTGTTCGTCAAGCCATCAACCAGTTTCGTCAGCACCTGGCGTTCGCGACGAGTTAGCTGCGCTTCGATGTCATTGGCTGAATCGGCAGAAGATCCCGCTCTCCGCAACTCTTCTCGCGACCAAACCGTCTTGCCGTCCGCGGCCGCTTGAATCGATTCGATCAATCCGTCGCGCGTCGTCGTTTTGGGGATGATGCCAGCCACTCCAGCGGCTACGCCCGCCGCGATCAGAGCCGGACTGCGGTGAGTCGAGAAGAGCAGAATGATCGCCGGCTTGAGACGCGGCTCGATGCGAACCAACTCAGCCACGGCATCATCACCGAGCAAGATCGGACTCAGCAAGACAACATCAGGGGTCGTCCGTTCCGCCAGGTTGATCAGTTCGCCTGCTGTCGTCGCCTCGCCCACAACCTCTACATCACTAGCTCGGAAGAATTCACGCAGACCAGCTCTCACCAGTTCGTAATCGTCCGCTATCAGCAGTCTCACGGTCATGTCGATGCCAGCGTACGGCCCGGTGCAGCCCGCGTCCCGAGCGATAATATCGCAGATGCGTGACCCAATGAACACACTACCAGTGGGGGGGGGCGAGCGGCATACTTGACTCAGGATCAGCTTAGTGTAATACTTACACTAACAGGCCGGAGTCAAATGAGTCAACTATCGGACATTTATCGAACCTCTTTCAGTCTGCTGACAGACTTGTATCAACTGACGATGGCGTACGGATACTGGAAGCAAGCAATGGCCGAGCGTGACGCGGTCTTCCATCTGACCTTCCGAACACATCCATTCGATGGCCAGTTCGCGATTGCCTGCGGACTGCGCCACGCTGTCAGCTTGTTGAAGGAGCTGCGATTCTCGGAGGACGATCTCGCGTATCTAAGTTCTCTCCAAGGTGCTGACGATCAACCGCTGTTTGGTGAAGAGTTCCTTGAGTACCTGCGACAAATACGCTTCTCCTGCGACGTGGACGCCATGCCGGAAGGCACAGCGGTCTTTGCACACGAGCCACTCGTGCGAGTTTCCGGCCCGTTATTGCAAGCGCAGCTCCTCGAGACGGCTCTGCTGAACATCATCAACTTCCAAACGCTGATCGCGACGAAAGCTGCTCGTGTTTGCCAAGCTGCACAAGGCGACCCGGTTCTTGAATTCGGACTACGCCGGGCGCAAGGCATTGACGGAGGTCTCACTGCGAGCCGTGCGGCATACATCGGTGGAGCTGCCGCGACGTCAAATGTGCTTGCCGGCAAGTTATTCGATATTCCTGTCAAGGGAACTCACGCCCACAGTTGGCTGATGTCATTCGACACGGAACGCGAGGCATTCAACGCATACGCTGCAGCGTTGCCAAACAATTGCGTCTTCTTAGTCGATACCTACGACACGATTGAAGGTGTACGCAACGCGGCGGTGGTCGGGAAGGAGCTGGGCAAGCAAGGACACGAGATGCTCGGCGTTCGACTCGATTCCGGCGATCTCGCCGAACTCAGTAATCAAGCGAGAGTCGTCCTCGACGAAGCCGGCTTCCACGACGCAGCCATCGTCGGCAGCAACGATCTGGATGAGCATTCGATCGCTTGTCTCAAACGTCAAGGTGCAAAGGTCAGTGTGTGGGGCGTCGGCACGAAGCTGGTGACCGGTTATGACCAGCCAGCGTTAGGCGGCGTCTATAAACTGTCGGCGCTACGCGACGATGCGGGTTGGAAGCCAAAGATCAAACTGTCGGAGGATCGAATTAAGGTATCTACGCCCGGCAAGCTGCAGGTGCGGCGGTTTGTTGCGAACGACGGGCAATGCTTGGGTGACATCATGTTCGACGAGTTGTCCGCAATGGATGGACCCGCGACAGGTGTGCCGCTTACCGAATCAGAGGTGTGGTCGCCTGCGAGCCATGAGTACGAAGACTTGCTCGTCCCCGTCTTCCGCGGTGGAGAACAAGTCTATCAATTGCCATCGATCCACGACTCGCGGGCGCGAACCTCGAAGCAGTTGCAAATGCTGGATCCATCGATAACGCGTTTAGACGATCCACGACCATATCGCGTTGCTCTTGAACCGAGTTTGCACGAAACAAAGGAACGTCTCATTGAGGCGGCTCAACGGAAAGACGCATGAAACTTATCAAAGTTGCATCCGCAGTGCTCAATCAAACGCCGTTGGATTGGAACGGCAATCGCGACCGGATTCTGGATGGGATCAGCAAGGCGAGTTCCCAAAACGTCAGTCTACTCTGCTTTCCGGAACTAAGCCTGACGGGGTACGGTTGCGAGGATGCGTTCTTTTCCGGAGATGTGCATCGAATCGCGGAGAAAGTGCTACTCGAGATTGCTCCACAGACACGAGGCATGATCGTGGCGGTGGGGATGCCATTGGTCTATCGCGGAGCTTTGTACAACACGGCTTGCCTGTTGGCGAATGGCAAGATCGCCGGATTCGTTGGCAAGAAGCACTTGGCAGGCACCGGCATCCATTACGAACCGCGTTGGTTCAAGCGCTGGCCGGAGAATGCACAAGTTGAAGTCGAGATCGGTGACGAGTCGTATCCGTTCGGTGACATCGTCTTCGATTGCGGCGACATCTCGATCGGATTCGAGATTTGCGAAGACGCGTGGGTTGCTGACCGAGTCGGCAACGACCTCGTGCAGCGCGGAGTCGATATTATCTTGAATCCCAGCGCCAGCCACTTCGCCTTTGGGAAGCACGAAGTGCGTGAGCGATTCGTTCTCGAAGGCTCTCGCGCGTTCGGCGTCGTTTACGTCTATTCGAACTTAGTTGGAAATGAAGCCGGCCGAGCGATCTATGACGGCGGAGCGATGATTGCCAGCGGCGGGCAGATGCTCGCGCAAGGGCCTCGGCTAACATTTGCCGATACCGACCTCACGACCGCCACCGTAGACGTCGAAAGTGCGAGGTTAAGCCGCGCACGCGACGACAGCTATGAACCCGATCTCGCCAACGAAGAGAACGTCTCGATCGACTTTGAGTTCCCGGACTGCCAGCCGGAACCGACGGCGGAGTGCCCGCCAAGCTGGGAACACAGTGTTCATCTAAAAGAAGAGGAGTTCGCGCGGGCGGTCGCGTTGGGACTGTTCGATTATCTTCGCAAGAGCCGTTCACGAGGTTACGTCGTTTCGCTCAGCGGTGGCGCAGATTCGGCGGCCGTCGCGACACTGTCAGCATTGTCGATGGAGTTAGGTGTCGCAGAGATCGGGCTTAACGAGGTCCAACGAAAGCTCGCACACATCTCCGACATCGATCAAGCAACTAACAGCCACGATCTTGTGAATCGACTACTCGTTTGTGTCTATCAATCGACGCGGAATAGTTCATCGATCACGCGAGAAGCCGCTCACGGCGTCGCACAATCGGTCGGTGCCGAGTTTCTGGAATTCGATGTCGATCAGCTTGTTCAGAACTACATCGGCATGGTTTCCGGCGCGTTGGGCCGCGAGTTGACCTGGCAGCAAGACGACCTGGCCTTGCAGAACATCCAGGCTCGCGCGCGGGCTCCAGGCGTCTGGCTACTTGCGAACATTCGCGGAGCTTTGTTGCTGTCAACCAGCAATCGCAGCGAGGCGGCCGTCGGATACGCCACGATGGATGGAGACACTTGTGGCGGGTTATCGCCGATTGCAGGTATCGACAAGGCATTCCTGCGCACGTGGCTGCAATGGATGGAAGAAACTGGTCTGACGGGTGGCGGCGCGATTCCCACTCTGTCGGCGATCAACGCCCAGCAACCGACCGCCGAACTGCGTCCACCCGATTCGAAGCAAACCGATGAAGAAGACTTGATGCCGTACGACGTGCTCGACGAGATCGAACGCGCGGCGATTCGCGACAAACTCGGCCCACGTGACATCTTTCAACTGCTTCAGGCCCGACGTTCCGGCACGAAGTCGTCGCAACTGCTCGCTTGGATCGAACGCTTCTTCCGCTTGTGGAGCCGCAATCAGTGGAAACGCGAACGCTATGCCCCCTCGTTTCATCTCGACGATGAGAACCTCGATCCGAAGACGTGGTGCCGCTTCCCAATTCTGTCAGGAGGTTTCGAGCGGGAGCTGAATGAGTTGCGCAGCCATGTGGAGACAGGGCAAGTCGAGAAGGGGCAGGCATGAGCTACAAGTACGAATATCCGCGCGCGGCGTTGACAGTTGACTGTGTAGTCTTCGGATTGGACGAAGACGATTTGAAGGTATTGCTGATCCGACGCGACATGGAACCGTTCGCCGGACGTTGGGCGTTGCCAGGCGGGTTTGTGCATGTGGACGAAACGCTTGAGACCGCGGCAATGAGAGAACTCGTTGAGGAAACCGGTGTCCAGAATGTCTACCTTGAGCAGCTCTACACGTTCGGCGATGTCGAACGTGACCCGCGAGAACGCGTTGTGTCGGTCGCGTACTACGCGCTCGTGAAGCTCTCGGACCACCGAGTTCAGGCGGCGACCGACGCGCGCGAGGCCGCTTGGTTCTCGATCGACGATACGCCATCACTAGGCTTCGATCATCAGAACATCCTGGCAACTGCACACGAACGCCTGCGCGGCAAAGTGCGCTACCAACCGCTGGGGTTCGAGTTGTTGCCGGAGAAGTTCACGCTTCGACAGTTGCAACAGCTATACGAGACGATCCTCGACCGGATGCTCGACAAACGCAACTTCCGCAAAAAGATCCTCGGGATGGGCTTGCTGAAGGAGTTGGATGAAGTCGAGACGGAAGTGGCTCACCGCGCGGCGAGGCTCTATCGGTTCGACAAACGAAAGTACGAGCGATTGACGAAACAAGGATTCAACTTCGAGATATGAGCAGATCGAACGCGTAACGGAAAGACTCAAATGAGGGCCTTGATCCTAGTAGACATTCAAAACGACCTCTTGCCCGGTGGGGCGCTCGCCGTTCCGGATGGCGACATGGTCATCCCCATCGGGAATGCTGTGCAAGCAGACTTCGGCCTGGTCGTTGCGACGCAGGACTTGCATCCCGCCGATCATGGCAGCTTCGCAGCCAACCATCCGGGGCGTCAGCCCGGCGATGTGATTCAGCTTGCTGGACTCGACCAGATCCTTTGGCCAAGGCACTGCGTACAAGGGTCGTCCGGTGCCGCCTTCGCTGCTGGCTTGAACCTTGAACGCATTGCCCGCGTCTTCCCCAAAGGAACCGACGCGACGATCGACAGCTACAGCGGCTTCTTCGACAATGGCCATCGCAAGGCAACTGGCCTAGGCGATTATTTGAGAGAAGAAGGTGTGTCGTCGGTCTACGTGATGGGACTGGCAACCGATTACTGTGTCGCGTTCACGGCGCTCGACGCACGCCAACTTGGATTCGAGACGTTCCTCATTACAGACGGCTGCCGCGGAGTCGAACTGACGACGGGAGATACTGAGAGAGCAATCGATGAGATGAAAGCGGCCAGTGTTCGCTGTATTGAGAGTACGAGGATTTGAACAGAAGGGAACAGAGATAACGGAGAGAAGACGAGCGACTCTTTCTCCGTTACCTCCGTTTTCTCTTGTTCACTTCTTCCTGACCTCGCGGACGCGATAACATGAGCGAATCCGAACTCATCACCGCCGGCAAGCACCTGCATCTTCGTCGCTACGGCACGTGGGAATATGTCACGCGGGCAAACGCATCAGCGATCGTTATCGTTGTCGCAATGACCGACGATCAGCGCGTGATCCTCGTAGAGCAGTATCGGCCTCCGATACAAGCACGCGTAATCGAGTTTCCAGCGGGACTCGCGGGCGACATCGCCGGCGCGGAAGACGAACGATTTGAAGAAGCGGCCCGGCGCGAGCTGCTGGAAGAAACGGGCTACGAGGTCGGGGAGCTAACTCACGTGTTCGATGGCACTTCCTCCGCGGGCTTGACCGATGAAACGGTCAGCTTCTTCGTCGCGAAGCAAGTGCGAAAGGTGGCGGTAGGTGGCGGCGATGCATCCGAAGATATCGAAGTTCACGAAGTGCCCTTTGCTGACATAAACGGTTGGCTCAAGTCGAGGGTAGTGGCTGGACGGATGATCGACTCGCGAATCTATTCCGGGCTGTACTTGTTGGGAACCTCGAGCGTGTTCGGCATGTGAAACCGATTCACGCAGCCTGACCGCAATCGTCTTCCGCTTGAGGGCGATGAATGGACGGGTCTGGATGGCAGCCAGGCAGATCTTCGGTATACCACTGAGCGAGCACGGCATCCCAATCTTCGCGGCAGCGAACTTTGGCGAAGCCCTCGCGAACTTCTTGGTGCTGTGGATGCATCACCGAATACTTCATGCCGAACTTTCGCATCAAGATTCCACAGCGTTTTGCATCGTACAGTTGCTCCGCCAAGCGAAAGTGCTCGCGGATTACTTCCCGCTGCTCATGTAACGAAGGTGCGTCCGGCAGCCGTTCTCCAACCGCGAGGGCTCTTGCTTGAGCAAAGATCCACGGGTTGCCAATCGCCCCGCGCGCGACGGTGACGCCATCGACACCTGTTTGCGTTATCATGTCCAAGCAGTCTTGAGCGGTGAAGAGGTCGCCGCTGCCAAGGATGACACGGTCTCCCACGACTTGCTTGACCTCTGCGAGGAACTCCCACTTGCTCGGGCCGACATAACGTTGTTGGACGGTTCGGCCGTGGACGGTGATTCCGACAACGCCTGTGGTGAATGCGCCCTCCAGGATCGTGAAGAAGTTGTCGCGGCTCTCTTGAGTATCATCGATTCCGCGACGCATCTTGACCGTCACAGGAACGTGAGCCGGAACGATATCGCGCGTGCGACGAATAATATCGAGGGCGACGTCGGGCTGTGATAGATGATACCCGCCGCGGCAACGCCCCAGCACCTTCTTCACGGGGCAACCGAAGTTAATGTCGATGACGTCGAAGCCGGCTTCCACAAGCTTCAACGCACCCGCCGCGAACTGCTCCGGCTCCGCCCCCATGAGTTGTCCGCCAACCGGATGCTCTTCGTCGCTGATGTGCAGAAAGTGCCCCGTCCTCTTCCGGTTCTTCAAAGCCACGAGAAACTGGTCGAGCATGACTTCACAGATCGCATAACTTGCGCCGTGCCGCTTGGCGATCACACGCATCGGCCAGTCGCTGTAGCCCGACAACGCCGCCTGCACGATCGGAAAGCCGATCTTGACCGGGCCGAGTTGTAGGTCTTTGAGCACTAAGTGCGGTTCGTTCTGTTGTTCGATGGTAGAAGGCGATAGAATCGCGGACGTTGGAGTGCCGCCTTCCGGCGGCTCTTCTCCGCAAACGCAGACCGCCTAAAGGCGGGACTCCAACCAAGCCTACTCACTTTCAGGAAAATGATCGAGATGGTCGCGTTCAGATTTCCAGGCATTTGACTCGTCACTTCGCAATTCCTGCGGAGTGCGAAGCGTTTGGCAGCACGGCGCGGGACCTTCTTGTGAATCTAAACGAACGATATCCGGGTGTCACGGACTATATCCTTCACGAAACAGGCGAAATTCGGCAACACGTCAACATTTTCGTCGGTGAGCGAATCATGAGCGATCGGCGAGAACTGAGCGATTCACTCGATGGTGTGGATGAAGTCTCGATCATGCAAGCACTGTCGGGTGGTTGATAGCAAGAAAGGACTAATGTCATGGGAAGTGACCGCATCGTTGTTGGAACGCGAAAAGGGCTGCTTGTTTTCGAGAAGACGCCCGACCGATGGCGAATCGCATCTGGGCGTGAGAGTCTCTTACGCGATTGTCGATCGGCGCACACAAACCCTCTACGCCTGCCTCGATCACGGCCATTGGGGATGCAAGCTGCAACGGTCGCGCGACAGGGGCAAGAACTGGGAGGAGATTCCGGCTCCGAAGTATCTCGACGGATCGATGCTGAAAGACGATCGTCCCGCGGTCTTGCGTTACCAATGGTGCTTGACCCCAAGACCCGCGATCCAACCGGGACGGCTTTACATGGGAACGGAGCCCGGTGGACTGTTCGTAAGCGACGATGAGGGTGATTCGTTTCGGTTGGTTGAATCGTTGTGGAATCATCCGTCTCGTAAAGAACAATGGATGGGTGGAGGGCTCGATGAACCGGGCATCCACTCGGTCTTGATCGACCCGCGCGACCCGAATCGCATTTCAGTTGGCATCAGCGTCGCGGGGGTTTCACAAGCGCAGACGGTGGCGAAACATGGCAGCCTCGCAATCGTGGCCTGAAGGCGGACTTTATGCCCGACCCCGATGTTGAGATCGGCCACGATCCCCATCTTATGGTCCGGTGCCAATCGCAACCCAATGTGCTCTGGCAACAGAACCACTGCGGAATCTTCCGCAGCACCGATGGCGGAGAATCTTGGTCGCGAGTCTCTGCAGCCGGCGAGTTGGCTCACTTCGGGTTCGCCATCGCGGTTGATCCAACCGACGGAGAAACGGCTTGGGCGATACCGGCGGTCAGTGACGAGGTTCGCGTCGCAGTGGATCGTAAGCTCTGCGTTTGCCGCACGACAGACGGAGGCAAATCGTGGCAATACTTCAGAACGGGCCTGCCACAAACGAGCTGCTACGACTTCGCCTTCCGTCATGCCCTCGACTTGTCAGACGATCGCCTCGTCTTCGGCACTGCCTGCGGCAGCCTTTACATCTCCGACACACGGGGCGAATCCTGGCAATGCCTCTCAACGCAGCTTCCGCCGATCTACTCAGTGCGGTTTGCTTAAGGACACTGGCTGTTTCCCGGAAGCACTCATCCGCGAGTTGTTCGACGCATTCACAACCCGTATGCTGGCGTACCGTTTGCCAGCCGCTACGACAGGACTGTGATCGGATGGCGCTCGCCTGAGAGCGTCCACTCCCCAAATCCGTGGTTTCGTCCCTTCACGAACGATGGCTGACTTTCCGTCAAACAACCGTTGGAGATTCCTTTGTTTCGGCTTGTTGGGGTTGGGATTCTCCATCTCTGTCTGCCTTCTGTTGCGATCGTTCAGCCTTCTCGCCGACCCAGCACCTGACTGGATCGATGCCTGCTCTGCCGTATTTGGTACGTCTTGCGACGAAACACTCGCGGGACCCACGTCCTGGCAATTGGGAATTCCATTGGCTGGATGGGGAATGGTCTATTACGGGACCCTGCTCTGCCTGCTGTTGACGGGATGGAGCCTGGGAGACGCTTTCCTGCCAGAAGCAACGCTTACAGCCTTGGTCCTGGCAGCGGTCGGGTGTGTCGTCAGTGTTACGCTGACCGTGATGATGCTCGCTGAGGGCGAGTCGTTCTGTCCACTCTGCATGATCGTGCACGTGGTCAATCTGGCGTTGCTGCCTGGACTAAGACTCATGAGCCAGCGCTCGATTCCGCAGCTGATCGATGCACTGCGGGGCGCCGGCAGCTATCTGTTAGGACTGAGTTTCTGCAAAGTGCTAAATCAATCCCAATTGAGCTAAGACGTGCTTTGGTTCTTGAGAATCTTCCGTGATCTGCGTCATGGCCCATTGGAGAGTA
>PBSM01000254.1 GCA_002726245.1 Planctomycetaceae bacterium | reverse complement strand
TGGCGAGCCGTTACGCAGACGATAGTCGCCTTCTTCGAGTGAGACAAAACGCGGGTTGGCGATCCGTTCGCCTGCGTGCCGGTCCAAGCCCTGAAATGGCTCGGCGAAGCCAAACAACAGGTTGTGTGAGTGAGTGGCGAGCCCGGTGCCCGTTGCCGCTAGCCCGATCTCTCCGCGCTCGTGTGCCGTAATGATCGAGTTCTTCAGGACAAGGTCGCCGCCTTGATGGTCAACGCCAACCTCACGCATCTTCGCGAACGTACAATTCCACACCTCCAACGTTCCGAGATACTCGCTCTCCTGTGTTCGGATGCCGTCGCGAAATCTGCGAATACACAATTCGTCAGCATCGCGTCGCCACTCGCGCACGAAACGCCGATGCCCTGGCCCGCACCGTGGCAAGTGGTGGCTTCAATCCGACACGAGTGATTCGCTTCAAGATGGATGCCGCCACCGAGACTGGTGAGCAGCGAGTTGCACACGGTCAAGTCGCTGTCGCGTGCGACAACCGCGAAGGTCTTGCACCATCGATCACGACAGTGCTACTGAGCGCAGCCACAGCCACGGCGTTGTTGCGCAAATGTATCTTCGCGAGTTGTTGCCGATCAAGGTTGACATAACACTTGTCCAGCAACCAGCCGTAGCCGCCGTTGTGATTTATCGTGACATCCTCGAGACTGAGCGTGGCACTATCGCAGCCCTTCATCCAGAGACCAATCGCGTTGTTGTTCGCGAAACTGCTGTCACGCAAAATCACGCTGCCTTGCAGGCAAGCTCCACAATGCGAGTTCTCGTCGAACTTGCAATCCGTCGCGCGAACCGCACGTCCGACATCGTGTGAACGCCTGCATGGTTTCTTGCGAATCGAGAGTCGATCGCGGTGAGACGTCCCGTGGCGGCAACGACAGCTCGCGGCTTGCAAGCCTGAACGTCGATGCCGTTCAACGTCACGTCCGACAGACGCGCGACGAGGCCGCTGGTCAATCCATCGAATAGACAATCATCGAAGTGCAACCCCGAGGTGTTATAGACATAAACCCCTTGCCTATCGTCTTGCGCTTTCGCCGAGAAGCGAAAGCCGGCGAGGCGAGTGTGGTCGGCATTCAGGAAGCGGCAAGACCAAGCTTCCTCATCCGGAGCGACGACGACAACCTGGCCTTTATCGCCGGTGAACTTGCCGCGTTCGTCCGCGATGAACGTTATTGGCTGTTCCACCGTCCCGGCCCGGTAAAAAGCGACGGCTTCAGTGTACAAGCCACCCCCGACGTAAACTCTGTCACCAGCCATTGCAACCTTCGCCGCGTGGCCCATCGTCGCCAGACGCTCTTGGGTCTTGAGCCGTCATTCGTATCGTCTCCGGTTCGCCGCACGTAATAGACGTTTGGGCGTTTCGGCGAAATGAACTCGTGACAACCAATGTCGTAGCCGCCTCCAAGAGGGCGATTGCTGCCGAAGAGATCTTCGTTCAACTCCATATACGTCGCAGCGTTGATCGCGGGCGACTTGCGTCCTAACTGATAATCCACTTCATCGGCGAACAAGGGTGGGGCTTTCAAGTCGGTCGGGCCGGCGGCGGTTCCCTCGTAGTTGCTGCCGCGATTGTCGAAGACAAGATTGTTGGCCAGTACGAGTTGCCCGGAATGCCTCTCGATTCCGCGCCCACGACTCGACGTCACAATCGAATTCGCGATGATAACTTCTTCGCCACTCTGCAACACGCAAGCATCGCCTTGTTGATCGACGAGTGTACAGAACGCGACGGTGACCTTGTCGGCATCGATGACGATTCCGGTTCTGTTCTTGGCCAGCAAGCAATTGACGATCGCTGAAGACGCCCCGAGTTGGAGCGCCACGTTGCCGTTGCTTAACAACCGGGAGCGAGTCATGCGAAGCGAGCAATCATCCGATTCGAGCGAGACCACTCCTCCGGCGTTCTTCGTAAAGAGACACTCGCGGACGGTCAGCGAGGCACCGGCCTTTGCTTTGATCGCTTGGCCTCCGTTGTCGCGGAACGTGCATCGCGACAACTGGATGGAACCGCTGCCGTGAAATCGCATGACGTCAGAACTCGCCTGGAAGAACTGGCACTCGTGGAACCAGATGCCCGTAGAACGCAGACTGTTGACAATCAGCGTTCCTGTCCCACGAAAGCTCATTCCTCGGAACTGGATGTGCGACTGCTCATCGAGGACGATGACCGAACCTTTGGCGGCGGTGACCACACAGGAACCCACATCGGTGGTGAACTCGCCACCGGTATCGGCGAGGAAGACGATCGGTGCATCGGCCGTTCCAGAAGCGGCGAAAGCCATTTGGCCGACAAACTCGCCGGCTCCGACAATGACGGTATCTCCGGCTTTCGCCGTGGCAGCGGCCTTCGCCAGCGTTTGCCAGACGCGACTTGGAAACGAGCCGCTGTCACTATCATTGCCCCCGGTACGAACGTAATAGGTGCCAGCGCTCAGTCCGGCAGGGCACAGGAGGACGATTGCGCTCGCGGCGCATGTGAGTCCCACAAACAATCGTCTTCGCCGATGCACGGGTTTGCCCCATTCTTCCATTGCGTATTCCCGATTTGCAGGGCGAAGTGCGCAGAGTTATGCGCAAGTCTAGCATGGAAATCAGAGCGTTCGTGGAACCTTGGCGTGTCGCGGACGTAGGTTGCTATTCGGCGGAAAGCAATCGCAACGCTTGGTCTTCGAGTTCGTAGCGGATGCCGGCGGGCTCGAGTGTGGCATCGAGCAGTTGCCGTAACGTGGCCTGTTTGACGTCCACGGAAGCACGGGTTTCTAGCTTGCTGCGAATTGCAGGGTCGATAGTTATTCTCAGATTTTCGCGTTCAGCAAGGTATTCGATGATCGCTTGGACGGAGTTTCGGGCTTGGAGATCGTAACGCCGTTCACCAGCGGGCCGTCGTGGTGGTCGTGACACGGTTTCGCCTCGCAACATGCTCGCGATGCGATCATGGTCTTCGAACGTGCCGGTAACAATCAACTGGTTGCCGCTCGTTCGGACGCCTACGTTCGGAAAGTCGCTGGCGATTTTGTCCGCCGCCTTCGCGAGTGAGCCACGCGGAGTATGCGGCCGCTGAAGCGAGACCTGCTCGGGAATGGCTGTCGGGCGAATCGCGGAACCATCTTTCGCGATATCAAACGTCAGGTCGAAACCAGCGAAGAGCAAAGACAGTCGGTCGGTGACCAGCAGCGGTGGCAGATCGCCGGCGACCCACAAGTCATGTGGTAGGCGATCCACTTCGGCGACGCGGATGCTCGCCTCGCGCGCGATGTCGGCCAGTAAGTCCTTCGGCGCCGAAACGTCTTCCCACTTCCACGGCTTGGCCTGCTGGAGCTTCGATCGTTGCGCCGGTGGTAGGCGTTTGACTTCGTCGCGCCGGATCGCAGCCAGCGTTGCGAGCTTCTTCGTGACACATTCAGGTCCAATGTATACAACGGAATCGACGAAGCAAACACCGCAGCCAATCTTCGCCGCGACGACTCGCAAGGCTTGTCGCAGAGAAACGTCTTGCAACGCCAAGTCCAACGGGTGTCCGGGATCGACGCGGCGATCGAGCCAAATCGCGACTTGCTGGTTGCGGGACAGGCTGTCTAGCGAAGGGCGGATGGTTGCTGACCCACTCCATTGGAAGCCGACGGTCGCTTGGAGTTGCTTGCGTAACGCCAAGTCCGTCTTCCAGGCAATTCGTTCCTGCCCACGAAGGGATTGGCTCGAAAAAAGTAGCAGCAACGTCACGCACGCAGCGGCGATACTAAGCTGCTTGAGCGAAGCCATGCCGGAGCCTTGAGATTGCAACACAGTAACTCCTTTCTGTAAGCCGCCGTCCTTGCCCTGTCGGTAATTCTTACCAAATGCGAAGTACATCGCAAAGCAAAGCTCTCCAACGTTGTGTCCGCGGCGACGCCCAATTACATTCGATTATAGCAGGCCGGTCGTGCTTGTCTGGTTCGGAAATCCAATGGGAGCGTTCACGTGGGCCGTTCGACCGAAAGGTATCCTACTCTCGCAACTCTTTACCAGCGTTACTTGTCTGATCAAGCGTCAGCCAACTTCGTGAAGGCTGTGGCAGCGAGCTATACCGTTGGTACGCTCGAACGTTTGGCCGAGTGTGGTCAGCGGAATACGCGTCGGGCGGCGACGATGGCGTTGGGCTTTCTTGGCGACTACGCGTCGAATCAGACGATGGGTCGGCGATTGAGCGACGACGACCGTGGCGTGCGGATCTTGGCGGAAAACGGCATCCGCGAACTGTGGTTTCGCGACGGTTCGGACGCACAACGGCAGTCGCTGCAAATCATCATCCGCTTGAACAACTCGCTACAACCGGTGCCGGCTGAACGGAAGGTGAGCGAGCTGATCGATGAAGCTCCGTTCTTTGCAGAAGCGTGGAACCAGCGAGCGATCGCCCTGTTCCAACGCAATCGCTTTGATGAGTCGGCCAATGATTGCTTCCAGACACTGGAGTTGAATCCGTATCACTTCGGTGCCGCTGTTGGCATGGGCCAATGTTATTTAGAGCTTCACGATCCTATCGGCGCGCTTGATAGTTTTCGCCGCGCATTGAAACTTCATCCCGGACTGGAAGACGTGAGGGCTCAGGTGAGCTACCTCGAGCGTGCTCTAGAAGGGAAATAACGCCGCGGGAAGTGGCCCATGAGCAAATACGTACTGGCTTTGGATCAAGGAACGACGTCGAGCCGGGCGATTGTCTTTTCGCACGACGGTCAGATCGTCTCTGTTGCCCAGCAGGAGTTCGAACAGATCCTGCCCGCCCCCGGCCATGTTGAGCATGATCCGGAAGCGATTTGGGAGTCGCAACTTGCTGTTGCCCGCGATGCCCTGTCCAAGGCATCCCTCGGCGCGAGCGACATCGCAGCGATCGGGATTACCAACCAAAGAGAGACGACGATTCTGTGGGATCGTGACACGGGTAAGCCGATCGATAACGCGATTGTGTGGCAAAGCCGTGTCAGCGCGGGAATCTGCGAGCAACTGAAAGCCGACGGGCTCGAAGAGACGTTTCGTCAAAAGACCGGCTTGGTTGTGGATGCGTATTTCTCCGGCACGAAAATCAAGCACTTGCTAGACAAACACGAAGGCTTGCATTCGCGAGCTGAACGCGGTGAGATTCTGTTCGGCACCGTCGATTCGTTCCTCATCTGGCGATTGACGGGGGGCAAACGGCATGTGACCGACTACAGTAACGCCAGCCGCACGCTGCTGTTCAACATCCGGACGCTGGATTGGGATGACGAGTTGCTCGCTGCCTTGAATGTTCCTCGAGCGATGCTACCGGAAGTTTGTTCGTCGAGCGAAGTGTATGGTGAGACGGATCCGAGCGTGCTTGGTGGTGCAATCCCAATAGCCGGCGATGCTGGTGATCAGCATGCGGCGACGTTCGGGCAGGCATGCTTCGAGGTCGGGAGCGCGAAGAATACCTACGGCACGGGCTGCTTCCTGCTGATGAACACCGGCACCAGCCCGGTCGTTTCCCAGAACAATCTACTGACGACGATTGGCTGGGGATTGAACGGCGAGGTGACTTATTGTCTAGAGGGATCGGTCTTCGTTGCCGGCGCGGTCGTGCAGTGGTTACGTGATGGGCTGCGCCTGATTTCCGAATCTAGCGAGATCGAGAGTCTCGCGGCCACGGTCGCCGATTCGGATGGCGTCGTGATGGTTCCGGCATTTGTAGGACTTGGCGCACCGCACTGGGATCCGTATGCCAGGGGAACTGTCTTTGGCCTGACTCGGGGGACGACGTCGGGCCACCTGGCTCGGGCCGCGTTGGAGTCGATGGCATTCCAGACTCGCGATTTGCTCGACGCGATGCAGCTTGACTCGGGAGTGGCCTTGCAAGTGCTCAAGGTCGATGGAGGGGCCTCCGTCAACGACGACCTGATGCGGTTTCAAGCCGACATTCTTAACACGGTGGTTCGTCGGCCGGTAGTTGCGGAAACGACTGCTTTAGGTGCCGCGTACTTGGCTGGCCTGGCGGTCGGCTACTGGCACGATACGCAGGACGTGACCCACAATTGGGCGATGGATCGCGAATTCGCGCCAAGCATGAGCGACGGAGATCGCGCGAGGCGCTGCTCGCGTTGGCAACGCGCCCTCAAGCGAACTTTAAGCTGGGAAGATCAGGAATGACGTACCAAGACCTATTCGTTGGAGCGGTCGCCGTTTCTCTCGGTGTTCTGGGTCTGCTCGCTTCGATCCGCAACTGGGAGCTGTGCTATCGGTCTTGGAAAACCGAGTGGATCAAAGGTGTCGGGGGACGTCTAGCTGTTCGAGCAATCTACGCGCTGCTGGGGCTGGGGCTAATCAGCTTGGGACTTGCCATTGCTGGCGGCTTCACACCAAATAAGTCGGCTGTGTCTCCCCGACTACAACCTGTCTTTGCCGACCGCCAGCGCTGATCGTTTAGCGTTGCTGCTGGCGACGTTGGGCAGCAGCTTGGCTCAATGCGTCGTAGTAGTAACCAGCGTTCTGTTCAAATCTCTGCAGCGAGGCTTCATCGGCGAACAAAGCGATCGGGCCGGGATCTTCGATGTACAGGCCGAATTCGCGTTTTCCAGGCACCCGTTGTCCCGTTTCTGCATACACTACGGGATCGTAACCGGCATTCAAAGGTGCGTAGAGGTGCGGATTCCTTAGAAACTTCTGCTGCTGTTCCTGTCCTGCGAACAAATAAATGTGCCCCTCATGCACGGCACCCCATCGCTTGTTGCCCACCAGCCAACCGCGGTTGTCGATCAGCGTGACCGGGCAGTAGCCTTCCAACGCAACTGTCGGTTGAGACGGAGCTGCTTGTCGTTGCGAAGTGGCTCGTGAAGGAGCCGCGGCTTCTCTAGGCGATGGCCCTGTTCGCTCGCCATAGCCTTGTATCGGCTGGCCGGACTGAGCTGAATTCTGGATGACGAGATTGCGGGTGTACTGATTCTCTGGTGGTTGCGTTTGGCCTGGCGAAACGCTGTAGCCATTCTGCGCCGTGACAGCGTGCTCGGTGTATTGATTCTCTTGTGGTTGAGAATTGGGGCGAGGTGCCTGGCCAGTGGAGCTACTTTGTTGTTGATTACCCCAACGCGATCCGCCGAGGCTGCTTGCAGGCTGCTCACGGGCATAAGGATTCGCGTATCGTGGCGCAACGTTGGAGGGCTGTGCGGAAGGGCTCTGGTTGAGCGGATTCGCATTGCTGTTTTGAGGGACCGGTGGTTGGCTGCCCAACTGTCGTTGGTTCGGCCGTCCGAAGTTCTCGTTCGCCCCGTACACGACCTGAGCAGTTTGTTGAGCCGGTGGGACGCCACGGCCGGTGCTTGCTTGAGCATAAGCACCTACACCCGCTCGGGCACGGATTCCATCCAGCATCGCGATGTAAGCGTTTGGATCCTGCTTACTCGTAAAGCGTTGGATCTCGCGCCCTTCCGGCGTGACAATGACGTCGGTGGGCACCGATTCGATGTTGTAGAACGTGACCAGTCGTGGTTGGTCGGCGGCGTTGATCTTCACGGGGATGTACCCCGTTGTGAGAGCGCGAATGAACTGGGGTTGATTAAACACACCAGTTTCCAACCTGCGACATGGTCCGCAGGTTTCGCTCCAAAAGTGGAGTAGTACCAAACGGTGCTGCCGCTCCGCTAACTGCTGAGCCTGTTCCAGATCGGTAATCCAAGGGATTCTGTCTTGAGCAGCCAGAGGAGCTGCAAGGCAAAGTAGAAACGCGAAAACCGTCAGGCGAGCCGTGGCTTGTGTCGAATGCATCGTGGAAACACCGGAATTTGAGGTGATTCGCGTCCCGCGCACCGCGGGGCCAGAGCGAGTTCCCTGCCTTTATCGGCTTCCAGTCGCAACGGTTGTAGGAAAAATGCCGATTGCGCGAAACTTTCACGATTAGGCAAACAGTTCTGGCGCGGTTAAAGGGTCTCGGCGGTGTCGCCACGCAAAAAAACCTTCCCAATTCAACTAGATACAATCGAGCCTTCGCTTGACAGGGGCGATGATCTTAGTAAGATTCCGGTAGATTTCAGCCCACATTGAATGTGGGCTCTGCTTGCCCGATAAACAGTTGTCTTTGGGCGCCCTCTGTCATAGACCCGGAACGGGTGTGGTAATCAGAGGGCATGATTGCTCGGCACTTTCAAGAGTACAAGATCTGTGCTGAAACAGGTCGAGCATTGTCACCCATTCAGGACGACCTTCGCTGACACTGTCGTTCCGGCATTTTCTGCGTGGTTGATCGGCAAGCCATAAACCAGCCTTACCTGTAAAGGATCTGCTGGCGGGCCCTGTGTTAGCGGCTCTGCAGAACTATAAACAGACCTCCGGTTGAGAAGGGGGTCGCGTCGGGCTTCTGCCCGGAACGCGGATCGTTGACCACCGAGGCGGATTGCCGCTTGCGTATGCGAGACGGAATTCGTTTGGGAGCATTTGGGACTGCCTTTGGCGACCTGGTCACGGGAGATTTGTTTGATGACTGCGTTTATTAACGACTGGAATTAGGGTGTATTCAGATGGCGAAGAAGAAGTTTCGCGGACGTGGCGGAAGCAACCAGAATAACAAGCAAAACAACGGACGGCCTCGTCGCCGACGTCGAGGTAGTGGCGGTGGTGGCCAGCGGCGTGGTGGTGGCGACGGCTATGAAGAACCGGTAGAAGATGGCGACATTCCATCCGAGCCAGGGCGGGGACTGTTGGAATTACATCCCAACGGCTACGGCTTCTTGCGAAGTCCCTCAAATAATTACTCTCGAGAGCGCAGCGATCCGTTCGTGCCCGGGACGATGCTCGAGAAGTTCGGTCTCCGTCAGGGAGTATTAATCACCGGCGTCGTTCAGCATGCTCGTCGCCAGCAGGGCCCTCGCCTGCGGGAGATTACCGACGTCGATGGCATGCCTCCCGAAGAATACACGAACGTTAAGAGCTTCGATCAGCTCACACCCATTAACCCCGAGCGGTGGTATCGGTTAGAGACCGACCCCCAGCCGCTGACGACACGGGTGATGGATCTGTTGACACCGATGGGGCGTGGCCAGCGTGCTTTGATCGTGTCCCCTCCTCGTGCCGGCAAGACAATAATGCTGCAGCACATCAGTCACGGGATCTCGACGAATTATCCCGAGGTGAAACTGATCGTGCTGTTAATTGATGAACGCCCTGAAGAAGTGACCGACATGCGCCGCAACGTGAACGGCGAAGTTGTCGCGAGCAGTCTCGATCAGGATGTGGAATGCCATGTGCGGTTGTCTCAACTTATCGTTGAACGCTGCAAACGACTGGCGGAAAGCGGCAAGGACGTGTTCCTGTTGTTGGATTCGATCACGCGACTGGCGCGGGCGTTCAACAAGTGGGTCGGAAACACGGGGCGAACGATGAGTGGCGGCGTGGACATCAAAGCGATGGACATTCCGAAGAAACTGTTCGCAACGGCGCGGGCGTTCGAGGAAGGCGGCTCGCTCACAGTGGTCGGTACGGCGCTGATCGACACCGGCAGTCGGATGGACGACCTGATCTTTCAGGAGTTCAAAGGAACGGGCAATATGGAGTTGGTCCTTGACCGCAAGCTGGCCGATCGGCGAGTCTGGCCATCGATCGACATCACTCAGTCTGGCACGCGTCGCGAGGAACTGCTGTTAGATCCGGAGACGCTTCACGCCGTCACGATGCTGCGTCGCACATTGACATCGATGCACCCAGTCGATGCGATGGAGCAGTTGACGAAACAGTTGGGACGCTTCAAGACAAACGAAGAGTTCATCAATCTGATCAGTGGCGCGGGGGCAGCGATAGCCTAAGCAACTCTGAGGCTGCCGAGACGTTGGATGATCTCGTCGAGCCTTTGCAGCACTCGCTGGTGATCCGGAAACTGTCGCCGTTCTAAGCAAATCCATTGCAGCCAGTTCATTCCTGACAGTAGCGTCGAGCTTTCGTCGTAGGTCTTCAGCAGAAGCTGCTCTTCATTGCTAAGCGTTCGCGTCCGGGTGTAGGTCTCGATCGCTGCCTGACGAGCTTCCTTCTCGTCGCTAGCCAGGCTGCCAAGCAATCTCGCGATGTCTGCGGTCACGTGATCCAAACGCATTGCTCCGAAGTCGATCAATCCCGTGACTTCATCTTCCGTGAATAGCACGTGGTCACTCCAGATATCGCGGATGCAGGGTTGTACAGCAGCGCGAAGTTGTTCCGCGCGTAAGAGTTCTCGCAGCACGCCTGCCGCATGCTCGTGGAACGCAAACATGATCGGATCTACTCGCGATGCGAGTTTGGGCCACGGAGGCAGTTTGCAAGCCTCTTGGATCCTCAGCAGCATTCCGCCTTGAAGCTCTCTGATTCTCCCGCTTCGCTCGACGATGCCTGGCGCCGTTCCGACCGACTGCTGGTCTTCCGCCGCATGGACGTGAAATGTCGCTAGGCAGCGCATGGCCGCTGTCAGTTGGGCAGTGCTGAGTGATGTGCGGGAGGCTGGCGAGCCCGGCATCCAGCGAGCCAATTCCCACAGGTGTCGGCCTGAGGAGACGAATGTCTCGGACTTCTGGGTCGGCAGCGGAACGGGAACGACTTCGAGACCTCGTCGGGCCACAGACTTTAGGACTCCATGGATGAACTGAAGTCGATCCCGGCTAGGGTGCGGCGTGGGCCAACATCGTAGGCACCAAACGCTATCCTGCTCATAGACTCGCCAAAACTCGGCACCGCTGAATCCGCCCGCCCCCCCCAGAGGTTCGATTCTGTCAGCCACGAACGCATAGTGCGAAAGGACGTGACGGACTTCTTCGAGGGATTTACTGGGTGACATTCCGAACTTCCGGAGTGTTTCTCGTAGTCGGTAAAGTCAGCGTGGTCCTTACAGCTTGCCGCAGCAATTCCCAAACGACTAGAATAGGAATGTCGGAGTCTGGAGCGATCAGCCTCCGCACGTTCTTCCCTGTGGCGTATATTTTAGCCTACTTTGGACCACATGCAGGCCTAGCGTCCATCGCGACTTCGCTCGTGGCCCTGCCTAACTACTTTCAGGAATGCACCATGATGAAAAGTTCTCTTCGCGGGTGTTGCGTGTTGTTGTTGGCGACGCTGCTGACGAGTGACATGTTTGCACAAGACGAGCCCAAAGATGACAAGCCTGCTGACAACCCTGCCGCAGCCGAGACGCCGAGCAGTTCTACCAGCACTCCCAAGCCAGCGGCGTCAACGCCAAAGGCTCCGGCTCCGCCCTATGCGGCACTCTTGAAAGATGCCAAGTCACACACCGGCTTGTTCACGCTTTATCAGAAGGGGAACAAGCTGTATGCCGAAATGAGCAGTTCGCACTACAGCTCGGAGTACATCGTCTTGCTGTCGATTGCCAAAGGTATGGGCCAAGCTCCGTTGCTTGGCGGCTATAGCTGGAACTTCGGCGATGATTGGGTGTGGCGATTCCGCAAGATCGACGACCGCGTTCATGTGATTCGCGAGAACGTCCGCTTCAAGGCGAACAAGGGCTATCCCGAACGGTTCGCGCTTGACAATGCTTACACCGACAGTGTTCTGTTTAGCTTGCGAGTCGTGTCGAAGGGTCCGAAGGGTGGTGATCTCGTTGACATGACACCCGTCTTCATGAGCGACCTTCCGCAAATCAGCCAGGTCTTGCCCGGCTTTGGATTTACTTCCGACCGATCGACCTGGGCTTCGATCAAAGCCTTTGATAAGAACATCGAATTGGAAGTCGCCGCGACTTATGCGTCGAGTGGTCGCTCCTCGTTCGACACCGTTGCCGATTCGCGCGGCATCACTTTGAACGTGCATTATTCGATCAGCAAGATCTCGAAGACTGGCTATACGCCCCGTCTCGCCGATGACCGGGTCGGGTACTTTCTGACGGTGGTGAAGGACTACAACAAGGAGAGCGATCGCGATCAGTTTGTACGTCACATCAATCGCTGGAAGCTGGAGAAGCCGCTGGGAGCTTCAAAGCCACCGTATCCTCCCAAGGAACCGATCGTCTTCTGGGTCGAGAAGACCGTTCCGCATAAGTACCGGAAGCCCATCCGAGAAGGTATCGCAGAATGGAACAAAGCGTTCGAGAAGGCTGGCTGGTTGAATGCGATTGAAGTTCGTCAACAGCCGGATGATGCCACGTGGGACCCCGAGGACATCAACTACAATACGTTCCGTTGGATCACCGCCAATGCCGGCTTTGCGATGGGGCCATCCCGAGTGAACCCCTACACTGGCCAGATCCTCGATGCGGATATCATCTTCGACGCCGACTTCCTTCACTTCTGGAAGGAAGAGTTCGAAACGTTAACTCCGGATGTGGTTGCCGCCATGACGGGCGGTCCGTTGGACCCCGAGCCCGCATCCACGCGACCGTTACTGAACAAGCACTCTAGTTGTCGATTGAGCAGCGGGATGGCTTCGCAGATGGCATTCGGTGCCGCCGCGATTGTGGCCCGCGCCGATGCCAAGGAAGCTGCCGAACAACGGGAAAAGATGATCATGCAGGGCCTCAAAGAGGTCACCATGCACGAAGTCGGCCATACCCTCGGTCTGCGACATAACTTCAAAGCGAGCAAGATGCTGAACCTGACGGACGTCAACGATCCCGCCAAGACTCGCGAACAAGGCATGGTCGGTTCGGTGATGGACTATAACCCAACCAACATCGTCTCGAAGGAGTCGGAGCAAGGTGACTACTACACAACGACGATCGGTCCATACGACTACTGGGCGATTGAGTACGGCTATAAGCCTTTGTCTGGCGGAATGACCGGCGAAGTGAAAGAGCTACAAAAAATTGCCACACGCAGCGGCGAAGCGGCTCTGTCTTATGCCACCGACGAGGATACCTCCAGTTCCGACCCCGATCCAGACTCGAATCGCTTCGACCTCGGCAACGATGCCTTGGAGTACGCGAAGCTGCGTGCTCAGGTTGTGCAGGAGGTCATTCCAGGACTGGTTGAACGAACCTCCAAGGAAGGCGACGACTACACGCAAACGCGGCGAGCCTTCAACATCTTGCTGTCTCAGCACGGACAAGGCATGTCGTTCGTCGCACGTTACGTAGGTGGCCTTCACACCAGCCGCAGCCACAAGGGTGACAAGGACGCTAAAGCCCCAATCGAATTGGTTGACGTCGCGAAGCAACGGGAAGCGTTCGATTTGCTCGAAGAACAGGTCTTCAGCGACAAGCCGTTCCAATTTCCGCCCGAATTGTACAAGTATCTAGCAACGTCGAGATGGAATCATTGGGGAACATCAAGCTCGACGCGAAAGGACTTCCCGCTCCATGATGTCATCTCGATGTGGCAGACACGTGTGATGGATCAACTGACTTCATCGACCGTATTGGAGCGAATCCACGATACGGAGTTGAAGATGCCTGCGGATCAGGATGTCTTGACGACTGCCGAGTTGATCGAAAGATTGACGAAAGCCATCTTCGCGGAATTGGGCGCCGTGGAGGAAGGCGAATACAGCAACCGCAAGCCTGCCATCAGCAGCATCCGACGGAACTTGCAACGCGAGTATCTGCGGAAGCTCTCCAATCTTGCCATGGGGAGAACTTTTGCACCCGATGATTGCCAGACAATCGCTTTCGCTGAGCTCTCGTCGCTGGAGGCAAGTATGAGTCAACTCCTGAAAAGCAACGTGAAGCTGGACAGCTATTCACGAGCACACTTGCAGGAGTCGGCGAGCCGGATCGGCAAAGTGCTCGAGGCGAGGCTTTCGTTGTCGAGTCCGTAACGATAACAAATACGCCACATAACTCGCGCCTCGTGCAACTCTTCACCGGTTGTGCGAGGCTTGCTCTTTCTTGAGCTCTCTTGCGCCACTCAAACTGCGAGGATTACCGGTCACGCTTTGCCCTACAAGCCTTCGACATCAGTTCGGCAATCTGCTCGCGTTGCTCGCCGCCTGCTTCCTGCAATGCGCGCACGACGGTCGCACGTCTCTCCTTGTCATGGTTTTGGCTGAGCTTCCACTTACCTTCGATTCGCTCAATCTCGATTTCAAAGCCGACGATTGCCTCGAGCAGGCCCTCCACAAACTCGGCATCTGGTTCGTTGATCGACCAGCCTGCGGGGCTATCGGGCTCGTATTCCGCGACGGTCCGTCGAAGTGCGGCGAGCGCTTGGCTATTGTCGGCGAGCAGGCGAAGCCTGCCGTACACATGCACGGCGACATAGTTCCAGGTTGGCACGACATTCGTCGCTTCGTACCACTGTGGGGAGATGTAGGCGTGGGGACCATGAAAGACGACAAGTACGCTGCTTCCGTCAATGCCTTTCCACTGGTCATTGGCTCGAGCCACATGGCCGAGCAGCGTCCCTTGCGTTCCTGAATTACGGTCCAGAACGAACGGCAAGTGGCTGGCGACAGACTCCGCGTCTCGATGAGTCAACAGAATGCCGAAACTATGTTGCTCGATGAACTCGTGTAGCCGAGCCGGATCTGTCTCGCGGAAACTGGCCGGAATGTACATTTTCATTGCACCGAAGGTACGAAGGATTGGTGGTTCTCACAACATATGCCTTAAGACGAGTGGCGGACACAACAGGGGCTCAATGGTTCGTTTTCTCTGGCATCACGCGTTGGAAAGTAGGTATGATGCTCATGCACTTCGAGGTTAGAAAGTAATCGTAAGGAACCGACCATGACGACATGCCCGACACGACGCGTCTTCCTTCAATCCGCCACCGCGTCTAGTTTGGCGATGCCGCTTGTGGTTTCGTCGTCGGCTTTCGGTGCAAATGATCGGCTGAATATCGCCGCAGTCGGGGTCGGCGGCAAGGGAAGGGGAGATATCGCCAGCACGTCGGTCGGCCAGAATGTCGTGGCGATCTGCGACGTTGATGAACGAACATTAAGTGCAGCGGAAAAGATCTATCCCGACGCGAAGGTGTACACCGACTGGAGGAAGTTGCTGGAGCAGAAAGACATCGATGCGGTAACCGTGTCAACGCCGGACCACATGCACGCGCCGATTGCAGTTTCCGCGATGGAGTTGGGAAAGCATGTCTACGTGCAAAAGCCGCTTGCCCACACCGTCTTTGAAGCTCGACAAATGCGGTTGCTCGCGAAGGAGAAAGGCGTTGTCACGCAGATGGGCAATCAAGGGCATAGCGGCACCGCATACCGGACGCTTGTTCAACTCCTTCAGAGCGGAGTGATCGGAAAGGTCAAGGAAGCACACGCCTGGTCCAACCGTCCGATCTGGCCTCAAGGCATCGATCGCCCCGAGCGATCTGACGACGTGCCCGACTACTTGCACTGGGACGCTTGGCTTGGCGTTGCCCCAACTCGCCCCTACATTGGCCCCACCGAAGAGAGCAAGCGTGGCCGCGGGCTTTATCACCCCTTCAACTGGCGCGGCTGGCTCGACTTCGGAGTCGGGGCGCTCGGCGATATGGGCTGCCATATTATCGACCCGGTTGTCTGGAGCTGTGAGCTTGGTTCTCCGAAGCGAGTCTGGTCGGATGGTCCCGCGCCGAATAACGAAACGTTTCCCGAATGGGGCATCATTCGATACGAGTTTGCCGGCACCAAGCACACGGCGGGCGATACGTTTCAGATGACCTGGTATGACGGCGGCAAGAAGCCACTCCAAGAACTCGCCCAGTTACCTAGTGACCGCTCTCTACCTGCGAACGGGTCTCTCTTTGTTGGCGAGAAAGGCGTCTTGCTTTGCGAGCACGGAGGCCGCCGGGGACCAGAACTGTTTCCTATCGACTCTTTTGCCGACTATAAGATCGAGGCGATCGAAGGCAGTGACCATTACATGCAATGGACGAACGCTTGCAAGGGCGTGGACAAAGCGGCTTCGCATTTCGACTACGCCGGCCCACTTACGGAAACGGTGTTGCTCGGCACGATTGCGATTCGCTATCCGGGGCAGCAACTGCAATGGGATGCCGAATCGCTGCAAGTCACCGACAATGCCCAAGCCAGCGAGTTCGTTCGCAAGAGCTATCGCCAGGGTTGGGCAGTAAAGCGATTGGTCTAACCGCTACAGGCCGGACAAGCTGGTTTCGGTTTGCCGCAGAGGCCAGGAAAACCGGCGCGTGACCCTCTCGTTGAGCTATGTTTTCGAAAACCGAACGCGCACTCTCCCCCCAGGCCTCAGCAGAAATGTACACAAAGACGGACTTTGTTCTTAAAAGTCAGAAGCGGAAAACAGGCTTCTCGCTCCTGGAATTGCTGGCAGTCGTGACGATCATGGGAATCCTCGTCGTCATCGCTGTTCCACGAATCGCGACGCATGCGTTTACGGCCAAGGTCCAGACGTGTAAGCAGTACAAAGGAGACCTGAACTCCGCGCTAGAACGTTATTTTTTTGACAAGGGCGTCTTTCCCACGAAGGTAAGCGACCTCGAAGACCCTGACTACTATCCCGCCGAGATCCCGAGGTGCCCCGCAGATAACACGGCGTATCAGATCGATACCAACACCCACCGTGTCACAGGCCACGATCACTATTAGCGTGTGTTTGAGCCCACCGCATTAATGGAGCCGTCGTACCGCTGCCAGAGCTTCTCCGCCATCGCCGGGTCGTTGGTCCACTGAGTTGCCGATCCGCTGCCCATCTACACAGCCTCATGCCGGAAGCTGGCACGATGATCCACATCCGGTGCCGTGCGCCAAGACTTACTGATGGTAACCACGCTGTCTACATCGCATAATACGCACCTGGTTTCATGCCACCTTGCACTGCGTCCAGAGAACAACCAATGAAGAACCAAGCCGTTTGGTCATCACTTGCGATTGGACTTTGTCTCGTCATTTTTAAAACCGCTTCGGCCGAAAAGCCTGCCGACGACGGTAAGCTGCGAATCATCGCCTTTGGTGCGCATCCTGATGACGCCGAGTTCCGTCTGGCTGGCACGGCGGCAAAGTGGGCTGCGCTCGGTCATCACGTGAAACTGGTTTCGGTCACCAACGGCGATATCGGGCATTGGGCAATGGCAGGCGGCCCGCTGGCTCAGCGAAGGACAGCCGAGGTGATGGAAGCGGCTCGGCGTCTCGGGACAACGGCGGAAGTGCTCGATATCCACGACGGCGAACTGCTGCCGACTCTGGAGAATCGAAAGAAGATCGTACGACTGATTCGCGAGTGGAAAGCGGACCTCGTCTTCTCGCATCGCCCGAACGACTACCATCCCGACCATCGCTATACCGGTATCCTCGTCCAAGACGCCGCGTTCATGGTGACCGTCCCCTACTTCTGCCCCGACGTCCCGCGACTCAAGAAGAATCCGGTCTTTATGTACTTCTCCGATCGCTTCCAAAAGCCGTATCCTTTTGAAGCTGACGTTGCCATCTCGATCGATGATGTTTTCCAGAAAAAGCTGGATGCCGTCGATGCTCTTGTGTCGCAGGTCTACGAAGGAGGAGCGCTTGGATCGGAAGAAACTCTTCGCCAGCGTTCCGCGGACGATACGGTTCGCTGCCGGGAGTTTGCCGAGAAATCCTGGGCACGCCGATCTGGCAACGAAGCCAACCAAGCGCGCGAAGCACTTGTCCGTTGGTACGGAGAAGAAAAGGGGAAGGCTGTGAAGTATGCGGAGGCGTTTGAAGTCTGCGAATACGGATCGCGGCCGAGTGACGCACGACTGAAGGAACTGTTTCCGTTCTTTGACGATTAAGGATCGTTCGAGAAACAAGTGTCGTCTTCTCGAACGATCCTAAGCGGCCAAGAGACCGTTGTGCTTGCGAATTGCTGAGGGAATCAAGGATGTTCCGCACCGACGCCGCTTGGAACGAATAGCGCTGCTGCTGGCACCTAACCAAGCAGCTCTTCGATGATTTGATCGAGGTCCGAATCGAGTTGCAAGTCAAATGTTGAGTTGTCGTGCTGTTCCTCCCAGACGTCCGCAGGCGATGATTGCGAGTCGTCTGGGCGGCGAATGTCGCGGATGCACCACATTTCATCCGCAGGGCGGCGACAGAGAATAGCCGTGGGCGTCACACGCTCTGTAATTATCGCGGTTGCGTGTCGCCTCTTTGGGACTGGCTGAATCGTCGATAATGACAGCGAGTTGCGAAGAGGGTTGCTTGCGGCTTTCACTCCTACACCGACTGGTTCACGACCACCCTCGCCTTCCGGGTTTGATGACTGGTCATTCACGAAGTTGATGACTTGCAACGCATCAAGTGGAGAGAGATAACCGTCGTCGGTCACGTCGATGAAAGGGGGAACGGTGTTCGCAGTCGGTGTCGATAGGGAACGGGAACCGTTGGCATTGAGATCATTAATGATGATCAGAGCATCGACTGCGGACACGGCCGAGTCTGCGTTTACGTCAAAGACGTTGGCTGAATTATGCCAGCTTACGTCCAAGACGGTGACTTGGAATGTGTCGGAGTTGGTACCTGTGTCGTCGTCTTCGACCGTGACAGAGACGGTATACGCGCCGGTCGATGAGAAGATGTGTGTCGCATCGAACGAACCACTCGTTAGAATTCCAGGGCTACCCGCTTGATCGATCGTCGCTGTACCTGTGGTGTCCGGCGACCCGTCATTCCAGTCAATCGTATAAGTGAACGATTCCGAAGAGCCGAAGCCCGCGTCGGTCAAGAGTCCGATGTCAGCAAACGAGACTGTCTGCCCAACCAAGACTGTGCCATTGCCGGGTGCGCTCACGACAGGATCGGCATTGGTGACCGTTTCGCTGACGGACGTTGAGACGGAGCCACCGGACGACCCCGTCACAACAACATCGACGTCGTATTCGCCATTGTCCGCGTAGGTATGGTCGGCCGCGACCGTCAACTGAGTGTCAACGATCTCCCACCCGACATCATCCAATCCGGCGAGGTCGAGCTGCGTCAGGAGCTTTCTGGTGCCATTGGTCAACGAAGGGTCCATCGCGGCTTCCTGACCGTTATGGGTAGTGCCGTTCTCCCAGTGACCGCTGCCAGACAGCGGCACGTTCGACCCGCCGTTCGCCGCGGCAGAGGTGGCTCCGGTGAAGAAGGCACCGGACACCAAGCCGTTCCAAGCGAGCGACGCGCCGAAACCGAGCAAGTGTGTGACCTCATGGCTTGCTACAGAAAGGAAGTCTGATTCGTCGTTGTCCAGTCCGATCGTTGTTTCGCCAAAATGCCAGTTCGTATCCGTGTCGAAAGAGAGAGATCCGCCCCACGGCCCAAAGTCGGTTGGCGGCTCGGCAGCAGCTCCGGTTTGTCCCCGTGTGGCGACATCCGAACAAAAGCCGGGCGTGGCACAAGTGGCACTCGAACCTCCTGGTCCGCCGACGCCCAGGCTTGTGCCAGTGAGTTCGCGTCCACCGGCATAGATCACCAGTTCGTTAGCAGCAACCGTCGGGTTGCTGATCTCGAAGTCCTGAACGCCTGTGGCCGGATGGACCAGCGTCATGGACCAGCTATTGTCGCCCCCCGGCGTAATTGCCGTGAGCTGATCACCCAGTTGTGAGACCACCATACTTGTGGCAAGTTCAAGCAGATCGCGTTTCGCTTGCGTATCGAAGAAGTTGTTATCGTCGAGGCTGTAATCGAACCGAGCCTGCAGCGGGCCAACGCCGGTATCCGAAACACTCCCGACGCCCGTGCTTCCATCTCCCCAGTCGATCGACGCAGTAAGATCTCCGCTCAGACCCGCAGCGGTGAGATTAGTAGATAAGGAGAAAACGCTGCCTTCCATCGTCGCCAGCAGGTCTCGACGTTCAAGCGGCTCAAAACGCACTCTGCGCGTTCGCGCCCGTGAAGGCTTTCGTCTGGCGACACGAAGGCGAAGCCTTTGGAAGGGAAACGCCATGAGCGAAGTGTCTCGCGCTTTGAATTCCAGACCATTTGCAGGATACACCAGACGGCTCGCGAAAGGAAACGAATTTCCGACGCGGCTCGGTCTACGATAGCGCCTGGTCGATGAAGGCCTGCGCGGTTTCCAACGCCTGAGGCAATTTCGTCGGATTCTTGCCACCGGCTTGTGCCATGTCCGGCCGCCCGCCACCACCTCCGCCGACGACGGGGGCAACCTCCTTCACCCAATTCCCGGCGCTGATACCACGTTCGACCAGATCGCGACTGACGCCAGCAACGAGCAGCACCTTGGAGTCGCCAACGGCGGTCGCCAAGAAGATCGCGGTGGAGTCTGCTTTCTGTCGAATCTGATCAATCAGTTGGCGGAGCAGGTTCGGATTTGCGCCGACAGCTTCCGCCACAACAATCTTCGTGTCGCCGGAAGTGATCGCATTCGCGAGAAAACCATCCGCGGATAGATCTCCGGATTGCGCAAGCGTCTCCAACTGTTTCACCAGGGAAACCACTTCTTGCTGAACAGCTTCGATCCGAGCTGGCACGTCAAACATCGCAACGTTCAACAGGCGAGCTGTCTCGCGCAGAGTGCCTTTCACCTCGTGATAGGCGACGTCGTGTGACTCTTTAGTATCGTCGGACGAAGGGCCGTCATCAGCCTTTCCGTCGTTGCGATGGCCAGACGCGAGCTGTTTCTTGAGGTCGCGGACCCTTTGAGCCAAGCTCCGTGCAGCGTCAGGGACGTTCGGCTGCGGTACTTGCAAAAGCTCCGCGGCACGTTGAAGCGATTCGCGAGTGTGTGCGGCGTGGGCCTCTGCTTTCTCACCGGTTAGGGCGACGATGCGCCTCGTCCCGGCAGAGACGCCCTCTTCAGTAATAATCTCGAACGCGCCGACCTCGGCCGTGTTCCTCAGGTGCGTGCCACCACAAAGCTCCTTGCTGAAGTCGCCCATCGATATCATTCGTACCGGATCCGGATACTTCTCTCCGAATAACATCATCGCGCCTTCGGCGCGAGCATCGGCCAGCGGCAAGGTTTGAGCACCGACCGGTTCGGCAGCCGCGATTCGAGCTGCCGAGTCGCGTTCGATTGTCTGAAGCTGTTCGGGCGAGACGGGTGAAAGATTCGTGAAGTCGAATCGCAGCCAGTCGTCCTCAACTTTGGATCCCTGCTGCTGTGCATGCGAACCAAGGTTGCTTTGGAGAGCGTGATGCAAGATGTGCGTCGCTGAATGGGCTCGGCGAATTGCGTTGCGACGTGCGACGTCAACTCGCGCGGTCACCTTGCAACTCGTTCGCACTTCACCTTCAGTCAAGTGTCCTTGATGCAGAATCAGCCCGCCATCTTTCTGCACATCCGCGACGCGAAACCGGAAGCCCTCGCCAACGATCTCACCGTGGTCGCCGACTTGGCCACCAGACTCGGCGTAGAACGGAGTGTGATCCAGCACCAGTGTTACCGTCTGCTGATGGCCTATCTCCGTCAAGTGATCACATAACTGGTTCTGAGCAACAATGAACTTCAGCTCCGCTTCGGATTCGGTCTGTTCGTAACCGACGAACGTGACGTCGTGCAGAACCTTCTTGATCGCATCAAGAGGTCCCTTATCACCCATCACGATGTGTTCCGCTTTGCCAGACGCTTCTCCGTGCGCTTCCATTGCCCTTTGATATCCATCCCAATCAAAGGCGAGATTGCTTTCGGCGGCCATCGTCTCAAAGACTTCAGGCGGCACGCCATAAGTTTGGTACAAGTCCGCCGCTTCGGCACCGTTCACGGTTGGGCGGTTGGACGCTTTCATGTCGTCGAAGATCTTCTCGATCCTAGCCAAGCCCGCATCGATCGTGCCGAAGAAGTTGCTCTCTTCACTCTTGATCACACCAGCAACTCGCTCCGTCGTCTCCGAGAGATCGGGGTACTCTACCTTCATCTGCTCGACGACGGCCGGGACGAGTTGGCAAAGGAAAGGCTCGCGCAAACCGAGCTGATGGCCGTCCAATACGGCTCGCCTCAGCAGGCGCCGAATGACGTACTTCTCCTTTTGGGCTCCCGGATACACATTCTCATGCACTGCCATCGTGCAGGCTCGGATATGGTCTGTGATCCGCCGCAGCCGCCGCCCGTTGTCCGAATCGGATTCGTACCGAAGACCGCAAACTTCGGCAGCGGCTTCGACGATCGGCTGTAGGATATCGATGTGGTAGTTCGTTTGAACTCCCTGCAGACATGCCGCGGTGCGTTCAAGCCCCATTCCCGTATCGATGTTCTTGCTCGGCAGCGGACGAAGATTGTCCGGTGGATCGCCGACGCGATTGAACTGCGTAAAGACAAGATTCCAGATCTCGACGATCTCTCCGAAGTCGTCTCGATAGAAGATCTCGCTGCAAGGACCACAAACTCCATCCGGTCCTTCGCTCGGAGCCCCCGCCGGCCAAAAGTTGTCGTGCTCGCCCATGCGTTCGATACGGGCCGGCGTCAGCTTGATGTCACTCTCCCAGATGCCAGCCGCTTTGTCATCGTCGAGATAGACGGTAGCCGACAATCGGTCCGGATCAAGGCCTAGCCATTGTTTGTCGGTTAGAAACTCCCACGCCCAGTTGATGGCATCGCGTTTGAAGTAATCGCCGAAACTGAAGTTGCCCAACATTTCGAAGAATGTGTGGTGATAAGCAGTGCGCCCGACATTCTCGATATCACCCGTGCGAAGACACTTCTGGCATGTCGCTGCTCGTGTGAAGTCGAGTTTCACCTTGCCGAGGAAGTGATCTTTGAATTGGTTCATCCCCGCTGGTGTGAAGAGTACCGATGGATCCCAGGTGGGAACGAGGACGTCGCTGGCACAGCGTGTGTGAGCTTTGCCTTCGAAGAATGTGAGGTATTTTTCGCGGATTTCGTTCGTCTTCATATCGGATCGTTCGTAAGTGGAGTCGCAGAAAGTCAGCGATGTGAGGGATTCTCTAGTGCTTCGTCAAAACTAAAACTCGGGGTTGCAGTTTCGTGGCGTAAGCTTCCAGCTTGCGATTCACCGGGCGAAACACACCGCAAGTAGGATGCTTACCCCACTTTTTAGACTTGACGAAGCACTAGTCAGGATTCCGCGCGATGCGCCGCCGGGCAACGCGTCCCGGTAAGCCAGCCGGCCATGATAACGACCGCCCGACTTTAGGGCGAGACGGTTCGCGGCGTCGTTGTCCCATCCGCGGCAACGAGGTGCAGCGTGACCTCTCCCGACCCCTCCGCCACCGCAGCCGCGAACTCTTTGGGAGTCGTCACTTGCAGGTCTCCGGTGTGCGTGATGAAGTCGCCGGGCTGCAAACCCGATTCCCAGGCAGGAGAGCCTTCCACGACGGTCGTCACGACGAGGCTGTCGGCTGGTGGACGTGGCAACTGCCGCGCGAAACTCTCCGAAGCCGTTGCGTAGTCAACTCGTAAGCCGCGCCAAACGGGTTGAATCTTCGTAGACACGGGTTTGCGGATCGTGTTCACAAACTTCTTCGAGACGGCAACTTCGGTTTCGATCTGCTTGTCGTTTGCTGCGATGTCGCCACGGACGACTGTCAACGAGAGTATCGTTCCTGGAGCAGCCTGCCCGACGGCGCGAAAGAGGTCGGAATCGCCGTAAATCGGACGGCCATTGACGTGTGTAATCACATCGTCAGGACGTACGTCGGCTTTCGCGGCAGGTGTGCCTTCGATCACCGTATCGACGCGAGCGCCGTGATGTCCGAGTTGACGAAGGTTTGTGCTGAGTGTTGCGGGCCCGACGCCGAGAAAGCCAAACTCTGGTGCTTCCCCGCGTTTCAAGGCTTCGAGCACTCGCTTGAAAGTCGCATCGACCGGAATCGCCAGACCCGCCGATGCTTCGTGTCGTGGCGACGCTGTCAACGAAGTCGTCAACCCAACCATTTCTCCTTCCAAGTTCAACAGCGCACCGCCGCTGTACCCGAACGCTAGTTTTGCATCGGTGTGAATCAGGGTGCCAAAGTGATGCAGCGTCTCGCGACCTTGTGAGTCCTTCGATCGAGTTGGGATTCGTGGCGCCGACCGGTTGAGATTCGAGACGAATCCCCAACTGGCGCTTAAGCTGCCATCTCGCGCAATGGCGTAAGGATTGCCGAGCGCCAAAACGATGTGTCCTTTCTTGAGCGCTGATGCGTCGCCCAGTGGCATTGAAAGCAGTCCTTCCGCATCGACCTTCAGTACTGCGAGATCAAGCCAAGGGGACGTTGCAACGACGTCTGCCTTAAACGGACGTTTCTGACTCCACACAAAGTGCTCTGACGTTTCCAGATCGCCAAGCACGTGCAGCGTGGTCACTATCAGCCCATCTTCACCATCGACAACAACGCCGGCACCGTACTCCAGCGGGATGAAATCCGGGTCCGTCGGCGAATTTCCACCTCGCTGCAGACCGAATGGAAGCGGTAACGTAGCAACAGCGTCGGCTTCATCCTTTCTCACGCGCGCGATAGCAACAACGGATCGCTCGCTACGCGCGATCGTCATCGAGACTACTTCTTGCATTGCCAGTGCCACGCTCTGCGCATCGGGTTGTTGCGCGGCGATAGGCAGAGCGTGAAGCAGGACGTACACCGGCAGAAATACAAGAGGCCTGACACGCGTCATGCGTCTGGCACTGCTTCCTAGTTGGACAGTGCCACTTTGAATGAGGCTAGCATGCATAAGTTGCTTTCCATCAGTCGTTTAACCCGTTGCCGTAGGCGAGGTGACGCCGCCATGCTGCCTCGTCTACGGCAGGGGGTTAAACGATTTGATTGCGGGGCTTTGCAGATGCTATCAGGCCTCAAAAGTGGCGAACTAGGCCGCTACGTACTGAGTACTCGGCGTCTGTTGCGAATAAGAATTCATGAGCACGGCTCGCCTAGTACTTCGTCTCGACTTAGCTTTCGGGTAGGCCGTAGCGAAAGTCGCCAAGACTTTCGGCCAATACCGGAAAGAGCCGAAGCTCTTGGCGAGCTTCGCTACCCGAAAACTGAGCTGCGACGGAATACTAGACGGATAGTTGGAACACTTCCCCTTACTGCTCAGCCTCTTCGCTCGCTTCCGGCGGCGCACTCTCAATCGCGTATCCTCCGGCAACCATAACTTTGTTGGTTAACTCTTCGGTGACTTCGGGGTTCTCCATGAGGAAGGCTCGCGCCTTTTCCTTACCTTGGCCGAGATAGGCGTCACCGTATTTGAACCACGACCCACTGCGGTTCACAATCTTGTGCTCGACCGCGAGATCGAGGATATCGCCTTCATAGCTAATGCCGTTGGTGTGCATCATGTCGAATTCGGCGATGCGGAACGGAGGTGCCACCTTGTTCTTGACAACCTTGGCTCGCACCCGTTGGCCGACCACGTCTTCGCCATCTTTGAGCTGGCCGATCCGACGAACGTCGATGCGGCAAGAAGTGTAGAACTTTAAGGCTCGCCCGCCCGGCGTTGTTTCAGGACTGCCGAACATCACGCCGATCTTCTCGCGAATTTGGTTGATGAAGATCACGGCGGTCTTGCTCTTGGCGATCGCTCCGGTCAGCTTCCGCATCGACTGGCTCATCAAGCGCGCCTGCAAACCGACGTGGGAATCACCAATCTCGCCAGCCAACTCTTGCTTCGGCACTAGAGCCGCCACCGAGTCGATGACGATTGTGTCAACCGCGTTTGACTTGATGAGCATTTCAGTAATCTGCATGGCTTCTTCGCCACTGTTCGGCTGACTGACGAGGAGCGTGTCGAGTTCCACACCGAGCTTCTTGGCCCACGTGGGATCGAAAGCGTGCTCTGCATCGATAAAGGCGGCGATACCTTCCTTCTTCTGAGCTTGCGCGACGACATGCAGCGCGAGCGTCGTTTTGCCGCTCGATTCCGGCCCGAAGATTTCGATGATCCGACCGCGTGGGATGCCCTGGCCACCCAAGGCGATATCCAACGACAGACTGCCGGTCGGAATCCCCTTCACTGCTCCGCGAGCATCGGCACCGAGAGGCATGATAGAGCCTTCGCCGAACTGCTTTTCGATCTGCTGGAGTGTGGTCTTGAGATCCTGGTTCTGCACAAGCAGTTGATCAACTGGCCCAGCTTTGCTGGCGGGTACTTTCTTCGTGACGCGACTCGCAGTCTTTGTTTTCTTGGCCATGCCATTTTCCGTTTTCTGTGCGGTTGCCATATCCAACTCCTTCTGTTCAGCAAAGTTGTCGCCCTGAACGCCGCAGCAATTAGAGCAATCAGTCTTTCGATGTGAATAGTGAACGCCTGGATACGGTACTCCTAAGGCCACCAAAAGGCAATGCCGAGCGGAGTTGGGAAGTGGGGCAGCTTGCCTGATCCTTGTGCCCTGTCAGTCGTGAATTCGATACAGATAGCAAATGGTAGGCGGAACAAGTCTTCGCCGTTTCGGCAATCGGACTGCTGCCGCTACTGCGCAGACTTGTTCCGGCCTACACGCATCCCTCAATCAACGTTGACAAGGCACTAAGGCAGCTTCTTCCGTTTTCTCGTACACATGATTTCTTGTCGTGGTCCGACGGACGTTCTTTTCAGGCATCTGCACCCAAACCATCCCTTCGAAAATCCTAGTTAACGACTTGACCACCGCTTTGTGGGGATGCTATAAGCGCGGTTGGATCAGCGTATCGGATATTTGCATTTCAGGTAGTTTCTTCCAAGAGAGCCGGGCTGAATGACGATTACGTTGCGCGTGCTTGATGGTGCTGATCGCGGGAGGGTGTTTGGTGAACTATCGCCCCCGGTGACGATTGGGCGTGAGGAAGGGAACTCGCTCCAGTTGAACGACGAGCGCGTAAGTCGCTTTCATTTGAAGATCCAGGAAGACCATGAGAAACTCGTGCTTACCGATCTGGAAAGCACGAATGGGACGAAGGTCAACGGCGAAGATATCCAGCTTCGTATCCTGCGCTTTGGCGACATGATCACGCTGGGCCGATCCGTGCTGCTATTTGGATCTCGAGACGAGATCGCCGGCAGACTGGCAGAGATGCGAAAGAGTGGCGCCGCAGCGCGTGGGACGCTTGATCCGTCGCATCTTAAGGGCCAGCCGGGATCGCTCGATTTCGACTTGCAGTGGGAAGAGGGAGACGACTTGCAAGCAACGCTGCATGCGCTCGAGCCACCCGAGCTTCCCGATCGCATGTCGCCGGGACAGGCTGCTCAGTTAGCAGAGCTGATCGAGTACGTGCACATCCGTATCCGCAACCTGATAGATTCAGTGGAAACGGAGGGCAAAGGTGAACAGGTCAAGCTCGACTTGCGGCAGTGGCAAAGTCTGCTCGATCTCCAAGGCCGTCTGGCGGAATACCTTCGCGCGGTCAGCGGCCCCAATCGCGACTAGGTCTTCACGAGTCGGTTTACGAGTTCACCGGCATTTGCGGCAGCTCGATCCGTGAGGCGATTTCTTCGGTCTTGTTAAGCCAAGTGTTCGCCGCCATAGAGTCGTCGGACTGCGAGGCTTGCTCTAATCCTCGTGCTGGCTCCGTAAGGTCATGAAAGCCAGCCGTACCACCGGCGCCTTTCAGCCAATGCGCGAGCCGAGCCAACTCTTGGCTGGCCCCTGTTGAATGAACGCGGCGCATTTCGATCAGTCGCTCCCGCAGGCGTTCAACGAATTCAATAACGATTTCGCAGAACTCGACATCGTCCAAAGGCAGCGTCGAGTGAATCGACTCCACCTCCACGGTGTCGAGTTCGGAACCGAGGTCCGATGCGGGTACTTCCTGCTGTTGGCCGGTGGACAGCCATTCCGCGACCATCGCCAACACGCGTGCGGCATCGACTGGCTTGGTGAGGTAGTCGGAACACCCCGCATCCAAGCAACGCTCTTCGTCGCCTTTCATGGCGTGAGCGGTGAGCGCGATGATGGGCAAGATCACCCCCGAAGCACGGAGTTGGCGAGTCGCCGAGTATCCGTCCATGATAGGCATTTGCATGTCCATGAGAATGATCTCTGGATGCTGAGCCTGTGCAACATGCACTCCCTCGAGGCCGTTCGAGGCCGTAACAACGTCCGCTCCTGAGCGTTTCAAGATTAGCTGGACGAGTTTCCGATTTGTATCTCCGTCGTCTACCACGAGGATCTTGCGTCCCGATAGATCAACCTTCGCGGTTGCACTCTCTTTCGCTGCCTGTTGAGTCGAATCGCCATCCTGCGGAGTCTGCGGGTCCGCGGGAGTCGCCGCAATCGATGCTGTAAAGACGCTGCCAACTCCAAGTTCACTCTCAACAGTCAAACGGCCGCCGAGTGCTTCGCAGATATTTCGGCTGATAGCCAGGCCCAACCCGGTACCTCCGAAACGTCTCGTGACCGATGTGTCGGCCTGGCTGAATGGATCGAAGATCGCTTCGAGTTTCTCACCAGAAACGCCAACGCCCGTATCAGCGACTTCGAACTACAACTGCCGCGCCTTGACGCTTGCCGTGATACGAATACCACCCTGCTCGGTGAACTTCACGGCGTCGCCAACGAGGTTCATGAACAGTTGCCGCAAGCGCCCTGGATCGTTCTCGATCCTGTTAGGCAACGCGGTCACATCGCATTCCAACGACAATCCTTTCGCCTCCGCTCGCACACTGTTTACCGAGACGACTTCCTCGATGATCTGCCGAGGCGAACAAGCGATTCGCTCTACCTCGAACCGCCCCGCCTCGATCTTCGAAACGTCAAGAATGTCGTTGATCAGTTCGCACAAGTGGGCTCCGCTCTTCTGAATTGTGCCGAGATAGTCCACTTGCTCTTCGTCCGCTAAACGCTCGCGGTCCGTGAGTAGCAACTCGGTAAAACCAATGATCCCGTTCAACGGTGTCCGAAACTTGTGGCTCATGTTCGCGAGAAACTCCGTCTTCGCCTCACTCGCTGCCTCAGCGATTTCCTTGGCGGCCTTGAGGGCGTCCTGAGTCTGTTTGCGTCGCGTCACTTCTTGAGACAACTCTTTGGTACGAGCGAGAACGCGGCTCTCCAGATCGCCGTGGCGCGCTCTGACTGCTGAATGCGATCAAGCATCCGATTGAAAGTATCTTGCAGTGTCTTCAACTCGCCACTGGCTTGGGTCTCGACACGTATCGAAGGATCGGCACTCAGCGAGATCTGCTGAGCTGCTTTCGTCAGTGCAACGATCGGCCGTGAGATCGCGCGTTGCAGTCGCATGGAAATGAAGATCACAACCAACATCGCGAATGCCAGCAAATATCAGGCGATGCGAACAAAGTCCACGAGGCGGCCTGTAGGTCTGATGTGTTGGCGCGAATGTAGATCGATCCCAACTTCTGGTTGCCGACGGAAACCGGATGGAGCACTTCGACGTGTTTGTAACCGATGAAGCGATAGCCTCGCGGATTGTACACCGGAGCGGTAACGGTACGTTGTTCGCCCCAGGTCGCGATGATCTTGCGATCGCGGCCATAAATACGCGCCTCCTCGATGGTGGTGTCCGTCTGTAGTGAAGACAGAATCCCGGTTTCGCGTTTCTGGTCTCGCATGGCAATGGCGGGCCCCGCTTGAAACGCCACGACCTCCGCCTGATCACGGAGCTGGCGGCCTTTGGCATCGCGCAGGTTATTGATTCCATACCACGCGAATCCAACGCATGCCAACACCAACGCCAGCGCCGCGGATCCGCACGCCAAGACAACCATCTTGGTCGGTATCGACATATTGCGGAGAAACATCATCATCAACCGTTGCGTCTGCGAACCCAGTCAGAACTCCGTCTGCCCGCCATTGTGGGCAGTTCCAGTGCTGTCGAAGTGAAGGACATGAATTCGAAACTCGCCCCTAATGGTGTGGGGCGAGCTCCCGGTGGGAACGGAAAGAACGGTTGTAACAGCATTTGGAGTGCGATGACTTGTCATCGCTTTCTTTCGCAACCGACTTTCGCAGCGAAATCAGTGGTTTTCTACAAGCCATGGAAAGAGAAAGCGGCGACACGTTTCCATCGGTCGTTTAACCCGTTGCCGTAGGCGAGGTGACGCCGCCATGCTGCCTCGCCTACGGCAACGGGTTAAACGATTTGATTACAAGACTTTGCAGGCCTCACAGTGGCAGCCCAATGCACAAACGAAAACGTCGTTCGAGACCGAAATCGAACGACGTTTCGTGTGCGAAGAGGCGGATCGTGTTATTCTCAGAACAGCAAGATCGCGTCGAACGAGGCCGTGAACTGGTCGTTCCTTTGGCCGTCCGCGTAGGGGTTGCCAGTACCATCAAACCAGTCCCAGCGAGCTTCGGGGCGAATCGCCAAGTTGCTGGTCGGCTTCCAGTTCAACCCGACCGTCGCGTTGTAGTAGCTCCCGGACGTGCCAGTGTTTCCCGCCCAGTTCGGAACCCGAACGCCGTCATCATCGCGGAACCACTCCAGCCGTGCGCCCAACGCCCAGCAATCATTGATGTCGTAGAACAGGTACTGGTTCACACCGTACCATTCGGCGTCGATGTTGGCGCCGCCATCGTCAGCTTGCCAAGCGTTGTCGTGTTGAAGCACGTACTGGATTTTGTCTGACAACTGCCGTCCGAACACGATGCTGTAGACACTTCGCTCGGAATAGACACCCAGGCCGTTTAGCTCGTCCCCTGTGGATAGAGCAAAGGCCAGCGTTGTCACTTCATCCGTGCTGGTCCAATTGAACCCGGCAAGCAGCGCCGCTCGCTCGGTGTTAGAGTCAAAGTTATCCCAGCCGTTGTGAACCGCTCCGTAGACTGACAGCCCGTCCATATCGTAATTGACGAGCACGCCCGTGTGTGTGAAGGGCTCGCCATAAGCCATCGCATAGGCGTGGGAATAGAAGAAGTTGTCCGGAGCGGTCACGGTTTCGTAGCCGATCGTCGTGTACCAGTGTCCAACTTTCGCGGATAGACTTCCGACGCCAAACTCGACATAGGCCTGTGGCGTCGATAGCCGGTAGAATCTATGGTTGTTCCATTTGCTTGCGGAACCGTCTCGCTCCAACTCCAACCCTCGGACTTCGGTAAACCGTGCATCGGTTCCGAACAAGATGTCGATTCGGCCTCCCACGTCCCATCCGCAGGATGTGTCGAGCGCACGCTCGACAACACTGTAGAACTGATTGACAACAACCTCCTCGCGATCGTTGAACGTCACGGGCCGGACAAATCGATTGGTGGGTCGATCGGCGGCCGCTGTGCCGCCGGCTTCGATCCAGCCAGTGATCGTGATCCCTCCGGGAAGTTCCGGGAACAGGCGCCACGGTTCGCACTGATCCGTAGCACACTTGCCATCGACGACCTTTCGGAACTCTTCCTGCTCGCCACCGAACGATGCAAGCACAGGTTCGACAGACTCATCGGATAGGCTAATTACCGGCGCCGGATCGTCTTCCGCACGCCCGACGGTCGCGCAGGCAACCGTGAACACTAGAGCGAGGCTCCACAACGACTTGTCATTCATTTTCGGGCTCCTTCCGCGTCCTCTCCTGGAATGGGAGCTAGTGACGCAGGTAGATGCAAAGATGGTAGCGTTAAGACGACCAGCGCAAGACGAGCACAGGACCGTCACTACAACTCTTCGATCTGATACAAGCGTCAAATGCAGAGAACGTGGTAGAGCCGATAAATGCAACCTGTTCGGCAATCTTTCAGCAGATACCCCAGTTCCTCAGAAGAGCGGTAAGACGTTACCGTCGCTGACCGCGAATGCCCTCTCCAACATGTCGTGGATCTCGGCCCGTGGAGAGATGCCGAGCGCCCGAAAGATCGTCGCGTGGAGATCGGCAGGTGTCGTGGGCTTTGTCCGCGGAAACGCTCCGTTGCCGTCGCTGCTGCCGTAGACTTGCCCTCCACGAATACCTCCGCCGGCCAAAGCAACAGAGTAGACATTGGGGTAGTGGTCTCGCCCAGCACCGCCATTGATCTTCGGCGTGCGACCGAACTCGGTGAGGATGACCACCAGCGTTTCGTCGAGCATTCCTCGGTCTTCGAGATCGCCCAGTAGAGCCGATGCGCCGCGATCGAAAGGAGGCAGCAAATCGTTTTTCAGACGATTGAAGTTGTTGCCGTGCGTGTCCCACATATCACCACTTCCGCCGTTCAAGTCGCCAGCCGAACAAAGGATTTGCACAATCGGAACGCCTGCTTCGATCAGCCGCCGTGCAAGCAGCATGCTCTGCCCACCGAGGTGATCACCGTACGTCTCGCGGATCTTCGGATCTTCTGACTCCAAGTCGTACGCATCTTTGACGCCCGAGCTGAGCATCATGTCGGTGGCAAGCTGCCGAAAATGCTCGAAACTCTCGAAGTCCGCGTTCTCGCTCACCGGTCGTTCCAGTGATCGCAATAGTTGCTTACGAGTATCGATGCGTTTCAAATCAACGTTCTTCCCAAGTTCGAGAACTTCCGAGCCTAACGTTCTCGAAACGCCCTTCCAAGGCTTGCCGGCTGGAGTGCGCATCACGATCGGATCGTACTTCACGCCCATCCACCCGCCGTACTCGCCCGCTTGCAAGGTGCCGTTGTCAACCATCGGATAAGGCAGACGCACCGCTCGCGGAACGCCGCGCGGAGCTGGTCGAAACTTCGACACCATCGCCGGCAGCGATGGCCAATGATGCGGCGCGGGCGCGATGTTGCCGGCCGGGAATGGCGGCGGCTCGTGCCCAGTCAGGTTCCAATACATTCCCCGGCCATGAGCCGACTGGTTGTGATGCATCGAGCGAATGATGGCAAGCTTATCGGTCTGCCGCGCGAGTAGCGGAATGTGCTCACCAACCATGATCCCAGGCGTGGCGGTCTCGATCGGCGAGAATTCCCCGCGAATCTCGACATGCGCATCGGGCTTCGGATCGAAGACCTCGTGATGACTCATCCCACCCCAGCAATAGAGCAAAATGCACGACTTAGTTCGCTCGGGCTGCTGCGCTGCCGAGGCTGTCTTCGCCATCTGCAACCACGATGGCAGCCCCATCCCCAGAAAGCCGACACTTGTCCCCAGCATCCCTCGCCGGGAGAAGCAACCGTCAGTCAGAAACTTGTCGAACATTCATTGCTCCATGCATAACCCAATGAACCACATATGAATCTCGTCGATCGGGCTCTATGTGTCAACAAAAGACGAAGCGGAGGAAAGCGACGTGATTCTTCTTTGAGGCAAGCTGTGTCATCACAGGGAGTTGCGACCGTTGACGACATCTCGGCCGAAGAACGTCCGTTTTCTGGTTCATCCGACTAAAGCGTACTTGGTTTCGTGGAGGGCATAGATTTGAGTTTGAAGAAGTCTTGATCAAGAAAGCCGTAGGCTTGTCGTTTTATGGTTTTGATTTGTTGTTCACGCCTTCCAAGGGGCCGGTTGAGATTGGGTGGCGAGCTAGCCCAGCGATTCTTTACAACCACGATGGGTGGGACTCTTCAGGCGATGATCTCCTCCGGAGTGGTGTTAAAGAACGGTTAACCGTGTCTCGAGTCGCTAACCTTCAGAGCGCAAGCCTTTTCGCCAGTCGCCTCAACGGCCAGTTTGAAAGACAAAGGCCCCGAAGTTGGTCCGTGGCGTCTTTCGCCCGCCGCTAGAATCCGACCGAGGTGAATACTGGGATGCAGACTGCCCCAGAATCCGCAAAGCCGTCTCCGATTCCGTCGGCGAAGGTCGCAGTCGGCGCGGCCACATCATCGACTGAGTTCAGACGCCGACGGGAGTGCCGAGTACTTCGAGGAAGCTTCGGATCCAGGCGGGATGAGCTGGCCAGGCGGGGGCGGTGACAAGATTACCGTCGATGTGCGCGTTGTCAAAGCCTTCGCTGGCGGCGACGAAGTTGCCTCCGGCTGCATCGACTTCGGGTTGAACGGCTGGATACGCGCTGCACGCTTTGCCTTCGAGAACACTCTTCCACATAGTCGCCGACCAACATCAGGATCTTCTTCGCCGCCATCCGTTTCCTTTCGAATCACGTCCTGTTGACGATGCGTGTTTTTAGTTCTTTGAAGTGAGTCGGTTCGGGTTCGTGCAACGGAGCATCTTCCACCACCGCCGGCGTGGCTAGAGCAGGATCCGCGTCAACGGTGACCAGCGATTCGATGAGATCAATCGCCAGGAAGAAACCGGCCGCCAGCGCCCCGATGCAGTAGCCAATCAAAGCGCCAAGGGTGAGCAGGCTCGCCAGAATCGCCAGATGTTCAAACGGATCGAGTCGCGGAATATCAAGCATTACGTATGCCCAGAACGGCAGGAGGACCGCGCCTGTCAACGCAGATCCGCCTCGCGGAGCCGAGCCCAGGAAGATCTGGGCGAGACAAATGCCCACAATCTCTGAGCCAACGAATAAGTAGACAGCCGGAGGCGCTTGAGCGTAGTTTAACGCGCCGAAGATGATCGCGAGCGTCGTCAGCAAACCGAGAATCGCGGCCATCCCGAAACGCTGTGGAACTGTGTATTCCTTTTGGGGGACGGCCTCGACGGACGGAAGAAAGACGCCACTATCCGCAGCATAGGCCAGATAGCCCGCGCCGAATTCTCGCCGACGACGTTTCTCTTGTTCCCAAGGCACCAAGAGTCGCATCGCAAAGAAAACCAAAATCGAGGCGGCTAGTACGAGATAGTTGGAGATGAAAACTCCCAGCCCAAGAATGAAGATTCCCATTGCACCGTCGTATGGGTAGCGGCACCAGCGATAGGCTCCCTCGGCGATCATTTCGCCAGACGAATCGACTTCCAATCGTGAACGTAAAGCCCACGCACCGAAAAAAGTCGCAATGACCGCCGGCAACGTTGACAACCAACGGACAACCTCGAACATCTCAAAGTCCCATCGCCACAGTGGTGCCCGATAAACAATGGCGATGACAAGCAAACCGGCCCAAGTACTTGTGAGTACGACACGCGTGGCGGATCGCCAGCCAAGTCGCGAGTTGGCGCAACCGGACCGGTAGGCAGCACGGGAAAGCACTCCGCAGTGCACGAGAAGCAGGCAACCAGCAACGAGCCCGTAGAGCAGTTCGATGCCTACCATAAGGATCGCCTGAAGCAAAGACGGGATAAACTGGCGAATATACGTCACGACTGCCGATAAGTAAAACCGCTCATGGATGGCGGCAAGACGATCGCATTGCGCGATCGTTAGATTTGTAGGGACGCGCGCGATTCTATCCGTTTCAACGCCCGCATGCTAGCCAAACCTTGCCCAGCCGGATCCATAACGGTGCGATCATGAGTGTTCCTGCCCCCCACTTTCTGTTGTTTTCTGAATCCCTTGAGATTGAGGAACCAAACGAGCGTAGAAACATCGGCAGATGGCGTTTCGTTTTGGAGTCGGTTGACGGGAGAAAGAAGCTGGAAGCGGCCGATGAAGAGGAACATTTCGATCCCCAACGGCTTGAATTGCTCGCCGTAGTTCGCGGACTCGAAGCGCTTGATGAACCGTCTCGAGTCACGCTAGTCACGCGGCACCATAGCATTTCTCGGGGTTTCCGTTTTGGACTGGCCAATTGGCGCGAGAATGATTGGCAATGGGAATGTTACGGCCGGATGACCGATGTGAAAGATGCCGACCTCTGGCAGCGAGTCGATCGTGCGCTGCGATACCATGACGTGAACTGTCGAACCTGGCGATTCGATTCGCAGCACGAGAGCGCGAAACCAACACGGTCACGCGGACGACGCCTCGCGACAAGCGACAGACAGATCGCATCCCGCCCGAGTCTGCTCAGTCGCGTCGGAGCCCTGTTTACGATGCCTGGTCGGGCTCGTGAAGCAGCAGCACGTCTAGCCGAATGAAACGCTAACGAATGCACATCAAGGAGGAATCACGTGCGAACGACGGTATCGTTGAGCAGCATCGCAGCGCTGGCTGAAGGAAGCCATCCACAGCCTCACGATGTTCTCGGGCCTCATGAGGTCGAATCCAACGGGCGAACCGCGACCGCAATCCGCGCGTATCTGCCGGATGCGGAACAAGTGTGGATCGTCGATCCAACTCATCAAATCAAACGTCCAATGCGGCGGATTCATCCGTCGGGCCTCTATGAAGCACTACATCCGATGAGTAAAAACGAAATGCAGCAATCCTATAAGTTGTGCGTCAAGCACGCCGCTGGTCATACTGAAATCATGGACGACCCGTACGCATTCGATTCGTTCCTCACCGACTTCGACTTCTATCTGCTCGGCGAAGGTACCCACTACCGCGCCTATGAGAAGTTCGGGGCGAAGGTGCGCACCGTTAATGGTGTCGCCGGAGTCAACTTTGCCGTTTGGGCTCCGAATGCGCGAAACGTGTCTGTCGTGGGCGACTTTAACAATTGGCAAGGCGATGCTCACGGGATGCGGAAGCACATTCCAAGCGGTATCTGGGAATTGTTCGTACCAGGACTGCAAACCCGCGAGAAATACAAGTTTCGCGTTCAAGGCGAGAGCGGCGCGACTGTGGACAAGTGCGACCCGTACAGTTTCACGGCGGAACTGCCCCCGTGCACCGCATCGATCGTCGCCGATCTCGATCAGTACCGTTGGAACGACGGCCAGTGGTTGGATCGCCGCAGCAACGCGAACCCTCTGGAACAACCCTCCGCCGCGTACGAGGTCCATCTCGGCAGTTGGCGGCGCAGCCATGACCGCCAACACGGTTGGCTGAACTATCGCGACTTGGCGCACCAGTTGGTCGATTACTGTCGCGAGATGGGTTACACGCACATCGAGTTGATGCCTGTCAGCGAGCATCCCTTCACAGGCAGTTGGGGCTACCAGACCGTTGGGTACTTCGGCGTCACGAGCAGGTACGGAAGTCCCGAAGACTTCATGTATTTCATCGATCACTGCCATCAGAACGGAGTCGGTGTGATCGTTGACTGGGTTCCCGCTCACTTCCCCAAAGACGACCATGGCCTACGGAGGTTCGATGGTTCTGCACTCTACGAACACGCCGACCCTCGACAGGGCGAGCATCCTGATTGGGGCACGTTGATCTTCAACTATGGTCGAGCAGAGGTTCGAAACTTCCTGATCGCCAATGCGTTGTTCTGGCTCGACAAGTATCACATCGACGGGCTGCGCGTCGATGCCGTGGCCTCGATGTTGTACCTCGACTACAGCCGTGAAGATGGCGAATGGATTCCGAATGAACACGGTGGTCGAGAGAACATTCCGGCGATCTCCCTACTGCAGGAGTTCAATCGGCAAGCGCATGCCGACTTCCCCGGTGTGATGACGATTGCCGAAGAATCGACGGCCTGGGACGGCGTATCGCGTCCAACCGATACGGGTGGACTGGGTTTCACTTTTAAATGGAACATGGGATGGATGAACGATACGCTGCGCTACATGCGCGACGATCCGATTCATCGCAAACATCATCAGAACGAACTAACGTTCAGTTTGATTTATGCTTTCACCGAGAACTTCGTCCTTCCGCTTTCACACGACGAAGTTGTCCACGGCAAGCGGGCTCTGCTCGATCAGATGCCAGGCGACCTCTGGCAGAAGTTTGCGAATCTGCGTCTGCTATACAGTTATATGTGGATGCATCCAGGCAAAAAGCTGTTGTTCATGGGGGGCGATTTCGGCCAGTGGACGGAATGGAATCACGAGGCAGAGTTGCAGTGGGATTTGTTGCAGTGGGATACGCATCAAGGTGTGAAGCGTCTCGTCGCCGATCTCAATCATCTCTATCGACGTGAGCCAGCGCTGCATCAAGTCGATTTCGAAAGCCGCGGGTTTGAGTGGATCGATTGCATGAACAACGAAGACAGTGTGCTGTCCTTCGTCCGGAAAGCGAAGAACGCCGAGGACTTCGTTCTTGTTTGTTGCAACTTCACCCCGGTAGTCCGGCAGGATTACCGAGTCGGCGCACCGAAGGGCGGTTGGTACGAGGAAGTCTTGAACAGCGACTCGCACCATTACGGCGGAAGCAACGTCGGCAACCATCCTGGTCTTAACGCCGAACACATCAAGGCACAAGGACGTCCGTACTCCGTGGCAATCACGTTGCCGCCGCTCGGCGTTGTCGTACTGAAGCCGGGAGGTTAGCTAGGGAGCGTTTCCTTGTGCGTCGGTGCCCAGACGGACAGGAAGGCATGTCCGCCCGAGCAGCGGTGTCACTCGTGGTTGGACGGCGTATCAGGTCAGCTTGGTGCAACGCTAGCGATGCAGTCTCGGGTGCAGGAACGGGCTCGTTTTTTTAGGCGGCGATGGTTGAGGTTGTGGGGGCGTTGGGATGGAACGGGTGGCCGGGGCGGTTGTGGAGG
>PBSM01000253.1 GCA_002726245.1 Planctomycetaceae bacterium | reverse complement strand
GAACGTTAAGAAACAAGCTTCCCAGGCTTAAGCGTGGTAATGTCTGTAACCACAACGAAAATGTATCTGTGTTAAAAAGTCAGGAGACCGTCCTCAAGTCAAACTCTTTCAGGGGCGGCTTGCGGTTAAACGATGTACTCGCATGAGCTTATGCGTGCTCTCAGGCATCGAACCGGCGCTGTCCAATTACTCAATCGTCACGTAGCCGAAGCCTTCCGGTTGGCCGGTGGCACTGGCTGGCTGAGTCCACGATTGAAAGCCGACGGCCGGGACAACGCGTTGAACGCCGACCGCCCACGTCGCCCCTGCTATTTCTTCTTTTTCAGCGAGTCCCGTCAGCGGAATCGCTGCCTCAATCGTCCAAGACCGGTCATCCGACGTAGCGGCTACGAACCACTCGGGATTCCAACGCGTATCGCCCCAGCAGGCTTCGCCGGTCCAACCGCGATGATCGACGGTCAGCCGATAGAAACTGTTGTAGTCCCGATTTGCATCGATCAGCACTTCCACGCGATCTTGATTGGAAAGATCCGGGTCACGGCTACGTGGTTCGTTGCTTGTAGTGTATTCCACACTCGGTGCGTTCTGGCACACGGCGGCGACGTAAAGATAGTCGTCGTCGTGCGCGAGCATGATGGAAGCGGGCCACCCTTCATCGTCGTCAAGCTGACTTCTCAAGTCGAACTTTGCGGCGGATTGCCAAAGCGGATCGTCGAGCTTGGCGTCAAGCAGTGGCTTCGTCTCATGGGACGTGCAAATCAGCAACGGCTTCGGGCAGCGGCCTCGCCCGGACTCGAACCACAACTCGGCGCGAGCGGTTTGCCGCCAGGCACCCAACGGTTGGCCATTCGCTATCTGCTGATACAACTGTCGGGCTTGATGGAGTTGGCCGGCGCGGCGATGAGCCGAGGCGACGGCCAGCCGCACGCTCGGCTCGGCAAACAGGTCTAGCCGAGTTCTTTGAATGGCCGTCGCCACTTCCGATAGCGACAAACGTGTGCTTGGAACGACACTGTCGAAACCGGCGCGTTGTACTCGCGAGTCGTAACGTGTCGCGATCGCTTTCCGTTGAGTGCCCGGCGGCAAGGCTTCGTTGAAGGACGCCGCGAACGATGCGCGGTTGCGAGACTCGTCTTTCGACACCGATTCGGTCACGAACGCGTGCTGTGCTTCGCTGCCGGAATGATATCCTACGAGCCACACGAACGCGGCTTCTGCCAACTCATGTTGTGGATAGTTCGCGGCGAGTCGTTGAAGCGTGTTGGCGGCAAGTTCATACCGACCTAGCTCGCGATAGTTCTGCGCCAACTGATAGAGGAGCTCGCCGCCACGTCTTGCCGAAACATCGCGAGTCAAGGAATCGAGTTGACCGGTGAGATCGACATGCGAGTCGTGATCACTGCCGGCATGAACGAGCAGCGTCTCAACGAGCTCCTGTTGCTGCGTCGATTTTCGCAAGCTGGCCAACGATACCGGTGCCGGTGAGCCTTCGGGGCGACGGGCATCGCTGCCATGCGCGACCACCAACCCGCTGGTCAGATCACGGGCGGCCACCGATCTGGGCGCGTCAGTCAGCAGCAATTCGAAGCCGACCCTTGTTGGAGCAGCTATCCACTCGTTCGAGATCAGAGCTCGTGCTGAAAGAGAATGATCGCGGAGCGACCGGCCCAATTGAGTTGCCAGGCGAGACGTTTCAAGATGCATCGTCCCCGACCCGTCGGTCGTTGATGCCACGACCTTCCTCGCTTTCCATGGCTGGAGCCCCAAGATTCGCGCATGATCCGGGTAGGCGTTGGGGTCGGCAGCACGCTCAGTCGCGGTGGTAACGATCTGGCCGATGAGCAGTCCAAGCGGATCTTCATTGTTCGGCGATGCAGCACGAGTTAGCAGCAATTCGGGGCGCCATTGCCGAATTCGAAGCGTGACGTATTCTTCGAGCTGCTCGATGCCGCAGCCTTGATGCACAACGTTCCAGCCATCAACGACGGAACTGGCAGGCATCTTCAGACCGGCTTGCCGCAGCGGGAATTGCCAGGCTTGATTGCATTGCGAAACGCCAAGCGTGGAAAGTGCGTTGATGGCGCGCGTCTCGATCAACTCTTGTACTGGCGCCGTTTCAACATCTCGGCGAGTTATTAACTCAACGGCCCCTAGGTAACCTTCATGACCGCAGAGAAGCGTCAACGCTTCGAGTGGCAAATGCCGTGGCTCGTCGAACACAGCCAGCATCGCTGCTCGGTCACCGCCGCTTCGCTGCCGAATCCAAGTCTGTCCGCCATCGCGCGTCGCGAGAATCGTTCCGAATACTCCAACCGCCCAGCCGCGTTGATCATCGAGGAACTGCAGGGAATTGATCGGCAAGGACTGTCCCGTGTGAAGCAGTTGCCAAGATCGACCTTCATCCGCGCTGCGGAGCAAGAAAGTCCCTGGGTTACCGGCGATCCAGCAGCTATTGCCTCGCACGGCGATCGCGCGGAAGTCGATCTGTCCAAGCGTGCTTTGCGGAAGAGGAAGCTGCGGCGAAAACCACTCGCGTCCTGCGGGCTCCGACTTCATCAGCATTCCGCCATCACCTGCGATCCAGATCTCGCCGCGAGGCGAGATCCGCACCGATCGTGCATGTCGAAGTCCGGTGTTTGGTTTCGGCAGCGGCTGAACCGTGTGTGCTTTCACCTCGGCAGCGGCACCATTCCGGCCGACGACGACGCCCACCTGCGGGTTGGTGAACTCAGCGGCCAGCCATTCGTCGCGTCGAGTTAATGCCACCGACGACCAACTCCGACCGCCATCTTCCGTTTGGAAGATGCCGGACGGATACATCGCGGAAGGCTTGCCCGCTGCCCATCCGCGACGCCGATCGAAGAAACGGACAGTGAAGAGCGTCGGCAACGTTTCGGATGGCATCTTCGTCCAGCGACGACCACCGTCTTCCGTTCGCAACACGACGCCGCTCGTACGGTGACTGTAAGGATGCGTCCAGCCGCCGACAGCCCAACCACGTAGTTCATCGATGAAACGAATCGATTCGAGCCGGCAGTTGACAGGCGAGTCGGCAAGCCACCAATGTCTTCCACCATCGTCCGTTGAACAGATCACTCCGCGGTCGCCGACGGCCCAGCCTCGATCTGGATCGAGGAAGAAGACATCCTTCAACTCGGCATCTTCCAGCATCTGGGGCGGCAAACTCATCGGCTCGGCCAGCAGATGGTTCGTATTCGCGAACATGAGCAACCCAACAATCAACCCGATCCAGCCGTGGCGATCCATCTCTGTTCTCCCGAAACGCGAAAGTGGCGGGGGAGTCTAGCGAAATCGAGCCGAATGGCCTACCTCGACCGTGCAGCACGAGGATGGGGTGACCGCAGTGTGGCTTGAGACCACAATGAAGGGCACGCTAGCAAGATCCAACGCCCTACGAAAAGTACTGCAATGCCGAACGACTCGGACCTCGAACATCTTCAATCCGCTTTCGCAGCGATCCGCGATCAACTGGCGAAGGCGGTTGTCAGCCAGGATGCGGTTGTCGAACAGATGATGATTGCGCTGCTTGCTCAGGGGCACTGTCTTTATGAAGGGCCGGCCGGTGCAGCCAAGTCGCTGGCAGCAGCGAGCCTGGCCCGTGTGCTCGGCTTGCAGTTTGATCGCGTTCGTTGCACCGCCGAACTGTCGCCCCATGACGTCGTCGGACTCGGTGCGGCTCCGACTGGTACCACCGAAGTTCCTGGACCGATCTTCGCCAACATCGTCCTTGTCGATGACTTCGCTCGCCTGCCGGCTTCGACGGACGCACTGATTCAACAAGCAATTCAAGAGAATCGAATCGTGCTGGACGGGCGACGACATGGGCTTCCTGAACCCTTCATGATCCTGGCAACTCGCTACCCGGAAGTCGATGCTGCCGATTCGATCGTCGAGCATCACGACGATCGCTTCATGATGAAGATCGCAGTCGCCTATCCCGCGTACGACGAAGAGTTTGCTCTGGCCGACAAGCCTGCGGCGCCAGAACCAGTTGATCTTGAGCAAGTCATCGCCAAAAAGGATGTGGCGACGTTTCGGCAAGTCACGTCGCTGATCGAAGCGCCGCCGCACGTGATTCACTACGCGTTGCGATTGGTTCGGGCGACGCGAATCCATGAAGGCGAGACGCCGGACTTCAGCTATGAATGGGTCGATTTTGGAGCTGGTCCGCGGGCGGCACATTACATGACGCTGGCGGCCAGAATTCGTGCGGGACTTTACGGACGCGAGGAAGCGACGGCCGATGACATTAAGGCCGTCGCGCATCCCATTCTGCGGCATCGAATCATCACCAACAGCAACGCTCGTTCGACGGGCGTGACGGTGGATCGCGTCATACGTCGCTTGCTTTACGAAATCGAAGAGCGTCAAGATGGCGACGAACAACGTCCGGTCGATCTCAGCGACTGAGCGCGTTAACTCCCTCTGGTTCTTCGTCGCGCTAAAACTGCTCTCGATTCGGACGACTCAGTGAAGTCGCTCGGTTAGAGACTTCTTTAGTCATCCGGTTCTTGACCTCTGCGAGCGGGAGTCTACTGAGTTTCTCCCGATTCCTACGAAGCCAGTGCGAGAGTCGATTCAGGGTATACTTTTGGACCATCGCTCGAACCCTTCTGTGTGGTGCCTCGAAAACTGTTCCACTCTATTGACGCCCCAGATCGCTGTTGAGTTCCACGGTCATTCCAAAAATGAGATGCTCGCATGCCAGACCCTCAGATTGCGCCATACGGCACCTGGAAATCTCCCATCACTTCAGACCTAATCGTTTCTGACGTCGTCGGATTGAGTGATCCGGTCATCGATGAACACGACATCTACTGGACGGAATTGCGACCGACCGAAGGCGGACGCCTTGTCCTGGTGAACCGGACTCCGGACGGAACGACCACCGACGTCACGCCGCCGGGATTCAATGTCCGGACGCGCGTTCACGAATATGGCGGTGCAGCGTTTGTCGTTCGCAACCGCACCGTCTGGTTTTCAAATTACGACGACCAGCGTCTATACCGGCAGACGATCGGCACTGACCCAGTTCCGCTGACCCCCGAGCTGGACCTGCGCTTCGCAGACGGTGTCTCGGACGAAACTCGGAGCCGCATCATCTACATCCGCGAAGATCACACCGTCGCAGGGCGCGAGGCCGAAAACACCATCGTGGCCATCGACCTCAAGCAGCCTGGTCCAGGTTCGACTCTCGCATCGGGTTGCGATTTCTATTCCGACCCCCGGCTCAGCCCGGATGGCACACAACTCGCCTGGCTACAATGGAATCACCCGAACATGCCGTGGGATGAAACCGAGCTGTGCGTCGCTCAACTGGACGGTGCCGGCCAGGTGAGCAACGTACAGCGGATCGCGGGTGGCATGGACGAGTCTGTTCTGCAGCCGCTGTGGTCTCCCGACGGAGTGCTGTATTTCATCAGCGATCGCAGCGGCTGGTGGAACCTGTATCGCTGGACAGGCACGAGTGTCGATTCGATCATCGAGAAGAAGGCCGAATTTGCCGGACCGTCGTGGGTCTTCGGCTTGGCTTCGTACGGGTTCGAATCGCATGAGTCTCTGCTCTGTGTTTACAGCGGATCCGGCCGGGCTCATCTCACGCGGATCAATACGCGGACACTGGAAACTCGGCTGATCGACACTGGGTCTTCAAGCACTGGCTTTACGAGCATCGGCTACCTCAAAGTGGCGAACGGTCAGGCGGTGTTTCTGGGAGGCTTGACCACGGCTCCCAGCGCCGTGATTCGTTTGGACATCGCGTCAGGCTCGCTTGAAACATTGCGTCGCTCAAGTACGGTCGAAGTCGATTCCGGCTACCTGTCGATTCCTGAGTCGATCGAGTTTCCAACAGGAGGCGGACGGACGGCTCACGCGTTTTACTATGCTCCTTCGAATTGTGAGCTTCAGGGGCTCGCCAATGAGTCTCCGCCACTGCTGGTCCGCTCGCACGGAGGCCCGACGAGCGCCGCAAAACGCGATTTCAATCTGAGCATCCAGTACTGGACCAGCCGTGGATTCGCGTTCGTGGATGTGAACTACGGAGGCAGTACCGGCTACGGCCGTGAATACCGCAACCGGCTGCGGGGCAACTGGGGAATCGTTGATGTCGATGACTGCGTGAATGCCGCACAGCATCTGGTGAGCCAGCGGTTGGCTGATCCGGACCGCCTTGCGATCGACGGCGGCAGCGCGGGTGGCTATACGACTCTGTGCGCCCTGACATTACGCAACGTGTTCACGGCCGGTGCGAGTTTGTACGGGTTGAGCGACCTGACCGTCTTCGTCGGTGACACGCACAAGTTTGAGAGTCGTTATCTCGAGTCGTTGATTGGCCCTTGGCCCGAGCGCGAAGACCTGTACCGTGAGCGGTCCGCGATCAATTCAGTTGATCAATTGTCTTGCCCGATCGCGTTCTTCCAGGGCGACGAGGACAAGATCGTCCCTCCGAATCAGGCGGAACTGATGGTCGATGCCCTGCGAAAGAAAGGGCTGCCTGTCGCGTACGTGCTGTTCGAAGGCGAGCAACACGGCTTCCGCAAAGCTGCCAACATCAAGCGCACGCTCGACGGAGAGTTCTATTTCTTCTCACGGATCTTCGGCTTCAAACCGGCTGGCAACCTCGAACCACTGGAGATTGAAAACTTGGATTAGACCGAGCACTGAGCTAAGCTTGCGAGATAGTCGATCCGTAAAATGTTTCGGTTGCTGAACGAAACGCGGCGCGGGATTCGTCCCAACTATAGAACATGTGCCCGCCGTCAAAGTTCTTAGTCTCATCTACCCATTCGTATTGCGTGATGTCCCGTAATTAGACCCTCATCGAACTTCGGCGCGATGCGATTACGCTTCCGTGTTCTCGTCCGTTGCGCCGCGTTCGCGGCTGGCGGTGGCATCAGCGCCTTCCTCATCGCTTTCAGATAACGTGAAGAGGTCGGGCCGGAGGTGTTCCTGTTTGAGGTGACCAACCGTCCAGCCTGAGCCCACCGAACGAACGACGACTGCGATGCTGCTGCCGAAGTTTCCCTCCATCGTCAACACTTCGTGCCACTCTGGATCGTATGCCAGCAGCATGAACGTGTGGCCTGGGATGCGCACGTAATCGGCGTGAATCGGTGTCTCTTCGGTAAGTGCTTTAATGTGACCGCCGTTGCTATACCGTCCGCCGAAGAGCCGCTCGATATTCGCGCGGCCATAACTGGCTCCGACCGTGCATGAACCGGTAGCCCAACGATAGTAATCATGACAGTCCATCACATACTCGCTGGACCTGCTCCAACCACGCTGTGTGCGGTACCACTCGCGGAACGTTCGCATGACGATGTGTTGACGAGCTTGCTCGATCGCAGACTCGCCCGATGTCGCGACGTAGTAAGGAGTCGGTACGCGGCCAAGTGCAGATTCCGCGTCATGATTTGCCGATTTGCGGTGTAGGTTCACGAAGAGTCGGTAAACCGTTCCGGGCTTCACAAACGGCTCGAACAGCTCGTCGTTCATCACATCGATCACGCCCAGCGTGTATTCATCGTCTGAACGGCGAGTGAGCGTAACGGGATAGTGCAGAGCATGTGTCGTCTCTGGCATACTCATGTCGGTGAGCTTCACTTCGGCGACCATCTGCTGCTCGTCGTTTTGAAACTCCGGGTCGTGCAACATCAGGAACACTCGAATCTTATCGGAGAAAGCGACCTCCTCGGACCCGGCTCGATCGTAATCGTAATAGGCAGCTAGCTCGTGGTAGTCGGTGGATTCGTCATCCATAGTTGGCGCGACACGCATGTAGCCGGTTGAGTAGTACTGGTAGTTGTTATTCCGTCGTCGTCGCCGAATAGCATCGGCTGGGTCAGCAGACAGAAGAACAACGCTTGCGATCAAAACGACCGAGAGGAGCACACGCCGGAACATGGAGACACCTATTCTGTTAGTAAGACTTGAGGGTCTGGCTGAGCACGGTCGGGGAGACCTTGGTGAGACCCGCGATGGGCTGCTCAACCATGCGATGCAACAAACGCAACGCACGACCAGCAGCCTACACATTGTGAACGGATTGCAATAGGTGCTTGGCGCTAGTCACGACGACTCGACCAGACGGTAACTCGGATCACTACGAACGGCTTCCACCCAGGGGTGTGATAAGAAGAAAGAAATAACTATTTCACAAAAACAGGCGTCCGTCCTTTCAGAGTGGATGAAACACCGCGTTTCATCAGCGAGCGGTGCCGCGCGACGCGCTTGTTGTCGCCGCAGCCACGTCCTTCCCCATTGTCTTGTGAAAATGCGGCGCCTAAAACTGAGAGTTCCAATTGAGTGGTTCCTCCGCACAGGATTGTGTGAGGTCCCGCGCGAACAGGCAAAAAAGAATGCACGACGCGAACCCACCGCACGTCACTCCTAGTGACTGCTTCCCACCCCGCCGACTCTTTCTCACTTTCTTCACGGAGGTAATGCCATGCGTTTTTTTCTCGCGGCTGCTGTCGTTTGTGCAGCTTGTTTGAGCAGCTCAGCTGCGATGGCTGATGGGCCTGATCAGACCAAGCCCGATCAAGTATCACCGGATCAAGCCAAGCCAGATCAAGCCAAGCCAGATCAAGCCAAGCCAGATCAAGCCAAGCCAGATCAAGCCAAACCAGATCAAGCGAAGCCCGATCAGGCCAAACCAGATCAGGCGAAGCCGGATCAGGTGAAACCGGATCAGGTGAAGCCCGATCAGTGCTGTCGTACTCGCAAGAGTCGAGGCCGGATTCGCCGCCGTAAATAACGGTCGATCGCAACTTTCCAGATCAGATTGTCTTGAAGATATCCCCCAGCATCACGCGGGGGGATATCTTTCTTGAAACGTACCCCAATCACATGCGGGAGCATCCTCGCTCCTCCGAGGTGAATTCAATGCACCGGCTTTTTTCCTGCGTCCCATTCGCAATCCTCATCGCATTCGCATGCAGGTCCCTAAGTGCAACTGAACTCGCGTTTGCGGAAAGCAACGTTGAGGAACGGAGAATTGACGGGCAGGTTGTCCAGAATGAGAGGGACGAACAGGAAGCCCTGTTCAACTACTATTTCAGCAAACAGGGATACAGTTACGAAACCAGACTAGCACATCTGAAGAAGGAAGCCTCGGTTCCCAGTTGGCGAGTGCCATACTCCGCGGCCATTCACCCCGAATCCAGCGGCGGACTTGGCAGTGTCCGCCGCGGAAGTGTTCGGACGGTAGGGTTTTCTGGCCGTAGAAGGCAAGTAGATAGAAGGACGGCTGGCTCTTCGGCATTGAGCGCCTACGATCGAGCGTTCAACGGTGGCCAGGATCTAGCCAACGCCCACGAGATCCGAAGGATCATGGGCAGGGACCGAGCTCTTTTCCCAATGCTAAGGATGCGTCTTAACTCAGAGTCTTGGGAAGGATATTGCAGTGGCTTCACGGCTTCGACGATTAAGCATCCCGAGCCAGTCAACGCGGTCGATGCGGAAGACGTCGGTGGAACGCCGGGCGTCGTGCTGCAGCCTTCCGAGATCAAGGCCCTGCTCACTGCAATCTATAACAGAACGAGCGATGATAGTTTCCTGTTCTTGGCTCCGCCGAGCGCCAGAGACGGTGGCCCGAACATGGGCACTTTTCACCTATCGCTGGCCAACTACGTCGGTCAAGCCGGGTGTCCTGTAGGTATCGATAGAACAAAAGGGCGGACATCCTGGAACAATCCGATCTATGCTTACAATGTCGTGTCGATTGGTGATGCCCTCACCAAAGACGGAATTCAATACCAAGACGTGGTAACGACTGTTACCTACAGTTTCTACGGCCTGGATTCAACGCACCAAACCGATCGCGATACTGGGTCAAGGATCGGGAACAATACGCAATCGATGACCTTTCGATATACGTTGGCCTTGGATGACGAAGGAAGAATCATCGGCGGACGCTCGAAGAACGAGAGCGGGCATTTTCTGTGGATCCCTTTGTATCCAGTTCAAGGGACCGAAGATGGTTCCGTACCCGGTAACTCGCATATCGATGTCCGGCATGTCATTGCTCTAGCAAGAGCATCGGCACTTCCTGACGTACAAAAGAATTACGATGAAGTCACTATTGGCCCAGCGATTGATCCGAAGCTCGAAGAGGTCGAAGAGGATCGCAACTAAGGCCTGAACAAGCGAAGGCCGGCGCGTTGAAGTCCGCCGAAGACAGCCTTCCCCATGGCGTCGCCGATCGGGTTGGTCAAATCGATCTCAGATAGGCGATCAGGTCTTGTAACTCTTCGCCCGTTAATGATTCGCCACCAATGTCCTCCGGGCGATGGTGCCGATTGATAACCTGTTGCAAAGTTCGAGCCCGGCCGTCATGCAAGAATCGGCGACGAGAATAGAGTCCTCGCAACGAGGGAGGATTGTGCTCTTTCGAATCCGTTGGAGATAGGCCGAGGCCTACGTCGAATGCCTCGGGCGTTGTGAAATGAGGTCCGCGGTGACATTTCGCACATCCCGCCTTGCTCTCGAACAACTGCTTGCCCCGACGTGCCGCTCGCGTTAGTTGCCCATCGCCCGCGAGATGCGGGTTTTCGAAATGCTCAAGAGTTGACAAGAATGCTACGAGTGCCTCGGCATCCTCGTTCGTCGGCGGTTGCCGGCCCTGCATGGTTGACGTCAGTGATTGTCTCACGGCCGCATGCAAGTCCTGTTGCCAACCTTGCCAGGTCCAAGGAGCGGTATGAACCACGCCTCGAAGAGACGGAGTGAGCTTCTGCGTGCTATAGCTCCGGTCGTTCAGCGTATCAAAGGTGAGCCCCGACGTGTGTCCTTCGGGGTGGCAAGTGTGGCAACTGAACCAACTGTTGAGAGATCGATCCGCGTCGTAGAAAATCGTCTCGCCTCGGCGTTCCAAGTTTGGTTGCACGGGTCCGCCCAGACGAATCGTGCGCACGATGCTCACCTTGGCGACGTCCACTACTTGCAGTGCATTCAAGAGATAGTTCGCGACGATTGCAGTTCGCCCATCGATAAACTCGACTCCCAACGGGCGGCCGCCGAGTTCAAGGCGGCGGAAACGATCATCATCGGATAACAACTCATCGGGAATGAAGTCTCCCGGGTCGGCGGGCGGCCAAGGAATTGTCGGTTGGCGAAAAACCAACAGTTCATGTGTTCCGCCACAGGTGACCAATAACCACTCTCCGTCTGGGCTGACAGCAGCGGCGTAGGCGTCTCCGACCGCATCGCCGCGTTTATCCAAACCCAACTGGGCTTGGTTCCACTCTTCCCCTGTCGGCAGCGGTAGTTTCGACAACCGGTTGTCAATCACCCAGCCCTTCTCGATGTTCTCGATGTTTACGGGGAAAGTCCGATTGACAATATGAGGAACGATGCAGGCTGATGAGTCCGGCAAGATCGCGACGACGCCGAGGTTGCCAGTGTCGTCAAGCAAAACTCTTCGGCTGTGCGATTTGTACGAGATGGCATCGTGGACAAACACTTCGCCACCAAGAGAGCACGCGGTCACCAACCAACGCCCGTTCGGTGAAAGCGCAAGGCTGCAAGGTTGTTGTCCGACAGCGATTCGCTGCTCGACAACTTGTTCAGACAAGTCAAGTACGGCGACTTCATCCGTACCGGACACGGCAACGAAAGCCCGCGGCTCATCGCGAGTCGGCGACATCACAATAGCGCTAGGTTCATCTCCGACAGCGATACGCTTATCGATGGAGATGCGAGCCCCTTCAATCTTCAGGACGGCAACCGCATCTTCGTGCTGCAAGCAAACCAGCGCTGTCCTATCGTCCATCCAGACGACATCCGACGGACCGCGTCCACAAGGATGCTCGCTGACAGTTTCGCCTTTTTGGAGATCGACGAGCGTGACCGAGTCGGACGTGTAATTTGCTGACACGCAGAATCGGCCGTTAGGCGAAACGGCGACCGCGAGTGGGCTGCGATCCCCTGCAACGACCGTCACAGCCGCGAGACAGATCCCACTCAACAATACGGCGAAAAGAACTCTCCCCTGCCGCCCGAGACGATATGGCGGACATTTCGATCGTGGTTCTTTGCGAAGTGCAGAGTCCTGCTCTACAATTCGCGAATCGGCTTGGACTCGCCCACAATTGACACTGGAGATGCAGTTATGAGCCATGATGTTCGCGCGGCATGTTTCGTCTTGGCCGTACTCAGCAGTGCCGCCATCTTCCCAGAGACCGCGGAAGCTGACAAGCAATTCCTGTGGGTGACAAACGCTTATGGGAATGACGTCCACGTAATCGATGTCGCGACGCACAAGGTCGTCAAGCGCATCGAGGTCGGCCCGCAACCGCACGGCATCGCCGCTCCCGACGACGCTCACGTGGTGCACATCGCGATTGAGAACTTCAAAGGTCCGACGGGTGAGTTGCTCTGGGTCGATCCTTACACCTACGAAACCAAGCATCGCCTCGAGATCGGCCCAAAACCCAACCAACTCGCTTGCACACCGGACGGCGGGTGGATTTACGTGCCTTGTAACGATGGCATGTACTGGGTGATCGATGGAAAAGAGAAGAAAGTCGTCACGAAGATTCGCACCGGTGGACGGCCGCATAACACGCAGGCGTCGCGCGATGGGAAGCTGATGTATTTGTCGCCCATGGGCAGTCCGAAGAAAGTGACCATCGTCGATGTGAACGCCGGCCATAAGGTGATCGGGACGATACCATTTGACAACGTTGTTCGCCCGCCGGCCTTGGCACCAGACGGAAAGCGGCTCTACCAAAACATCGACGGTCTACTCGGCTTTCAGGCGGCGGACACCGACACACGCGAAGTCTTCGCAACGGTGAAACACAACATTCCGAAAGAATTACGCGACAAGGGAAGCCGCTGCCACGGGCTCGCCGTCCGTCCCGATCAGAAGGAGATCTGGTCCTGCAACGTCGAGCACCAATTGGTGCACATCCACGACCTCACTCGCGACGACTTCCCAGAGATCACGGCCCTCCCCATGATCGGCAAGATCTACTGGCTGTGCTTCACGCCGGATAGCAAATACGCCTATATCAGCGTCCGTAGTGAACGAAAGGTCTGTGTTGTAGATACGCAGACGAAAGAGACCATCACGCACATCGAAGTCGGCGACACACCCAAACGCAATCTGGTGCTCACGCTCGCGGAGAGATGAGATTAGCGTGGAATCAGCGAATCCTTGCCGTCCGTGAGCCACTCGACATTGAAGCGAATAAGCCTGATGCCCGGGACCGACGTCGTTTCATACAGGCACAGAACGGTGTTGTCACTTGTGACGGTCAGGTCCGAGTATCCGGAGTAGCCCGGATCGACCAGGTTCGACACGGCCCAGTTCCGACATTCGTCGTAACTCATGTGGATCGTGAGATGGTCGCGTCGGTTCGGATTGGCCGGACACGACACCAGTACGCGGCTCTTGTTGAATCGTCGCGAGTCGGTCAAACGCAGCACGCCTCCGTCGCACGACGGTTCCGGCTGCGCGGCCTCGTACCGTACGTCGGTCCAACGGTGACCGCCGTCGCGACTGATCGCCCACGCTCGCTGCCTCTTTTGCTGCCTACTGCGCGCGTTGAAGTAGATCGTTCCGTCCTCAAGTTCAACAATGTCACATTCGTCCGACGCGTTTGGCGTGAGCCGCTCGCCATGTTTCCATGTGGCACCATGATCATCGCTGTAGATGCAGAACGAAAACTGAACCTCGCCAATCTTCTGAGTCGCGTCGGCCCAGCACGGAATCAGCAGACGCCCGGACTTTAGTTGAATGCCATGACCAGGCCCGGTCCCGACGAACGGCCAGGCAGCGTCCTTGGCTGACGGCGTGATATCGACTGGGTCGGACCATGTCTCTCCATCGTTGGTACTCTTCATCACAAGTACGTGTGCGTTGCCGCAGCCCGGTTTACTCCCTCGGCACAACAGCATCCAGATCGTCCCGGTCGATTGATCGACGACGGGGCAGGGGTTGCCCATCGTCAACTCTCCCTGATCGGCGATAAACTCGATGTCGCTCCATGTTTTGCCGCCGTCTTTGCTGCGCCGCATGGCCAGATCAATGTCGTCCCAGTCCCGACCGGTCTTCCTGCGACCTTCGGCAAACGCCAGGACCGTCCCGCGCCGGGTCACCACCAGTGACGGAATTCGATACCCCACGTAGCCCTTCTGCCCGTTAGTGAACAGTGCCTGCCGCTCGATGAACGGAGCGGGTACATCGTTGGCGGTCGAACTCCCTTGCAGGATGGAAATCAAAGCGACGCAGATCATTATGCGGGTCATCGGTCTTCTCCATTCGTTACGCGGGCAAAACACTCGCGAATAACGTCAGCGGCCTCGTCGGCTGCCGCGGGATCAATGCTCAGTGGCGGTGTGAACTTCAAATAGCCGCGGCCGGTCGTGAACATCAACACGCCGCTGCGGACGGCTTCGAGTGCCAGGGCATCGGCGAGTTCCACATCGGGCTGACCGTCCGGTTGATGGAAATGAATCGAGATGAACAGGCCAACGCCATTGACCGATCGCACGGACGCGGGAAATTCGTCAGCGAACGAACGCAGACGCTCCCGCACGCGCGCACCGGTCCGCGCCGACGCTTCCACCAGATGCTCTTCTTCGATGACCTGCAAATTCGCCAGCGCGGCAGCAGCGCAAACGGGGTTGCCACCGTGGGTGCTCGACATTTCTCCCGGCTCGGCCTGATCGAGAATGTCGGCTGGTCCGAGGACGGCGGAGACCGGCAGACTCGACGTCAGTCCCTTGCCCAGCGCGATTAAGTCCGGTGTCATGCCTGTTTGTTCGCAGGCGAAGAATGTTCCCGTGCGCCCACAGCCGCATTGAATTTCGTCGAAGCCGATCAGCACGTCATGGCGACGGGCCCAAGCAGCCAGGGCGGCTCCGAAATCTCGCGGGATCGGTTCGGTCGTTGTGCCGGGGGCTGGTTCTAGAATCAGGCCGGCAATCTGATCGGGGTCAACACCTCGCTCGGATAGATGTGTCAGAAAACTCTCGAACAAGGCATCCGCAGATTTGTCTTCGCAACTGTTTTGGAAGTTCGGAAACGGCATCTGCAAGTAATGCACGCGCTCGCGATCAATCCAGTCCAGCGACTGTCCGCCGGCGAGTTGCGCGCCCAGTGTGCGTCCGTGATAATGGTTGGTAAATCCCAAAATGGCGACCTTGTGCGGGTTAATCTGCCGACCGCGCCCGCGCATCAACGAGATCATGCATTCGGTTGCTTCCGTTCCGGAGGAGAAGAGAATCGCTTTCGAGTTGGGAATGGGCGAGAGTGCGACCAGCTTTTCCACGAGCTGCAACCGCGCGTTGGACGAAAACGCGTACGTGGCCAGCAGCTTTTGGTCGATCGCCGCGCGAATGGCGTCCAGAATGCGAGGATGCGAGTGCCCTGCGTTGGCGACAACGATGCCGCTGGTTAAATCAATCCACTGATTGCCGAAGGCGTCGCGGACAAGAAATCCTTCGGCCTCGTGCCAGACGATGGGCGGCATGCCCGCCATACTGCGCGGTTCCGCAGCACGCAGCCGCTCGATCATTGGTATGGATTCGGGGACGGGAATCGGCGTAACGATTCTCCGCCATTGTGAATCCACCGCGGCTGTTGGCCGGGGATTCAGATCACCGACAGCGATTGCCATACGACCGCTGCTCCATTGCCTGTTGTCTTAGCGCCTGATGGTCGCATGACGCGCCGCGGCGCTTAGGATAGCGTTCATTGTTCCAAATTGTTCCAAAATGCAGACATCCCAACAAGAGTGCATCGCGCATCGCGCCGTGTTAGGCAGGGCTAAAAGGAGTATCGAAGATACGAACAACACAGGGAACTGTTTTCCTGGTACTCTTCGAGCCTGCGCGGTGTTTGCCGATTGGTTGCGGCTTTGAACGTGTCAGGATGACAGTGCTCTGAAGCGAAAGGACAAGAACTGATGTCGTACCTCGATTCTCTGTTCTCGCTGGAAGGCAAGGTTGCGGTCGTCACCGGTGCCGCGCGGGGGCTTGGCCTGGCCATGACCGAAGCACTACTCAAGGCCGGCGCGCACGTGATCATGGTCGGGTCAAACGAACAACGGCTCAACGAGACAGCGAATGCGTTTCAAAGCGACGGGTTGTCTGTTTCTGCAATTGCCTGCGACCTTGGCAGTCGGGAGCAACTCACCGGTCTCGCCGGCAGCATTCTCGCGCGGGAACGCCTCGACGTGCTGGTGAACAACGCAGGCGTCACCTTCACGCACGAGTTGTCGGAGTATCCCGACGATGCTTGGAGCAGGACATTCGACGTCAACGTCGAAGCGCCTTTTCAACTGGCGAAGCGGCTCTCGCCACTGATGAAGGAGAGCGGTGGCGGGTCGATCATCAACATCACAAGTATCGGAGCGGAACTCGGCTTTCCCAACAACCCTGCGTACGGGGCTGCCAAGGGGGCACTCAAGCAGTTAACTCGAGCGCTGGCGGCAGATTTGGGAGCCGATGGAATCCGTGTGAACAACATCGGGCCCGGATACTTCAAGACCGACATGGCGCAACTGAGCTGGAACGATCCCACACGCCGACGTGCGCGTGCGGAACGAACGCTGCTGGGTCGGTGGGGCGAACCGGATGACCTTGCCGGCGCCGTGGTTTTCCTTGCATCGGACGCAGCCGGTTTCATCACTGGACAAAGTCTGTACGTTGACGGCGGCTGGCTGGCAAAGGGGTTGTGAGCTGGACCAGGCGCATCGATGCCATAAACAGACATAAGTGATCGTAGTGCAGCAACCGTCGTTAAGGACCATCTTACTACGCCCCTGCGAACGGTCTCCTGATGGCAGCTATCGTCCTTCGCCAAGTCCGATGCCTGGCTTCATGATCTGGTTGGAGGAGCGGCGAACCCGCTACTTGCGGCGTCGCCGTCGTACCGTCATCAACGGGTCGTTTGCTCGGCGGGTTAGAAAACGTACAACTTAATGGGACTGAGTCGATGTGTTACTCTGGAATCCCTAAGTTCGAGCCGAATGTGATTTGGATGCATCGCGGAATGAAACAGTGATCATTCACGTTGACATGGACGCCTTTTATGCGTCGGTCGAAGAGCGGGAACGACCGGAACTGCGCGGGAAGCCGGTGATCGTGGGCGGCACACCGGAAGGTCGTGGAGTTGTTGCTGCGGCCAACTACGCTGTGCGGAAGTTTGGTGTGCATAGTGCCATGCCAACTTCGACGGCGCTTCGACTTTGCCGCGATGCAATCGTCTTGCGACCGAGGATTGACTACTACGCTGAAGTCTCGCGTCAAATCCGCGACGTGTTTCATCACTATACGCCGCTCGTCGAACCATTGTCGCTCGACGAAGCCTTCTTGGATGTCAGCGGTTGTATTCAGCTATTTGGCTCAGCCGAAGAAATCGGCCGGAAGATCAAACAAGACATTAAGGACGAACTACAGCTTGTCGCATCGGTCGGTGTCGCGACCAACAAGTTCTTGGCGAAATTTGCTAGTGATCTGGATAAGCCCGATGGTTTTGTGGTCGTGCAAGAGAATGCGATCAGAGAGTTCCTCGATCCCTTACCTGTCGGGAGCATCTGGGGCGTTGGGCGAGTGGCCGGCAAAGCCCTTGGCCAACTTGGTATCAGAACAATTGGACAACTTCGCGGTTTATCGCGGGAGACACTCGACGGTCGCTTTGGAAAGATGGGCGAGCATATGTGGAATCTGGCCAGAGGAATTGACGATCGTGCGGTGATACCCGATCGTGAAGCCAAGTCGATTTCCCATGAGACAACGTTTGCCCGCGACGTTGAAGACTTTGAAGTTTTGCAAGCTTGGTTAATGGCCTTGACCGAACAAGTCGCGCGTCGTCTTCGACGCCATTCACTCCGTGGCCGAACGGTTCAGCTGAAGGTCCGATACGACGACTTTGACACCATCACACGTTCGCAATCCCTACCAGAGCCAACCAATTCGACAGATGTGTTGTGGCGGGTTGCATCTAACCTTCTAAGTTCGCGTCTTCCCGACCGCCACCTTTGCGTTCGACTGATTGGCATAGGAGTGGGTAACGTTGATCGTACCGAACGAAAGCAACAGTTGACGTTTGACGACGACGGTGGAGGAAGCGAAAGGCTTGACGAAGTCACCGATAAAGTCAAGGATCGCTTCGGCCCCGACGCGATCCGCAGAGCGATCGCCTCGGGGCGTAGCCAGTCACGCGACAAACATTCTGCATCAGACCCGTAGCTCGCCGTCGCGATTCGGCAGGGTCAAGGGTGTATCCTGTCCGGGTGCAGAAAACCGCATTCGCCGTTTCTTCGGCTTACTTCTTCAAATAGTCGTCGCGTATTGTGTGCAGCTCTTTCCAGATCGCCGTATCCCGGGCCTGAGGTGATACACAGGCAAAAATGTAGTTGCGGGCGTTCCTGGCCCATGTCCGAATCTCCAAGTTCAGCTTCTGTGGTTTCTTCGTGGCGAACGGTTCGACCCAATCAAGAGTGCCTGCGTACCGCGTCGGTGCATCCACAGCCTTTTCGTCCGAGGAAGTTTTTTCGTCGGGTTTCATTCGCTGCAGTTCAAGCGTGAAGTCAGACGGATCGACGTCCGGGAGCTTGCCGTTCAGCACTGCCTTGCACAGACCGCGGTAGTATTTCAGGAACTCGTCTTTGACAACGGCTTCCGTCAGAACGGGCTTCGGCTGAAGTTCGAACGCAAAGGCATAGGAGAAGAATGAATCCGACGCCGGTTTCATCATCCCGGGTGCGAACCGAATATGTTCAGAACCTTTCAACTTCATATCGGGAGCAAATCCCGGCGGAAGTTTAATGGTTTCGCCACCCCACCCAGCCGGGGCGGAGAGCTTGAAAGAGCCCGGCTCATCGGCAACCAAAAGCGATCCAGACATCAGCAGACTGACAGCAAATATGCGAAGCATTGAAACCTCCTACCGGCGGGCATCGAGCGAACACGGTCAACCGTACCTTAGACGACGGCTGCCGCTGTGTCACCCGAACGCTGTCGATGCAGAACCGGGTCTTAAACGGCGTATTCCGAATTGACATGGCTGATACACTGATCGAACAATGACTTCACACTACCAATATGGATGAATTGTCCGATGAAGACTCGATCCATGGTCGCGGCACTGATCGTGAGCGTGATATCAGCGGCAGCCTTCGGAGACGACAACTGGCCTCAGTTTCGTGGACATGGCGGTCTGGGAATCGGCAGCGGCAATCCGCCAACCGAATGGGACACTCAGACAGAACAAAACGTCTCATGGAAGACCCCAATACCCGGTCTGGGACACTCCGCTCCGATCGTGTGGCGCGATCGCGTTTTCCTGACAACGGCGGTCAACTCAGACACGGACAATCCTGCGGTGGCAACCGGCTGGTCCGGTGGGGCGGGCGAGTCCGCCAGCGACACCGGCCAGTGGACATGGCAGGTCGTGTGCCTGCAGCTCGGAACGGGGAAGATCCTGTGGACCAAAGACGCTCGTGTCGGTGAGCCCACAATCAAGCGGCATTTGAAAGCATCGCATGCGAACTGCACTCCGGCAACCGATGGCGAATTTGTGGTTGCGTTTTTCGGGTCGGAGGGCCTGCACTGTTTCGACATCGACGGGCATCTGATCTGGAAACACGATTTCGGGAAACTGCTGTCCGGACCTTACGACGCACCGGAACTGGAATGGGGTTTCGCCAGTTCCCCGATCATTCACAACGGCCGAGTCATCGTTCAGTGCGACTGCCTGAATGCCAACTTTGTCGCGATCCTGGACATCAAGACTGGCCGGGAGATTCGTCGCATTGATCGCGACGGCGAAGTCGCCACATGGTCGACACCGCTGGTCGTGACGACAGAAGATCGACAGCAAATAGTCTGCAATGGTTATCACCAGATGGCTGGATACGACCTGAAGACCGGCGCACGATTCTGGCATCTGAACGACGGAGGCGACGTTCCGGTGCCCACGCCGCTGTTCGCAGGCGGCCTGATCTACCTGACGAACGGCCACGGCCGCAGTCCGACGTACGCTATCCAACCGACGGCTACCGGAGACCTGACGCCCTCCGATGGTGAATCCCCCGATGACGAATCCGGCCTCGCATGGTGGCAATCCAGAGACGGATCGTACATGCCAACGCCGCTGGTCAAGGATGGGTTACTCTACACCTGCAACGACAACGGTCGGCTGGCTGTGCGAAACGCAATGACCGGAGATCTGATCTATCGCCAGCGAGTCGGCACGGGCAGCCGCACGTACTCAGCCTCAGCCGTCGCCGCTGGTGGGCACATTTATTTCGTCAGTGAACGAGGCGAAGTTACAGTGATTGAAGAAGGAAACGCCTTCAAGAAAGTCGCGAGCAACGATATGGGGGAAGTTGTCATGGCAACACCCGCCATTTCCGGTGCCCGGTTATTGATTCGAGCCGTTCGGAATCTGTATTGCCTTGCACCGAAGTAGCGTCGATTGCCGATCTCACACGTCGCGATAGCAAAAGCAGATTGTGGCCAAGATGATCGATAAAATCGTTGGGATACCGTAGCCCATTAGTACGCGCCGCAGAGAGAAGTCTTCGTAATCCGCGTTCTCGAAGAAACCTTGGCCTTCTTGCTCTGCGCCACGATTGCTGACCGATCACGGGATGCCTCGCCGCGATCAACTGCTGGCGGAAAGCACCAGCCACCCCGCCTGGCTGGACCAGCCACAAACCGCCACTCACACTCCGAAATCATCACTCTCGCGTGCCGACCTTGTCTTATCATGGGGAAGGCAACATGTGGCGCGGCGTTTTGGCAAGCCGTCTCACGACGCGGCGGAGTCAGAGACCCTGTGCATGTGTGGAAACTCCAGACGCGAGAACCGGGAGATCCCACAGGTTTCCAACGTGCCAACGGCAAGTTGATGAAGAAAGGGGATAAGTCCAATTGTTGACAAGTAGTGCAGCAGGGTCAATCGTTCTTGGTCATGCCGAGAACAGCACGTGTAGCACCGGCCTGAACGAGCCACAAATCCATCAGACGCGGAGCGGCTCGAACAGTTCCCCAGGCCGGCAAGCCGACGACGGCGATTGCTCAGCAAGATCACAATTGCCGGTTCGACAAATTGGATCCGGACGAGAACAGGTTCCAGGAACTGTAGCTGCCACGCTTGCACGCTGCAGTTTCTCCGACCGATCCGGATCAGTCTTCGTCGAAAAGAGATTCTCCACATTCCAGAATGCGATGTAATACTCGGCTGCCATAAGAAGTGTCCCCCAAGAAAGAAATGAGTTCTGCACCAACGGCTTGCGTCGCATTGTATCACGCCGCCGTCTGTTCGCCGCGCGAAACGCGGCTCCATCGACGAGTTAAGGGGCAGTCGTACAGTTTGCCGTAAGTCGGGCACTCCTGCCCGACAAAAGACGGCCAAGAGTGGCCGTCCTACTTTCAAGTTTCGCAAACTGTACCACTACCAGCTAAACACGCCAGCAACGAGCCGGTTTAAGTAGCGACAACGAGTAGCAATGATGATAACCTACCGACAGGCTAGGTGGGCCTTGAGAGACGTCGCGACGACTGACAAGAAGTTAAGGAAACGCCATGAGCCATTCTGTGACAACTGACCTGCAATCGACCTCGGTGATCTCTCGTCGCGGACTGCTAAAGGCTGGCGGCCTTAGTGCCTTGCTCGGAGTTCCAGGAATCGTCGCGACAGCCGAGAGTGTCGATCCGTTAGGTCGTGCGAAGCAGAAGAGTTGTATCTTCCTGTTGTTGTGTGGCGGACCTAGTCACCTTGATACCTGGGACCTGAAGCCCGATGCACCGGACGAAATCCGCGGGCCCTACCGGCCGATCGCGACGAAGGTTCCGGGGATGCAACTCAGTGAGCTGCACACGAGTCTGGCGAAAGTGACTGATCGCTTCTGCCTGATCCGATCGATGTCGCACCCTGGTGCGATCAGCAACCATTTCGACGCCATGCACAATTGCTTGAGCGGTCAAGTGACTGGTCGGCCTGACTCGGAAATGCCCTACCTTGGTTCGGTCATGGCCAAAGTTCGACCGAGCGAGCGGAACGTCGTTTCCAATGCCTGGCTGATCAAGTGCGTCGGCGATCCCGTCTTCTGCGCGCCGAACATTTCGACAGGCGGGCACCTGGGAGCTGTCTACGCGCCGGTGTTCGTCGGCGCTGCCAACAATCACCCCGCCATGGCGAACTTCAAACCGCCAGTGCTTTACGACGTGGCAGCACCAGATCGGATGCCCGAGCGTCGCCAACTACTCGCCGCACTCGATCCGACGACCAGTTTGGAAGGCCAAGGCGAGCGGGAGTGGCATGAATTGCGACAGAAGGCGTTTGAGATGGCAAACGGTCCGGAAGGACGCCAGGCATTCGAGTTGGATCGAGAACCCGCTGCGGTTCGCGACCGATACGGCCGTCATCCTTTAGGACAGAACTTGCTCTTGGCACGTCGTCTCGTCGAAGCGGGAGTCGGATTCGTCACCGTCAACGGTTGGACCGGCCCTGCTCCTGGGAAGGGCGGTGGGCCGCCAAGTTCGAGCTGGGATATGCATGGCGGCCATATGGGGATGGGGAACGCATTCGGCAACGGTTCCTACGGCATGGGTTGGTGCCTGCCGCGTCTCGACGAAGCACTCTCGGCGTTGTTCATTGACCTTGAGGAGCGCGGCATGCTCGAAGACACCTTGGTCGTGGCGATGGGCGAGTTTGGGCGTTCGCCGAAGATCCAAACCAAGGGCGATCCGGGTCGAGTCCACTGGCCGCAATGCTTTTCCGCCATCATGGCTGGTGCCGGGATTCGCGGCGGCGCGGTTTATGGCGAGTCCGACAAGACGGCAGCTACCGTCAAGAGCAATCCCGTGCGTCCCCAAGATCTTGGTGCAACGATCTACCACGCGCTAGACGTGCCCCTCAATACTCGGCTCGGCAAAGACGGCGTATCGCGACCGATTACGACAGGTCAGCCAATCCTCGATCTCTTCGGATAGCGACCTGTTGCGGCAAGAGACTCTCTTGCTTGTGCTTAACCGCACAACAACCCGCCAATGTTGACGACTCGGTTTCACCGCTACAACAGGCGATATGGTACACTCTCTCAGATTGAGGCGGCAAAGCGGTGGAGAACGGCTTGTTGGTCCACGCCGAGTGGTCGCCGAATACGGAAGTCGCACTATCACTCACGTAAGGCGAACGACAAATGTCCTCATCCGATGATTTCGGCGGCCGCCAAGGCCGTCCTTTTAACCCCGAAGACATCCCTTGGGATCAGATAGCCAAGGGCGTTCGGCTGGCCTTAGTCGGACTTGTTGTCGCTGTTCTGCTGCTCGTCGGCTGGTCGATGTTCTATCGCGTCGAAGCGAGCGACGAAGGCGTCGTACTCAGGTTTGGCGAGCAGGTGGCCACGGTTCCTCCAGGCCTTCACATGAAAATGCCGTGGCCGATCGATACGGTCTACCAAGTTCCTGTACAGCGCATCCAGTCCCTGGAGTTTGGTTTTGAAACGTCGCAGGCGGGTCGCAAGACGCTCTACGCGCCGAAGACAAGCGACGACCTTGCAGTCGCCGAGATGCTGACCGGGGATCTGAATCTGGGACACGTCGAGTGGATCGTGCAGTACCGCGTCAAAGATCCGATGGAGTTTCTTTTCAAGGTCGGCAGTACGGAGAAGATCGACCTAAAGAGCTTGCCCAGCGGGACAGTTTCCGACGTGAACGCGGCGGTGACGGATACCATCAGCGATATTTCGGAGTCCGTGATGCGAAAACTCGTAGGTGATTCGAGCATCGACTACGTGCTGACGATCGGCCGAGAACAGCTCGCCAAGCAGGCAGAAGAGCTGATCCAGGAGGAACTGGACGGCTTCGAGGCGGGGGTGGACATCATCACCGTCAAGCTGCAGACGACCTCACCGCCCACAGAACAGGTTCAGGACGCGTTCCAAGAGGTTAACCGCGCTCGGCAGAAGAAGGAACAGGTGGTCAACGAAGCACTGGGTGAGCGGAACAGTAAGATCCCCGCTGCACGTGGAGCGAAAGACAAGGCGATCGCCGAAGCCGAAGGATATCAAAATCGTGTCATACTCGAAACGACCGGGCAGATCAGTGCGTTTCTCGCTCAGTTAGCCGAATACGAGAAGGCACCCTATGTGACTCGAAAGCGGCTCTATCTCGAGGCCATGGAAGAAATTCTCTCCCAAGCGGGTGACAAGACAATCATTGACGACTCAGTGCGTGGTGTGCTGCCTCTGCTAAATCTCGATCAGGGTACTCCGGTGCCCAGCGTCGAAAGTGCCAGCGGCGAAAGTGAAGGTGTCCGATGAAAACAAGAACTGCTGTCGCCGCTCTCGTGATCCTCGGAGTTGCCGTCCTTGTGTTGTACTCGAGCGCCTACATCGTGGAGGAAGGGAAGCAGGTCATCGTTACACAGTTCGGTAAGCCGGTCGATGACGTTCAAGACGCAGGTTTGCACTTCAAGACCCCTTTCATTCAGGAAGCGTACTTCCTGGAAAAGCGATTGCTTCCTTGGGACGGGGCGCCGGAGAGCATGCAAACAAAAGACAAGAAGCGAATCGACATCGACGTCTGGGCACGCTGGCATATCATTGATCCTATGGTTTTCTTTGTGAAGGTCCGAAACGAAGCGCGTGGGCAAAAGATCCTGGACGATCTGGTGGATTCTGTGGTGCGCAACGTTGTCGCACGTCACAATTTGATCGACGTCGTCCGCAAGTCCAACGCTAAACTCGAATACGAAAGTGAAGAACTGGAACGGACCGAAGCCGATCAGGTTGCGGGCAACGGGCGCGATGATGTCGAAGATGAGATTCTCGTCGGAGTCGATTTGAAAGAATACGGAATGGAACTGGTCAAGGTCCGTATCAAACGAGTCAATTATGTTGCCTCGGTTCGCGCGACCGTCTACGAGCGCATGATCTCGGAGCGATTGCGGATCGCGAGGTTGTATGATTCGGAGGCCCTCGAGGAGAAGAACCGCATCGAAGGGGCAATGCAGAAGGAACTGGACCAAATCGAAGGTGAAATGGAGCAGAAGTCCGTGGAGATTCGCGGCGAGGCCGATGCGCAGGTGATCCAGATGACTGCCGAGGCGTACGGCCAGTCCCCGGAGTTTTACGAGTTCTTGCGGCGGTTGGAGGTTTTGAAGAAGACACTCAACCGAGGCACGCGCTTGATTTTGTCTACGGAAAGCAATCTGTTCCAGATGCTGAAGGAACCGGGCCAGCCGACATCGGCACCTGTGCCGCCAATACCAGCCAGCCCCTGACGAGACGAAGTTCAGTTGGAGATTCAACCGTAGGATGGACGTCTTCGTCCGTCCGTTGATTCGACCGGACAAGGAAACACGCAATATGGATTCGATGCTGACTCTGATGCAGATCGCGGCCTTGGCAACAGCCGGGATGTGTTTTGCTTTGTTGGGCAGCGTTAAGTTGCCGCTGGCCCGTAAGTTGGAGATCGACGAAGGGAAGGTCGGCGGGTTAGTTTCGGTGTTTGGCTTCACCTTGATCCCGATGGTAGTCGCGGCCGGACTTCTGGTCGATCTACTTGGTAAGCAAGCCGTCCTGGGTGGCGGCTTCCTATTGGTGATTCTCAGCCTCGTCGTGCTCGCTCACTCTCGCCGCTACACCGCCGCGCTCGCGGCTGTCCTAGTGCTGGGCACTGGCTGGTCGGCGTTAGTCAACGTATTGAACGTCACGTCTCCGCCAGCGTTCGTGCCGGCGGAAGATCTGCCACAGCGCATGGCTTACGCCATGAACATGGGCGACTTCATCTTCGGGATGGGAACGTTTGTCACCCCGTTGATTATCGTCTATTGCGCGCAGCGGTTCGGATTGATTCGGACCTTGTACGGCTTTGCGGCGGTATCGGTGATTCCGCTCTCGTTAGGACTTGGCGTCGATTGGGAAGCACTGAAAGTAGCGTCATCCGAATCCGTGGCGGGCGGATTGGCGAAGCTGCTGTCCGATCCAATTGTCTGGCTCTGTTCGATCGCGTTCTTCTTTCATGTGCCGACCGAAGCGTCAATCGCGACGTGGGCAACGACACTGATGACCGAAAAGAAAGTTAGCGAAGCTAGAGCATCAGCGCTACTGTCGGTGTTCTGGTTGACCTTCATGGGATCTCGCCTGGTCACCGCATTGACGTTGCCGGAAGGAGCAGACACAACTTTGGTTGTCGTGATGGCCTGTTGTAGCGTCGCGATCACGCTCGGCATCGTCTTCTGCCGGGGAACGACATTGATGTGCATACTGATCATCGCTGCCGGCGCTGTCGTCGGACCGATCTTCCCCACATTGATCGCGATCTTGCTGGGTCATGTCGAGCCATCACTGCACGGGCGCGTCGTCGGGATCTTCTTCTGCGTCGGCGGAATCGGCTGGACAGCAATCCCCATCTTGATCGGCATGTATGCGAAGCGGACCACGGTTCAGCGAGGCTTTCTGATCGCCAGCGGCTCGGCGGTTTTACTGTGTACGCTCTCGATCGTGTTGGCCCTACGATTGACTTGACGTGTCGTCGAACCGAGGTACTAAGTTGCACGCTCGCCGTAACACGCCGACAATGACGCGCGAGAGCACGTCATGATCCGCCCGTTGTGCGAGCACCCAACGAAGGAGAAGTGCGATGACCTTATGCCCAATCGCCCTAGTCGCCAGTTGTAAGAAGTGCCCAGCGTTCTCGTTCTGTCCGCTAAAGGCTGTTATCGGCGACTATATGAAGCCGAAGAAAGAGCGAACCGAACAGCAGCCGAACGACGAACAGCGAGAGCCGACTGAAACTTGATGGCGGTGTTACGCTCCTGCGTAGATCAGCAATAAGCCGAATCCAAACGCGAACAAAGCTGAGATTCGCACGAGCTTTGGCTGTCGCAACCACCATGCGATAAAGATGTCCAATCGCGACTGGCCGATGATCAGAATCGTAAGGGCAGCGATGATAGTAATCGCGCCTACTACACGCACAACGATCGGGAGTCGGCACATCGGAGCGGCGACAAGAAAGAACGCCCCGAATGCAAGACGTGCTGTAATAGCTGCCCAAAATCGGGTTGGTCCTTGCCAGTGCCCGACGATATCTGCAAGACGTTGCGGACTGATAAGGCCCAACAATCCAATGACGGTGGCGAAGATGCCGACTAGGGAAACAGTGTAGGCCATGTGATGGTCTCTTGGGATATCAACGGTCTGTGATTCCGTGTTGAATCCGCCATCGACGGCTATCGCTTCACTCGTCTCACACGGTGGTTGTTGGTGTCGCCGATATAGACGGTGCCATCGGGGCCGACGCAGATACCGTGGGGACGATCGAGTTGGGCTTTCGTGGCCGATCCTCCGTCACCGTCGCCGCCACGTTGCTCGGGTCCACCGCCGGCGATCGTTGAGATACGATCGGCCTTCGGGTCGATCATGCGTATTGCTTGATTCTCCGTATCCACGACGAAGACCTTGCCTTGCGGACCAACTGCAATCCCTTTCGGTCCGTTGTACGTCGCCGTCTTGGCTGAAGAGCCATCGCCGCTGAAACCCTTCTTGCCAGTTCCTGAAACATGGGTCCACGTGCCGGTCTTCAGCGACAAAGTCCAGACGCTGTGTCCTTCTCGCAACGCGACCCACATCGTGTCGTCGTCAATGAACAGAGCACGCGGCCCAACGACCGGATTGTCCTTGGCGACTCCACCGTCCGTTGGCAACTTCCGCCCGCCAGTCCCCGCAATCGTTTCGACGATACCGCTCTTCAAATCAATCCGTCGGATTCGATGATTGCCAATGTCCGCGACGTACAGGCCATCTGATTGATCGAGCGCGATGCTATGCGGACGCGAGAACTTTGCCGTCGCCGCCGGACCGCCATCGCCTTCGAAACCCGGCTCGCCCGTTCCAGCAATCGTGGAGATGATGCCGCTCTTTGCATCAACTTTGCGAACGAGATGATTCTGCATCTCGACAATGTACATGTTGCCAGCTTCGTCGAACCGCACTTCGTAAGGCTCGTTCAGTTCCGCTGCCGTCGCCGGACCACCATCGCCCGTGTAGCCCTTCTTCCCGCATCCGGCAACCGTCGTCAGTCTTCCGGTCTTCAAGTCGATTCGCATCACGCGGTGGTTGCCAACCTCCGTTACATATAACGCACCGCCAGGTCCGATCTCGACGCCGAACGGCTGGGCAATCGCAGTCTTTGTCGCTTCCCCCGCCGAGCCATTGTTCGTCGGTGATCCAATGCCGGCGACGGTATTGATGTTTTCGGCGGCTGCAGTTACGCAGCACAAGCTCCACAGGGCAGTAAGAAGAATCGCTCTCATTCTTTCCTCTTCTTTGTACGCGGACCGTCGGATCGATTATCCGCTTGTATCCGAGCAGATGCAAACTCACCGGCAAAACCGACGAACTGTAGCGATTCGTAGTAATGCCTTGGATTGCCAACCGTCTTACGTCAAAATAGATGCTTACCGTCTGAGCCACCCCACATTCAGAAGCAATATGAGACTCTGTATCACAATTGCGGCTGCTCTCGCAAACACGCTCGCTTGTTACGCTGACGTACGTGCCCTGGAGAGCGATATATTCACGGACGCTGTCAGGCCGATCCTGGAACATCGCTGCGTAAGCTGCCACAGCGAGAGTGATCGCAAGGGAGGCTTGTCGTTGCAGTCGGAAGAAGCGATGCGGAGCGGGGGCGATGGCGGGGCGATCGTGCAAGGTAGCGATGCTGATGGCAGCTCGCTGGTGGAATACATCTCGGGTGACAACCCGGAAATGCCGAAAGATGGCGAACCGCTGACGGCGGACGAAGTCGCAGCCATTCGCAAGTGGGTTGCAGGTGGAGTCAAGTGGCCTGATGCAGTGCGTCTGGCAGACAAGAGCTTGGCCGACATGAATTGGTGGTCGTTGAGACCGGTCAAGCGGTCACCATTGCCTGAGCTGGACAGCGAAGATCTTCAACGAGCGCAGACCCCGATCGATCACTTTGTCCTCGCCAAGCTAAAAGAACACAGATTGAGCTTGTCTCCGGAAGCAGATCGGCGAATGTTGATTCGCCGCTTGTATTTCGATCTTGTAGGCCTGCCGCCGGCGCCAGAAGAGGTCGCGGCTTTCATGAGTGACGACTCGTCACAGGCTTACGAAAAGCTTGTCGATCGGTTGTTGGCTTCACCGCGGTACGGCGAGCGTTGGGCGCGGCACTGGCTGGATGTGGTGAAGTATGCCGATACGTGCGGCTACGACAAAGATAAGTTGCGACTGAACGCGTGGCCTTATCGAGACTACGTGATTCGCTCGTTCAACGAAGACAAGCCGTATCAGCGTTTCGTGCAGGAACAAGTCGCCGGCGATGTACTTTTCCCAGGGGAGCCGGATGGGATTCTAGGCCTCGGTTTTATCGCGGCAGGGCCGTGGGATTTCATCGGGCACGTCGAGGTACCTGAGTCGAAGATCGATGGCCGAATCGCGAGGCACATCGATCGGGATGAAATGGTGAGCAACACGCTGAACACATTTAACAGTGTGACGATTCAATGTTGCCGCTGCCACAACCACAAGTTTGATCCGTTCACACAAGAACACTACTACCGCCTGCAGGCCGTCTTCGCCGCGGTGGATCGATCGGACCGTCCGTACGATACCGATTCGGACGTTGAGCGCAGACGCCACCAATACGATGATCGGCTGAAGCAGCTCAATGCGGAAGTTGCCAAGCTGGATGAGACGATCAAGAAGGAAGGCGGTGCGGAACTGGCGGCTGTTGAAAAGCGGATTAACGAGTTGAGTCCGAAAGCCAAACCTGCCGACAAACATCCGGCCTTTGGCTATCACAGTAACATCGCGAACAAGCCTGACACGGAGAAATGGGTACAAGTCGATCTTGGTCGCGAAGTCGAGATCAGCAGGGTCGTTCTCCATCCTTGTCATGACGAGTTCGCTGGGATTGGCGCGGGCTTCGGGTTTCCTGTGCGCTTCAATGTCGTCGCGTTACTCCACGACGCCGACTCTCCGACGACTTTGGATGACCAGACGACGACCGACTTCCCGAATCCGGGCCTTGTGCCGCACGAAATCGACGCTCAAGGAGTCAAGGCTCGCTACGTCCGCATCACCGCGACAAAGCTCGTCGAACGCCAGAACGATTTCATCTTGGCTTTGGCTGAAGTCGAGCTCCACGACAAAGACGGGAAGAACGTCGCTCTGCAGGCCAAAGTCACGTCACTTGATTCGATTGAGGCTCCGATTCGCTGGGCGCGGACAAACCTGACGGATGGCTTGTGGGCAAAGGCGGCCGACGCGAACGCCGTTCGTGAGCTTGCTGGCGTGCAAGCTAGACAGCGAGAGATACTGGCGAAGATCAACACGTCAGAACGAGTTGCCGCACGTGAAAAGATCGCGAAGCAGATCGATGAGACAAGAAAGCAACTCGCCGCTCTGCCAGCCGGTCAGATGGTCTACGCGGCTGCAACACACTTCAAGCAACGTGGCGGCTTTGTCCCTACGATGGGCAAGCCACGACAGGTCCGGCTGCTGCATCGCGGCAACATCCTCAGCCCGCGAGACGAGATGCAACCTGGAACGGTTCCGATTCTCGAAGCGTTTGGGTCCAAGTTCGATTTGCCGCCAGACCACACCGAAGGTGATCGGCGCGCGACGCTCGCCCGATGGCTGACGAGAAGCGATCACCCGCTCACATGGCGATCAATCGTCAATCGGGTCTGGCTGTATCACTTCGGCCAGGGAATCGTCGAAACACCAAACGACTTCGGCCGCATGGGGCAATTGCCTTCGCATCCCGAGTTGCTTGACTGGCTAGCGGCGGAGTTCCGGGACAACGGCCAGTCGCTAAAGAAGCTGCACCGACTGATTGTGACGAGCGCCGTTTATCGACAGGTCTCGGCGCACAATGCGAAGTATGCCGCAATCGACGGCAGTAATCGCTATTTATGGCGAATGAATCGGCGGCGGCTCGAAGCGGAAGAGATCCGCGATGCAACTCTCGCCGTTAGCGGAAGTCTACAGCAGACGATGGGAGGCCCCGGCTATTACCTCTTCGTGCTGGAAAAGACGGATCACTCGCCGCATTACGAATACCACAAGTTCGACCCAACAGATCGGGCATCGCACCGGCGATCGGTCTATCGCTTCATTGCTCGTTCGCAGCCGGATCCTTACATGACGACACTCGATTGCGCCGATTCGTCACAGAGCACTCCCAAACGCAACGAGACTCTGACGTCGCTGCAAGCATTGGCTTTGTTGAACAACAAGTTCAATCTCACCATGTCACAGCGTTTCGCCGAACGAATACAACGCGAAGGTGACACCTTACTCATACAGATCGATCGCGCGATGCAACTCGTCGCCGGGAGGTCTCCGACGGAGCAGGAACAGAAGCGATTGGAAGCGTACGCCGCGCAGCATGGAATCGATAACCTATGCCGCGTCTTATTCAACTTAAGCGAATTCATGTATTTGGACTGATGTGAAAGGCGATGTTATGGGCACTCAGCAAAGGGAGTACACGGTCGTGTACGAAGAGATCGAGGATGGATGGGTCATGGCCCACGTACCAGAACTGCCAGGCGCAGTTACCCAAGGTAAGGACCGCGAGGAAGCTCGTGAGATGATCAAAGAGGCGGTCGAACTTCTCTTGGAGAGCTATCGAGCGAACGCGGCCACGACCGCTGCAGGTAGTGCAATCTGGGAAACGGTCACCGTGGATGTGACAATTCCGTGAAACGTCGCAACTTGATCCGTCACATCGAGAAGCACGGTTGTCACTTGGATCGCGAAGGTCGGAAACACTCCATATACCGAAACCCAGAGAATGGCCGGTGTGTTGCTGTTCCACGTCATCGCGAAATCAAGGAAACACTTGCTCGCGTTATCTGCGACCAACTGGGAATAGTACGTCCCTAGGATCAGATTCATGAATGAACTTTCTCCTGCCATCGACCGACGGGCAATGCTCCAACAAACCGGTGCCGGTTTCGGCAGCTTGGCGCTGGCGTCGATGTTATTGAAAGACTCGGCACACGCCGCTTTGCCCAACCAAGGTACTGGCGGAGTCGTCAAGGTCTTGCATCATCCACCGAAGGCGACTCGCATTGTGCAGTTGTTCATGGGAGGCGCGGCGAGCCATCTCGATTTGTGGGACTACAAGCCGGCTTTGGAGAAGCATCACGGAGAAGAGTCGGACTTTGGCGAGAAGGTCGAAGCGTTTCAGAACGGACTTGGTCCTTGGATGAAGTCTCCGTTCAAGTTCAGTGCCTACGGCGAATCCCGCAAGATGATCAGCGAGGCGGTTTCCCCCTTGGGAGATTGTGTCGATGACATGGCATTCGTTCACAATCTGATTGGTAAGACGGGCGTTCACAGTCAAGCGACGTATCTGCAAGCGACCGGGTTCCAAGATCCCGGCTTTCCCGGAATGGGATCCTGGATCAGCTACGGCTTGGGTACGCTGAATGACAATTTGCCCACGTTCGTTGTGCTTCCCGATCATCGCGGCTTCGCCTCGAACGGGCCGAAGAATTGGGGAGCTGCCTTTCTGCCCACGCATACTCAGGGCACGGCGATCTTTCCGCAGCGGGAGAATCCCATCGAGGATCTGTTGCCGCGTGCCGACTTTGTCACCAAGGACAGCGATCGTGACGGTCTGGCTTTGCTCAATCGACTGAACCGCGATTACGAACAGCAACGCGAGGGTGATGGCCGTTTGGAGGCTCGGATCCGATCTTACGAGTTGGCAGCGAAGATGCAGTTGAGTGCTCCGGAAGCACTCGACCTTTCAAAAGAGCCGGAACACATCCTCAAGATGTACGGGCTCGACCGGATCGGGCAGAAGCACCCAGCCGAGATCAACATTCCCGAAGAGATCGAATACTTCGGTCGCAAGTGCTTGATTACGCGGCGGTTGGTCGAGCGAGGAGTCCGTTTTGTGCAGATCTGGTCTGGCAACGATAACAGCTTTCCACGCAGAAACTGGGATAGCCATGAAGACATCGTTCGAGACCACCAGCCGTTGGCTTACGGAATGGCCGTTGGCACGGCGGCGCTGATCAAGGATCTCAAGCAACGAGGCCTGTTGAAAGACACGATCATTCTTTGGACGACCGAGTTCGGTCGCATGCCAAGCTCGCAGGGCAGCAAAGGACGCGATCACAATCCGTATGTCTTCACGAACTGGTTGTGTGGCGGTGGCATCAAGGGCGGGACGACTTACGGCCCTTCCGACCAGTGGGGATACAAGCCACTGGACAGGGAGAATCCCACGCAGGTCTATGACATTCACGCCACGATCCTGCATTTGCTCGGCATCGACCACAAGCGGCTGACGGTTCGCCACAACGGAGTCGATCGCCGCTTGACCGACGTCCACGGGCATGTGATCAAAGACGTCGTGGCGTAACGCGTGGCGATCCGTTAAAACGGTAGCAACTTCTTGCAGGTTACCTATCAACGTCGGAAGGAGTTGTACCTCCGTCTTTTCTTCCTGGACGAAGTACAACCCTGTCCTACAGATGGCATCGTCGTTCACCCCGATTATCGCAACGTGAGACGAATCATGAGTATGCCTCACAACTTCTCGGACGATCCGAACGCATTCCCCGGCTCGCAGCCCCCGCCGAACAACACGAAGACGATTATCATCGTCGTCGTCTCGATTTTCGGAGTTTTGCTGCTCGTCTGCGGCGGCTTGATTACTGTCGGCGTTGTGATCGCTCGCAAAGCGGTTCAAGAGATTGAAGGAGTCGTTGAACAGATGCAGGCCGATATGGACGCCAGTCAGCAGCAGATGGAAGAGTACCAAGCGGCTGTCGCAAACGGTGACTACGCCACTGCGATGGAGGCTGTGGAGGAGCGGCTCGCGATTTCTCCGGAAGATGCGGCATCGCACAACAACAAGGCGTGGTTGTTGGCAACATGTCCGGTCGATGAGTTCCGCGACGGGAAGCTTGCTGTCGAACATGCCACGCGGGCTTGTGAGTTGACAGGTTGGTCGAACAGCAGCTTCATCGATACGTTGGCTGCCGCGCATGCCGAATCTGGTGACTTTGAAGCCGCGGCCGAATGCCAGCAGAAAGCGATCGACAGCGATCCGGAAGGCTTCTATCAGGAGGAGTTTCGCGAGCGACTCGCCCTGTATCAGTCCGGAATGCCCTACCGTGAAGGGCCGCTGCCCGCTGAGACATTCGACACGCAGGACTCTCCGATCCCGCCGGCAGATCCAGGAGTCGAGGCAGTTGAATCGGTGTTTGACGACGTGAGTGATCCCGCAACTTCCGAAGAGTGAGTACATCCATGAAGGCAGCGTTTATCCACGAGACCGGTCCCGCCGCGAACATTATCCACGGAGAGCTTCCCACGCCAAAACCAACCGGGGCCGAAGTGCTAGTGAAGACGGGCGCTGTCGCCCTGAATCCGGTCGATACATACATTCGCAACGGTGCCAACTATTGGGAATTGCCCAAGCCGTTCGTCATCGGCTGCGATCTCGCGGGAACGGTCGATGCAGTCGGGCCGGATGTCACTCGATTCAAAGTTGGTGATCGGGTCTGGTGCACAAATCAGGGCCTGATGGGACGGCAAGGAACATTCGCCGAGTATTGTGCCGTTGACGAATGCTGGCTCTATCCAACTCCTGACGATGTAGCCGACGAGACCGCGGCGGCATGCGCTCTGGTCGGAGTGACCGCTCACCTCGGATTGTTTCGCGAAGCCAACCTGCAAGCCGGCGAATCCGTCTTCGTTCACGGCGGCACGGGCGGTGTCGGTTCGATGGTGGTGCAAATGGCCAAGGCGGCCGGCGCACGCGTGATCGCTACGGGCGGCAGCGACGAGAAATGTGCTCGCTGCGAAGAACTCGGCGCGGATGCCGCCGTGAACTACAAGACACAAGATATTTCGGAGGCTATCCAAGCGTTCTCGCCGGGCGGAGTGAACGTCGTTTGGGAAACGCTCCGCGAACCGGACTTCGACGCTTTAACGTCGTATCTTGCCGAACGAGGCCGATTGATTCTGATGGCGGGACGCGACGCCCGGCCTGAGTTTCCGGTTGGCCCTTTCTATGTGAAGGGCTGTTCGATGCACGGCCTCGTCATGTTCAAAGCGACTCCCGAGGAGTTGCGAGCTTGCACCGACGACATGAACCACTGGATGTCGGAAGGAAAGTTGCAAGCTCAAATCGGCGAGACCTTCCCACTGTCTGAAGCTGCCGCCGCTCACCGGTTGCAAGAAGAGAACACGCTGCAAAAGAGCGGGACGTTGGCGGGTAAAATCGTTTTGAAGCCATAGTGACCAGATCGCGGGTGAATATACAAATGGCACACGAGCACCGAATGCGCAATGTTGTCCCGAAGGGACTCAGGCAAATAGCCCCAGGTTTCAACCTGGGGACTTAGATCCCAAACTAACGGTATAGTCCCAAAGGGACGACGTAATCCTATCCCGTTAGCCTCGCAATTTGCCATCCACGGATCACGTCATGAGTACCTACACAAGTCTCACCTATCACATCATTTTTAGCACCAAGTATCGGAAGCCGACGATCCATGAGCCACTAGCGGAAGAGCTCTACGCGTATATTGGTGGCATCATTCGGGGGAGAAAGGACATCTGCTTGAGATTGGCAGAATCGAAGATCATGTCCACATATTGGCAGGCTTCTGCCCGACGATCTCAGTCTCAGACATGTTGCAGCGGATTAAAGGCAGTTCGTCCAAGTGGATCAACGACGAACGAAAGACGAAGAGGCGATTCGAATGGCAATCTGGCTATGGAGCTTTTACGGTTAGCCAATCGCAAATACCGACCGTACGACGATACATCCAAACACAGCGGGAACATCACAGGAGAGTTACATTCCAAGATGAGTTTCTCGCTATGTTGCAGCGTCATAACATCGCTTACGATCCACAGTACGTTTTCGAAGTGGAACATGTCGGTTGAACGGGATACCGACGTCGTCCGTTTGGGACTCGTTGATGGCGACGTCTTTTCGTTCCCCAGGTTGAAACCTGGGGCTATTCGCCTGTATCCCTTCGGGACTTGCGTTCGAACAACGGTACGCTTCTGACCGCGAAACACCACCAGATTGAATCTTCTTACATTGATATCCATGCGAGTCGCCATCGGCCAACTCTGGCAAGAAACAAACACCTTGAATCCGGTCCCCACAACGAGGGCGGACTTTGAGGAGTTTGGTATTTGTCGCGGCCATGATCTCGTCGAGAAGATGGAAGACGTGAATGAGCTGGGCGGATTCATTCAATCAATGCGAGCTTGGCCGAAAGTGCCAGAGATCGTCGGGCTCGTCAGACTGCCGGCTTGGCCTAGCGGTACCGCAACAAGAGAGTGTTTCCGGTGGTTGCACGAAGAGTTCTTCGGATCCATTGAAGTGGCTGGTCCAGCCGATGCGTATCTGCTTGCTCTGCACGGAGCGATGGTTGCGGAGCAGCATCCCGACGTCGAGGGCGCGATCTTAGAAGAGTTACGAGATCGCGTTGGTCCTGGCGTCCCGATTGTGGTGACGCTGGACTTGCATACCAACATCACGAACGAGATGGTGCGCGCGGCCGATGTGCTCGTGACGTATCATTCGATGCCGCACATCGACATCAGCGAAACTGGACAACGTGGGGCTGAGGTGTTGCGTCGAATGCTCTTCGACGGTGCGACGCCAACGGCAGCCTTCTGCAAGATCCCGGCCGTCGTTCCGGCTGAGAACTCCAACACGGAAGCCGAAGCGGGTATCGCGCCAGATCTGAAGCGGCGAGTCGTGGAACTCGAGCGGCGGCCCAATGTGCTTGCGGCTGGCATGGCTCCGGTACAACCGTGGATGGACATCCCGCAACTCGGCTCGAGCGTTCTCGTCACCACAGACAACGATCCGCAAGCGGCTCGCGAGGCGTGTGCCTCGATCGCGGAAGAGTTCTGGCGACGCCGGCGCGAGTACCTGCCCGAACTAGTCGAAGCGAAAGGCGCCGTTCGTCTGGCTCACGAGGAGGGCGGCCTGACCGTTTTGAGTGACGCTGCCGATGCCACGACCTCTGGCGCGCCAGGCGACAGCGTGTGGATTCTGGCCGAAATGCTGAAGTACGATTGGTCTCGTGAGGCTCTCGTCACCGTCGTTGCCCCCGACGTGGTTGAGCAGTGTTCGAGGGTTGCACCAGGCGCGGAAGTGACTGTGCGTCTTGGCGGTGTCCGAGACAATCGTTTTGGAACGACGGTTGAAGTGAAGGCCGCTATGGAGCGTTGCTTTGATGCTCGCTTTAAGATGACCGGCCACATTGGCAAGAACATGCCGATCGATATGGGGCGCTCAGTCGTGTTGCGTCACGAAAGTAATGTTCGCGTTGTCGTTACGACACGCAGCGGACCACACTTTGCACCGGAGTTCTTTCGCTCCGCGGGCTTCGAACCTTTCGAAGCTTCCGTTGTCGTTGCAAAGAGCCCGTGCGGTTTCCGCGCCGTTTACTCCGAGCATGCCGCCGCGATCTACTCGGTCAAGGCACCTGGATGTGCACCGTCGGACTTTTGGAACTATGAGTTCAAGACCATTCCTTACCCGCTTTGGCCGTGGGACGACATTGAAAAGTGGTCGCCCGCGCAGGATTTGATTCTCACGTGACGCTTCCTGTTTCCTACGATGACGTTCTCGCCGCGTTGCCGCGAGTTCATGCTCTGCTCAAGCCAACTCCGTTGTTTGCGTGGCCGGGGCTCTCGAAGCTGCTCGGCTTTCCTTTCTACTTGAAGCACGAGAACCATCAGCCGGTCGGTGCCTTCAAGGTGCGCGGTGGAGTCAACTTCGTCAGTACGCTCAACGAGAAAGAACGTGCCGCCGGGATAATCGGCGTATCGACTGGGAACCACGGGCAATCGCTGGCCTTTGCCGGGCGGCACTTTCAGGCCGCATGTACGATCGTCGTACCTGAGAAGGCCAACCCCGACAAGTGTCTCGCGATTCGCAACCTTGGTGCGGAGTTGATCGAATACGGTCGTGACTTCGACGAGGCGAAGGGGTACGTTGAGCAGTTGGTTGAGACTCGTGGCGGGCGTTATGTCCATTCGGCGAATGAGCCACTTCTGATTGCAGGCGTCGGCACGATGGCTTGGGAAGTGTTCGAGGAGTTGCCTGCGCCCGATGTGATTCTCGTTCCGATTGGTTTGGGCAGTAGTGTCTGCGGTACTTGCATTGTCGCCAAGCATCGCTATCCGAAGGCGAAAGTGATTGGAATTCAATCTGAAAACGCTCCGGCAGTTGCTGACTCGTGGCGAACCAAAGAGCACGTGACGACGGATGCCGCGAATACTTGGGCGGAAGGTTTCGCAACTCGTGCCCCGGCCGCAATGACCCTTGAGATCATGCACGCGCTGATGGATGACGTGATTCTTGTTAGTGAAGATGAGTTACGAATCGCGGCGTATCGGATTCTCAAACATACGCACAACTTGGCCGAAGGTGCCGGCGCCGGCACATTGGCGGCGGCGTTCAAGTGCCGGGAGCAGTTCGCAGGCAAAACCATTGTCGGCGTCCTTTCCGGCGGCAATCTTGATCTCGCCGAATTGCCGACGGTATTGCGCGTTGGAGAAGAAGAGAGATTGGGACACGGATGACACGGATTTCACGGAACGAGCGAGAGTGTCTTCCTTATCCGTGCCTTCCGTGCGATCCGTGTCCGAATTCCTGAACCACCTTTGCTGCGAGAGGATTAAAGAGTGAGCAACGAAGCTAAAGTCGCCTTAGTAACCGGCGCGAGCAAAGGGATCGGGCGCGGAATTGCTTATGGTCTGGCGAGCGCGGGCTGGGATGTCGCGATCAACTACAACCGAGATCAAGCTGGCGCTGAGGCGACGGCGGCGAAGGTTGAGGAATCCGGTCAGCGAAGTTGGATACTGCAAGCAGATGCCGGGTTCGGCGATCAAGTCACTTCGATGTTCGACAAGCTTCGCGCCGACGCTGGGCGACTCGATCTGCTCGTCAACAACGCCGGTGTGCAAACCTTCGCTTCGCTGCTCGATCTCGACGAAGAAGACTTTGATCGCACGATACGCACAAACCTAAAGGGGTGTTTCCTTTGTTCGCAACAAGCGGCGCGAATGATGAAAGAGCAGGGAGCTGGCGGAGCGATCATTAACATCGGCTCAGGGGCAAACAAGCAACCGTTTCCCTCACTCGTTGACTATTGTGCTTCCAAAGGCGGCATCGAGAATTTGACGAAGGTTTGCGCCGTCGAGCTCGGCCCGCTGAGCATCCGAGTCAACTGCGTGGCTCCCGGCGCGATTGAGATCGAACGGACGAAGCTGGAAGCCGGAGACTACGCCGGAACGTGGGGGCCAATTACTCCGATGCGTCGCGTTGGTCAAGCAAAAGACGTCGCCGCGGTCGTTGTGTTCTTGGCGAGCGACGCGGCTGAGTTCACGACCGGGCAGACCGTGTACGTTGACGGCGGGCTGTGGACAGCGGCACAGTGGCCCTACTCCTCCGATGACTGATCGGCGTGTTGTCAGCGATTGACTTCACAACGATCGAAGTTTGGACTCGAGGAGGATTGGTCACCTTCTACCTGCTGTTCGTGATGGAACTGAAGACGCGTCGTGTGCATTTCGCGGGCTGTACGACCAGTCCGAATGAATTATGGATGAAGCAGATCGCCAGAAATCTGACGGACTGTGAAGACGGCTTTCTCAACGGCCAACGCTATCTGATCATGGACCGCGACAGTAAGTTCTGTGCCTCATTTCGCGCCTTCTTAAAGAACGAGAACACGGAACCAGTGCGTTTGCCATCGCGAAGTCCCAACTTGAATGCCTATCTCGAGCGTTTCATGAAGAGTATCAAAACCGAGTGCTTACATCGAATGATCTTCTTCGGCGAGGCTTCACTGCGTCGAACCGTTCTTCAGTATCTGGCCTACTACCACGGCGAACGCAATCACCAGGGACTGGATAACAAGATCATTGACCCTGGACGTGAGATCGGCCAAGTCGCGGGCAAGATCGAACGTCGCGAACGACTTGATGGAATGTTGAACTACTACTACTACCGCTCAGCAGCCTAACGCGGTGCTCACGTTCGCCTCTTCTATCGACGCCTGCGGTGCGCGCTCACTCGCTATCTTCCGTCATTCGTTCCCGAATCACCCGGCGTTGAACACACACTTCGGCCGAGAT
>PBSM01000252.1 GCA_002726245.1 Planctomycetaceae bacterium | reverse complement strand
CTCGTCAACATCCAGCCCCATCTTCACTCCCGCCGACGCGCCGATTATCCTCGTAAAAAACGAGTCAGAGGAGTTTCCGTACATCGTCTAGTTTACACTTCTGTAGTTTCAAACCCAACCAAAGGAATCTCACCGTGCGTTGTTTCGTTTTGTGGACGGTATTGAGTTGTACGATCGCAAACGGGCAACAATCGCCCGAAGACTCACTCAAGTCCCTGCAGCCTGCCGATGGGTTCGAAGTTTCGCTGTGGGCGAACGAGCCGATGGTAAACAATCCGACGGCGATGGACATCGATTCTCGCGGTCGTGTTTGGATTGCGGAAGGGCTGAACTACCGGATGAAGCAGAAGCAGTTCGAGACGCTCAAACGAGTCGATGGGGCCGATCGCATCAGAATTCTGAGCGACTCCGACGGTAATGGAAAAGCCGACAAGGTGACTGTCTTTGCCGACAACATTTTCCCCGTTCCGCAGGGGCTGGCCATCGAAGAGGTTTGGAAAGACGGACGCTATCGCGGGGCCCGCGTGTACGTCGGCAACTCGCCAGACCTTCTGGTTCTCGAAGACACCGACGGCGATGACCGCGCAGATCGGCGTTATCCGTTGCTGACCGGATTTCGAGGAACGGACAGTGATCACGGTTTGCACGGGATGACGTTCGGTCCGGACGGCAAGCTCTATTTCACCGTCGGCGATGCGCGCTACGGAGCCGACAAGGTACAGATGGGCGAACCGACCTTTGATGTTACCGACAAGTCGGGACGGCGTTTGAGTGCATCGCGAGCAGGAACCGTGCTGCGAGTGAATCTCGACGGAACGAATCTGGAAGTGCTTGCCTATGGCCATCGCAACAACTACGAAGCGGCGGTCGATTCGTTCGGCAACGTGTTCGCATCGGACAATGACGACGATGGAAATCGCGGCTGCCGCACGACGTGGATCATGGATGGAGGCAACTACGGTTATCAGCACCCGGATTCGGCTCGGCACTGGGCGGAAGAGCTGCCGGGAGTGATTCCCAAGATCGTTGGTACTGGCAACGGAGCGCCCGGCGGATTGGCGATCTACGAAGGAAGTCGGTTGCCCGCGGCAATCGCGTACTCAGTCATTCAGGTCGATGCAGGAACCCATCAGGTCAACGCGCACCCGCTCGTTCGTCACGGTGCTGGTTTTCGCAGCGACCACAAAATTCTTTTGAAGGGGGACGATCCGTGGTTTCGGCCCATCGACGTTTCGGTTGCTCCGGATGGTTCGCTCTTTGTTTGCGACTGGTATGACGCCGGAGTAGGCGGCAATCGGTTTACGGATCAGGACACTGGGAGAATCTACAGACTGACGCCTGACTCAAGAGATGTAGCCGAAGTCGCAAGACTTCGGGCAGCGCGGCATCCAAAGAAATCCCGAACTCTGGCGAGTTCGGCTACCGATGAACTGATCGGCTCGCTTGGGTCGCCGAACGCGGCAACTCGATTCGCAGCTCGCGAGCTGCTGGTGGAGCGTGGGGCCGATGCTCGACCGGCACTGATGAAGATGTTTGAGAAAGGCCAACCGCACGAACGGGCGCGGGCTCTGTTCACGCTCGCGGATCTCCCACACACCGGACGAAGCGATGTGATCGCTGCGTTGGGGAACGAAGATTCCCGTCTGCGTGAGACAGCCCTACAAATCCTCGCGCGCGACGCGACACGCGAATCAGTTGTCGCACCCGCCGCGGCGCGCACAACAGAGCCACCAGTCATTGCGGTCATGTCCGACATTCTGCCATTGGTTGATGATCCGGATGCCGGTGCTCGCCGTGCCCTCATCATGGCAATCAGAAATGGATCGACCGATCAATTCGGCTCCGCGCTCGTACGACTGGCAAAGTCATGGGATGGACGCGACCGCTACTACCTCGAAGCACTCCGCGCGGCATTGATCAATCGGAAACCCGACTTCGTTCGGTCGTTATTCAATGAGCTGGCGGAAAGTGCAAAGCAAGACGGCTGGGGCAACGAGCCTGTTGCGGTGCCACCTTATTATCCCACAATTACCAATGACGCGTTTCCGCGTCCCGACGATGAGCTGGCTCGATCCAATTCCGCATCGAGAGTGATCGGTCTGGCATGGGCTCTTCAGCGTGCTGACTCCCTTGCTGCAATGCGACGCCTTTTGAAAGGGAACGAGTCAGAGTTCGTCGAACAAGCCGCCGATTTGGCTCTCTCACAGATCGACGATCCACGTGCGGGCGAGTTGATGGTCGAGCGATTGGCTGCAGCGGACCACGATCCCCAGCGGTCGCGAGAATTGCTGAGTCGCGTCGCAATCGGCGTGGCCGGTCCGTGGAAGGATTTGCGCAGCAGCGAAGCACTTCGTCAAGCGGTCGCGGCCGCCTTGCAGCAGTCTGAACTTCGCGCTGCTGCAAGTCGTGCGATCGCAAAGAGCAAGCTTCCCGGTTTCTCGGAAGACCTAATGGCTGTCGCCAAGGACGCCTCGATCAAGATCGAAGCTCGTGCCGCAGCTTTAGAGGCTCTTGGCAAACTGAAGTTCGAGCCGAGCGGAAAACTCGCCGCCGATGTGTTGCAACTGTCTCGCGGAAAGGACCGCGGTGATCCGCTGACCTTGGCAGGTTTAGCTGTCCTTGCGAGCTTTGACGGAGAACAGGGCAAGCGGGAGCTGCGACCAATTCTGAGCGATGATGCATTCCCGCTTGATGTTCGGCGACGTGCGTTGCAGTTGCTTGTCGTCCGATCGCAAGGAGCCGAGCGTTTGATGACGATTCAGGAACAAGGAAACCTGCCGAAGGATCTGGCGTCCGAGTTTGCGTTTCAGATTCACAATCATGCGGACCGGCGAGTCCGCCTCAAAGCGGCAGAGCTGTTCCCGGGCTCCAAGACGACAGCGCCGGACGTCGATGCAGTGCTCTCCTTGTCGGGCAAGGCTGATCGCGGCCGCGAGCTGTTCTTCAAGAACAAGGACATTGCCTGTTCACGATGTCATCGCGTCGCTGAACAGGGTGACATGATTGGCCCCGATCTGTCGTCCGTCGGCACGAAGTACGGAAAGCGGGAGTTGCTGTACCACATCGTCAATCCCAGTGGTGCCATCAACTACAACTACGTTGCCCAGGCCGTGTTGCTCGCAGACGGCCGAGTCCTCACGGGGCTTGTCATCGACAGACGTGACACCGGCGTGACGCTAAAGACCGCCATCGGAGAGACCATTCAAATAGACAACGATGCGATCGAGGAGCAGCGCGCTCAAAGCATATCACTGATGCCTGATGGCGTCGCGTCCAAACTGAAGCAGCAACAACTAGCCGACCTGCTGGAGTTCCTGTCAACACTTCGCCAAGCTTCTCGGTAAACACTGCGGAACCCCGCGGTCATGGAGGATGGGAAACGTATCGCCACTGACGCAGGTACACCACACTGCACCCCGATAAGACACGCTTGATCGAGTTTGGGCGGTTCGCCGCTGATAACCGAAAGCGTCGTAGCGAGGGGAAGCCTGAACAGCGACTGCACGTTACTACTTGAGGTAGGAGCCCCGTGCGGTAGTTCCGCTCGCAGGGATCTGTGCGGGGGGCGCCGGGTAACCGGCGTCCGTACCGCGACTCGTCAAACGTCAGCGATCGTGCCGGTGCTATCGGCGAATGTTTCGGTCTCGACGCCGAGACGCTGAAGCATCGTGACAAAGAGATTCGACAGGGGGATGTCCTCGTGAGTGACCTCTTTCTGCCATGGTTCTCGGCCGCCCGTCCAGGGGCCGCCCGCTGGCTTCTCAGGTCCGTAGTTGAGGTACTGGCCGTTCTTGAATCCCATGTTCTTCCCACCGGTCAGTATCAATGGATAGTTGCGAGAGAGGTGGAAGGCGCTCGATGCGGAACCGAACAGGAGCAGCGTGTTGTCCAGCATGTTGCCGTCTCCGCCAGCCTCGGGAGTCGCTTTCAGTTTGCTGGCGAAGCGTCCGAATTTTTCACTGAGGAATCGACAGTATGTGCCGAAGTTCTTCCAGCCGCCAGGTTCCTTTGTGTTGTGTGAGAGTTGGTGTGTCAGGTTGAAGCCGACCGCTCGTGCAAGATAGTCGCTGACACCAACACCGTTTTCTCGGCCGATTTGATATGTCGCTACTCGCGTGGAATCGGTCTTGAACGCGAGGTAGATCAGTTCGAACATCGTCTGAAGATAAACGCGTGGATCTTCAGGTGTGATGTCGAGTTTCAGGTGATCGACATCGACTTGGGGAAGCGGAATGTTGATCCACCGCTTTGCCTTTTCGACTTTGATCTCGGTGTCGCGGACCGACTGGAGATACTCATCAAGCGTCTTCTGATCGTGGGTGGACAGCGTCTTCCGCAATGAACGTGCATCGGCTAGGAGATCATCCAGCGCACTTTGACTCAGCGCGAGCCGGCGCACCGCATCGTCATCGCTCTTCACAAACAGCATGTCGAAGATTCGCTTCGGCCTGTGCTCGGCCGGTATGGCCCGACCACTTCGATTGAACGACGTCGTATGCGCGCCACGCGGAGTTCCCGTACCTCCATCGGTCGATATGACAAGCGATGAAAAACGCGTTTGATCTCCAACGTGAGCAGCAAACTCCTGATCGAGAGAGATGGAGTTCCTGTAATCTCCTGAAGGCCCGGTCGGAGCCCCGGTGAGGAACTGATCGGCATTCGAATGGCCGTGAATGCTCCGCACCGAGGGATGGGAGAAGCCAGACAACACGGTCAGCTCGTTTCGTAGCGGCTCCAGCGGCTCGAGGCATTTCGTGAAGGTGAAGTTCTTCCCGCTGCCATGAGGAAACCAAGCCCAGTCTTTGTGAGCCGGATCCTCGGCAAGCGGCATCGGCACTCCGTCGGGCATGTAGAAGCAGGCGAGGCGTTTTCGCCCGGCGAGGTGGTCGGCGGCGCCGGCGAACCTGGCAAAAGACTCGAACCACGGCAGCGCGAGAGCCACCCCCGTGCCACGAAGGAATCGGCGACGGTCAAGCGAGGCGAGATTCGTATTCATAAGGGTCGTCTTTCTATTGCTTCACCCTCCCTCTGGGAGGGTCGAGCGAAGCGAGGGGAGGGTTACTTCGGTTTGCCTTTCTTCCGGACTTTCACATTCATCATGCCAGACCCCGTCGCCTTACGTCTCTGAAACTCATACGAAAGGTTCAACTCGTTTGCGATTGCCCGAGCAACCGCTTCGGCATCCTGCTCGACATCCTTGTCCGTTAAGCGAAGAACCGTCCAACCAAGCTGGTCAAGATGCTCCTGCCGGCGAATATCTTCATCAGACGTCAAGTCATGATATCCGCCGTCAATTTCAACGACGAGCACCTTCGCCGGGCAGGCGAAGTCAGCAATCCAGGCGCCAATCGGATGTTGCCGGCGAAACTTCAAACCGCACAATTGTTTTGCCCGCAGGATGCTCCACAACAAGCCTTCGGACTTCGTCTGATTCTCACGCAACGATCGGGCTCGCGTCGTTGCAGTTGGGGTTCGTTGGTGATTCATGTTGGCTGCATTTGACCTCACCTTCCCTCTGGCAGGGTCGAAAGCGAGGAACGAGCTTTCGTGGAGGGGTGACGCTTGTGGAAGCTCTTGTTTTGTATGCGGAATCTCAGGTCAGCCCTCCCCTCGCTGCGCTCGACCCTGCCAGAGGGAGGGTCAAATCACTTCGACTGAAACAGGTCGCTCGTGACAATCAACGTGACAATTGTAGCAAGTCCGTCCCCCTGCTTGCGAAGATCGGCTGTTATCTGGTCAACGCTTGAGCGATCACCAAACGTCAGCGGCCTCCCGAGGGCGTACGTGGTCATTTTATGAACGATCGCGCGGGCAAACTGGTCCTGTCGGTTCTTAAGCAGAAACCGCTTCAACCCGTCCATGCCATCAAGTTTCTGCCTGTTGAACAGGAGGCTGGACGCATCGACTGGTTTCCCCTTGATTTGCGTGCGCCAGTTTCCAACAGCATCGAAGTTCTCGAACGCGATTCCCCAAGGATCAATTTTCTCGTGACACGACATGCAGGCGGCGTGATTTCGATGATTCTCGATGCGCTGCTTCAAAGTGAGCTTGGCAATCTCGGGGTCGGCAAGATCGATCTCGGGAACAGCCGGCGGTGGTGCTGGCGGTGGGTCGTTCAACAGACTTTCGAGCATCCAGATGCCCCGCTTGAGCGGATGCGAATCCTTGCCGTCTGAATTCATGGCCAGCAGACCTGCCTGAGTCAGTAAACCGCCTCGCTTGTGCTGCGACTCGAGCTTCACTCGCCGGAAGTGGTTTCCATGTACGTCGCTCAATCCGTAGTGTCTGGCGAGTCGCTCATTGGCCATCGTGTAATCGGCATGGATGAAATCCAACACGCTGTGATTGTTCTGCAGAACCTGATGAAAGAAGGCGACAGGTTCCTCCTGCATCGCCTCTTTCAAAGACGGGTCGAATTGAGGGTAGGTTTTTCGATCGACGTTCAGAAAGTCCAGCAACTGCATACCGAGCCACTGACGCACAAAGTGTTCTGAAAAACGCCGTGACCGTGCATCGGCCAGCATTCGCTTGGCCTGGCTCATCAGAACATCACGGTCGCTCAGCCGTCCGTTCGCTGCCAGGTCCAGGAGTTCTTCGTCAGGCGTGCTGCACCACAGGAACATCGAAAGACGACTTGCCAGTTCGTCGTGGCGTAGGCTTTCAGCCTGCGATTCTTCGGCAGTATCTCCGCGGTTCTCCGCAGGCTGGAAGCCTACGCCACGGGTAACGAGATAAAGAAACTTTGGCGAAGAGAGAACTGTCGCCAGGACTTCGACCATGGCTTCCTGAAAACCATCGCAGTCGGGGCGGATCTTCGTGAACAAGGCTAGTTTCTGATCGACTTCTACAGGTGTAACACGCCGCCGCCAGGCGCGCGACATGAAACTCGTCAGCACTTCGCGTGCATAGCCGGCTTCGTCTGCTTTGTTCGCGCTATCCATGAGAATGCGAGTGTGCGAGTCCGGCGGCCATTGCTCGTAAACAGGTGCTGTGATCTCCACGTAATCAAGCTGAATGTCGCCGTGTGAAACCGAGCTGCTCACAAGCTTCAGATACTCAGACGGGCTCGGCAGATCTCCCATCTTCGACGTCTTTCGCACCGAATTGCGAGGGTAGATTTCACTCAGCGGAACATCCCACTGATAGAACTGCGGACTATCCGGAACGGCATCGATGGCGACATCGTGGTCGCTGATTCTTACGGAGGCCTGCGAGTCGTTGCTTGCCTGCCAGCCGAACTCCAGTTGCAGGCTGGGAATGCGGTTGTCTTCGACTGACGTTCGCGACGCCCGGATGCGAACTCGAAGCGTTCCGTCCTCAGGGACCTGATCGCCAAGTTCAACAATCAGCCTTTGTCTCGGCGGAATGATGGCAACGTGATCGAAACCTGCGGGAATGTCAGGCCGCGTCTTCGTCGGACTCCATGCGTACTTTGCACCGCCGTAACTCCATGACGCTCTTGCGATCAGGCCGGTAGTCAGGTTCTTGTAATGAGCACTATTCGGCCGGGCCCGAAACCGTGCGGCTTGCTGTTCCAGCTCCTGCTTCTGTTTTTCTGGATCGTCTTTGTACTGCTGCCTGATCTTCTCCAGTTGTTCGTCCTGCTTCGCCCACTCGACGGCCGAAGAAGCCGTCATGGACACGCCCCAGTAGATCGGCTCCGGCCGCTCGCCCTGCACGGTTGCTCTCTTCAGGGCGTTACGACTCAGTTCGCGGTAAGCGCCGAACTGGATGGCCGACATGTGCAGCATCTCAGAGCTGTTTTCAAAGCCGTCTTCCGAGTTCGCCTCGGGCGGTAAGTCTTTGGCGAAGTTGTATGGAAGCGACAGCAAGTCCTGCAGCGCGTAGTTGTATTCGTAAGTAGTCATTCGCCGGAACGACGAGTGCCCCTGCTCAGCGTGACGCACAGCTGACGCGACCTGAATTTCGGAGGACAGCCACTCGACGACTTTGCTGCGATCTTCGTCCGCCAGTTCGGCTTCGTCCGCTGGAGGCATTTCGCCATTGCTCAAGACAGCAAGCACTTCGAGCCACGAATTCACATCATCTCCGTGCAGAAGATCTGGGTCCAGCTTGTCGATCCGAATACTGCCCTCCTGAGTCTCAGGCCCATGACATTGAACACAGTTTTTCTTCAGGACCGGCTCGACGTTCTTTCGAAATGCCGCGAGTGCCGGCTTCGGAGCTTCTGTTCCGACTGAACGCGGCTGGTGCTTCCGATAACTTGATCGGAGTGCTCCCGCTTCTTTCAACTGGTCGAGCGTCGAGAGTGCCGATTCACTCCCGACGACGTCAGCCGCCTTTGGCTCTTCCGAGGGATCAGGCTTGGAGTCATTGTCGTTCTGCCCTCTTGCGGCTCCCCCCATCGCGCACAGCAAAACGATGAGCCACATCACACATCGACAGTACTCAGTGCTGTTTCTTTTCATGTCGCTTCGGTAAGTCTCGTTTCAAACCGCGCTGTTCGCGCATTCTGTATCGCACGTTCCTACCGGCCGGGCACATCCTACCGCGCCAGTTTGATTTGTAGGACCCTTTGTTGTTCAGCTAGTGGTCGAATCAAAGTCGTCTTGCCGGAGCTGCGTCGCGGCGCTCGTTGTCGCGAAGTGTGTCGGTAAAGGCCTTGCTGGGAAGACTACATATTGATTTCGTAACCCTTGCGGTTTTCACGCACGAGGAACGAGTTTGCCTCGGCGTCGCCGACGATTGCGCGCTTAACCGGATCCCAGTTGAGTTCTCGATCCAAACGCATAGCGATGTTGGAGAGGTGGCATATTTCGAGCATGCGATTATGCGACCACACATCGGAGATCGGTTGCTTTCGAGACTTCATACCTTCGATGAAGTTTGCGGTATGGTTCTCGCTGACTTTTCCACCATAAACCTCTTCGATCGCTCCTTCTGGTAGCGGACTGTCCTTCAGGTCCTCGGCAGGTTTTCCGACGATCTTACCTCGGTTGACGAAGAACCGGCCTTCTGTGCCCTCGAAAAGAATGCCGTTGTCACCTTCGCTTGTGATAATCATTTCGACATCGTTTTGCATATCGACACGGATCCTGAAGTTGGTGGCGGCGTTGTACTGATCGTCGATCACGGGATGTCCATCCTTGTGCTCGACCGGCAAAGTGTATTCAAGCGGTGTCACTTTGCTGGGACCCGTGTCGCTGACGCCGATTGCCCAGCATGCGATATCGACGTGATGGGCGCCCCAGTCCGTCAGTTTCCCACCAGCGTATTCATGCCAGTTTCGGAAGGCGTAGTGGCAATTGCTGTAGAGCGGTACGCCACCACCGTAACCCTTTCGCATTTCAGGGAGAGCTCGATAAGGAACTTTCGGTGCTGGTCCAAGCCACAAATCCCAATCGAGTCCTTCAGGAACGGGAGCAACCGGAATGACGGGTGACGCGCTCATGCCGTTGATTCCGCACGTCACCTTTTTGACGGTGCCGATGCGTCCATGTTTCACCAGGGCGATTGCCTGCAGGAAGCGCTGCCCGGATTCGGTTCGCTGCATGGTGCCAACCTGGAAGACTCGGTCAGTTTCCTTAACGACCTTCTCGATTAACTTCCCTTCGTCAATGGCCAGCGTGAGCGGCTTCTCGCAGTAGACGTCTTTGCCCGCGTACATTGCCTCGACCGCGATCTTCGTGTGCCAGTGATCGGGCGTGGCAATCATAACCGCATCGATGTCTTTTCGATCGAGGATCTTGCGATAGTCCTTGTAGGCATCAGGCTTTTTGCCTTGTCCCTTTTCCGTTTTTTCGACGTTGGCCCTCAGCACGTTCGAGTCGATATCGGCGAGGGCGGCGAAATCAGCAAATCGAAAGGACTTGCTGGTGATGGCCCAGCCTTGGTTCCGCAGGCCGATGGTTGCAAAGACAGGGCGTTCGTTGGCCGACTGATAGCCGAGGGCTCGGTTGGTCGATGGAACCATAATGCTCGCGGCCCCTGCGACCGCAATACCCTGGAGGAAACCACGGCGTGTTGTTTGGCGAGAAGTTGTCATTGGGCGAAATCCTTTGGTAGGAGTTGAGCAAGAGTGGTCGCACTTAAGGTTTAGGTGGGCAACGTGTCAGACGCGAGGTCGTCTGGTAGCGGCGAGATGACATTCCCCCCAAGCTTCTGATAGCGATTTTAATCGAGTACGCGCCGTTCACCAGAAGATCGACGATGAAATACACACCTTTCTCCGGCTCGCCGCACTGAATTTCCTTTTAGCAGGGCGGGCAAACGCCGAGTTCGCCGCCCCAAAATCGTTGCGATTTATGCCGCCTTACAGTGAAACGATCTCACAAGGCCACTAACGTGCGACCTCACCTCGATCTGATCGAGCGGTAGAGTTTCGATGTCGTCAGGCACGTCCCGAATCGGAGGCATAGTTGGACTCGTCCCGCACCTCGACGGTCAAGACGACCACTTCGGATCTGACTTTCTCATCACCGATCCGTAACTCCGCGAAGAACGAGGCACCCTCTTCAAAGCCCTGCCGCCGCCAACCGTGGATCGGCGTCTTGGGCGGCTCGGTTTGATTGGGTCAATTCCATGCCCACTCTCTTTCTCTCGATCTGTCGTCCTGGGGCGTGACAATATCCTTCAGCGAGATTTCAAGCACTGTTTCCCTTTTGCCTGAGCCGATTGTCACAAGAGGTAGTCGTGCCTTTGCTTTCCTGTTCGGCCTCCAAAGCCTTGACGGGTGTCGGTGAGTTTTTCCGCCACCATAGATGATGAGTGTCCGTCCGTCATATTCCGCAGGCAATTGAATCTCTTCCGTTGAGCGATTGTGAACAACGCAAGTGAGCGTCCCGGCAGGCTTTCTAGGATCATACGATTCGACGGACAATTGGAGAGCTACCGTGAGCCGGGGCGATTCGTCAGCCCTCGCGTTTGCGAATAGGGTCAAAGCAACGAGGCACGAGATGCAAGTCTGTTTCATGTCCGATTCCTGCTCGCAACCATTCTACTGGAGCAGTAGCAACGAAGTCTCTACCGATACAAACTCGTTACATGTTTGATGAGCCATTGTCGTCCGAAGTCATGGCGGCGGTACAAATCGACCTGGGGAAGTAGACTGACCGGCTCATGAACGTGTGGGTTCACCAGTCTTGTTGCATCGACTCAACGAGGGCGACCATTCCACATGAGCATCGTTGATGCCGATGTGCTGCCCTCAGCCAGCTACCACAATATTTGAGGGTTCATGAATTCGCGACGTTTGTTTAGAATACTTGCACGGCAGCTTGGCGTTGTCGGATTCACGTCCCACGCTGGAGAGGCTCTCGAAACCAAGCCCAATTCGTGCTGGCTTCCGTGCCGCCTAACGTCGTCCTTCAGGAGGAAACACGATGGCAACCCACGAGCATATAGAAGTAGTTCGGGCTGGTAGAGACGCGATAGAACATTGGCACGAAGAACATGGATCTGAGCGCTTAGACCTGTGTGGGGCCAACCTGAAAGAATCCATTCTGCAGAACACCGATCTAACGGGAGCAAACCTTCAGGTAGCAAATCTGCAGGCCGCCAACTTGCAGCAGGCCAATCTCAGTTGGGCCGACCTACGGAGAGCCAGGTTGCAGAACGCTGAACTAGACGGTGCGGACCTCCGACAAGCCCAGTTGCAGGAAGCCGACCTGCGGGGGACTGACTTGCGAAGAGCCAACCTGGTGGGAATCAAACTGCAGGGAGCAAAGCTTCAGGGAACCGATCTCCGGAGAGCAAGCTTGGACCGAGCCGACTTGCAAGAAGCCAGCCTGGCGGGAGCCCGTCTCGACTTCTTGCAACGGCTTACTCTCTGGTGGAACGTATCCAAGGTGCCCTCGGATCAGAATTGATCGCGGGCAGCAGTCGCTGACTTGTATTAATGCCGGCTTCCTCGTCGCCACAACTGCCACCAACTAGCCCACTCGATCCGAGATCTACCATGGCAACGATTGTGCAAAGCAAACGAAACGGCAAGAAATACGTCCTCCTGGGCACCGGATTCGGGGCATACAAATCAACGCGTCCCGGTGTGTTCTTCGGCAACCTCATCCCTGACGAGCAAGAAGGACAAATCACAATGGTGGCCGTCTGCAGCAAAGACGGAAACGGCCGCTGGACGCACTCTGATGACCTCACGGTGATAGAAGTCGATGGTAGTTCTCCGTCAGAGCTTCTGACGGACGAAGCCTAACCCACGCATTGTTATTGGAGAGTTCTACTGCCCTTTGCCTTTGTTCCCGGTTTTCGAGATCAGCGTATCGAGGAACTGGTGGTCGGCGTTGAATAGGCGGCCGTAGCTCAACAGCACAACGCCGACCGTGCCGAGAGCGGTGGCGGTGGCGATCAAGAACATGATGACGATCTGGTATCGCACGGCTTGCAGAGGCGAAACGCCGGACAGCAGTTGGCCGGTCATCATGCCTGGTAGACTTACGATGCCAACGACCATCATCGCGTTGATGATTGGGATCATGCCCGTGTGAACCGCCTGCCGAACGCTGTTGCGGGCTGCTTCCCAGCGTGTGGCTCCCAGCGTTAGCATCGCTTCGACCTGATCGCGATGAGTGGCCAGTTGCTCGGTCAATCGGTTCATGCCGAGAGAGATGCCATTCAATGAATTCCCAAGGATCATGCCAGTCAACGGGATCGCGTATTGTGGTTGATACCACGGCTGAATGTCTCGCATGATTGCCAGCAGTGCGTAAGCGGCGACGATCCACGAACTGCATGAAACAGCAATCAAGCTATCGATGTAGGCTCCGCGAAAGCGGCGTTCCGTACGACCGACTGCCGAGATGCCTGCGATGATCGTCATCACGAGCAGCACTCCTAGCACAGCGTACCATTTGTCTAGAGAAAACACGGATTCGAGCACCAGCCCGATCAACAGCAATTGCAGGATCGTACGGACGGATGCCAACAGAAGTAAGCGGCCAAGCTTCAGACCGAGTGCAATCGAAATTACGCCGTTGATGATGATGAGTGCAGCAGCCAAACCAACGTCGAGATACGATAGTTCGAGATACTTCATGGTAACTGCTCCCGGCGTTGGTCCGCTTCAGCAGCCAATCGACCATCGCTCATTACCATGACTTGGGCTACTAAGCGACCAACTTGTTGTTTGTCGTGGCTCACCCACACAAAGGCTCGCTCTGATGACGACTTGTCACACCAATCGCTGACCAGTTGTTCGATCATCTTTGTCGATGCGTCATCGAGTGCCGCCGTAGGCTCATCGAGCATCAACACGGCGGGCTGTAATTGGATTGCTCGTAGCAGGGCAACGATCTGTGCTTCCCCACCAGATAAGTCACGAGCCGATTGTTCGAGAAAGCTCTCCGCACGATTGACCTTTGCCAGAAGAGAATAAACTATCTCACGAGAGAACTCGCGGTCACGGTGGCTACCCAGTGTGAATGGCAACCGCAAGTTATCCTCGACGGTTCCTTCAAAGAGTGCCGGACGTTGATGCAAATAAATGGCTTCTCTTCGGAAGTGTGGGACGGCGTCGCCACAGATCGGGCTGCCTTTCCACAGAATCTCGCCTGCATCGATGGCGTCGAGACGTGCGAGTGCTCGCATCAATAGCGTCTTACCGGAACCGGTCGGCCCGACGATGGCAAGTCGAGAGCCACCCTCAAAGTTGAGGGCAATGTCCCGCAGGAGCCAATTGTCTCTGTTCGGTTCTCGACGACCTACGCCGCGTACTTCTAGAAGTGAGATACTATTGGCTTTCGTCATGGTTCAGCAAAGAGGATGCACACTCGTGGTATTCGCGTCATGACTCACCACGTAGGCTCGCCAAACAAATTGTTTCCCGCTTGCGTTGCCGTGACCAGGGCTGCACAGTCGATTGCAGATGTGTGCCCGAGTCCGACAACCCGCGGGCGAGCACCGTCCACGACCATATCATAGAAGAGCCTTGGTCCAGCCACGGTAATCGAGTCAAGCGAGCAAGCGTTTCTTGGCTTATTGCTGGACCGACAGATTTCTACCAGCCAGTGCATGGCCCGTAGCTGCTTGGCAACGACTATTCCGCCTTAGTTTGGCGAGGTTTGTTGCTGCTCTTCGAGAAGCCGGTCTTCGCAGCCGTCGCAACACAGAAACACTTCCTGACCTTCGACCGTGTACTTCGGTGGTTTACCCATCGAGCCAAGCGGCTCGTCAGATATGGGAACTGAGGCAATCCCTGAACGCTACAACGATGGTAGGACGAGTGTCCTGAGATGCACGGTCGGTACCAATGGGCTCCGCAATGCGAACTTCACGCTGATCAGTGAGGAAGGAGATACTCCGATCAGAGTTCCTGTCCAGTAATCACCGAGTCATCGAATGCAGGGAGTTGTGTGGCAGTGCTGCTGCGATGGAGAAAAGCATCGAGTTCGTTATGAAGAACGGCACGACGACGAATATCAGCGATGATCTAGCCGTTTGGATTCTTAAGCGTGACTTGCGGTTCATTCGCCGTCACGAACGCGTCTGCGTGCTTTGCCAAGAAACTTTTGACGTCCTCGGCTTTGGCTTTGCCACCACTGAAGTCCAGCTGACCTTTGGCAACCGGTCAGTTGGAGTGCACGACCCAGATGTGCGTTTGTTCGTTCTCGGCTTGGCCGACAAAGAACATGTTCGCGTTGTTCGTGCCGTCTTGGCCGGGGATCGAAAGTAGATACAGATGCTTCTTCGAGTTTGGGATCTTCGACAACACGAAGCGAAGTTCACTCTTCTTATCTGGCAGCGAATACGAGAAGCTGAGTTCTCCATCCTTTTCAGTAACGCCGACGCTTTTCGGCTTCGCGTTGCCAGGCCAGTCTTCGACTAGGTACACGCCAACGAAAGCCATCACAGCTTCCTTGCTTACGACGCTGTCCTTATAGACACTGCACTCTAGACGATTATGCGGCGAGGGAAATCAGATCGTGGAAGAGTTTCCACAATTTGCGATGGTTGGGTCCGTGAGGCAGAGCGGCG
>PBSM01000251.1 GCA_002726245.1 Planctomycetaceae bacterium | reverse complement strand
GATCGACCGCTGGCAGCTGGATTACAACTATCGCCGCATCCACAGTGCATTAGACTATCAAACCCCCGCCGCCTATGCGGCCGGCTGTGTTCCTCCGGCCTCGGCTACGCCTCAGCCTCCAGAACACAGTCGAATTACTTAACCCCGATTCTCTCACTCGTGCTGGATCAAAGTCTGGGGGGTGGTCACCAGAAGCCGATGCGGGCATGGAACTCCCCCGACGGCTATCGTTCATACTTCTGTGGAACGTATGGCACTTACGGGAAGACGCCACCAACTAAGTCGCAACGAGAACGTGCCATCATGCCAATTGTCGCTCTCTACATCTTCATTCACAAAGAGCGTATACCTGAACTCACAGAGAGGCTGCAACAACTGGATGACGAGCACACGAGTTTGACGGAGCGGATCTTGAATTTGTCGGCGTCGGCGACCGGCGCCATCGACAAGGCAAATGCCAAGATTGTGCGTCTCGAATCCGAAATGAGCGATATCCGGGATCAGTTGCACGACCTTAGTTGCGATCTCCACTCGGTATTGGGTGAACTGGAACTCCGAAGAGAAGCAATTGCGAGAGCAAAAAACGCCGTGACCGGTGATGCCTCGGATCGTCGAAAAGCGGAATTATTGAGGAGTGTAATTGAGAAGATTGTGTGCTACTTCGTGGACACCGGCGGGAGTGGGAATCAGCCAAGAACCCGACTAGAGTCTGTGGAGATCCTACCAGTTGTTGGCGATTCCTCGGTTACCTATCTGAATGGAAACACGCCGGCGCGAGATTGATAACGACTCGATGCGTGCTCTCTTTAACTGCCGCTTCCGGCAACCCTACCAGCACCGTCTTCGGAACTGCGCCCGGCGAGACATCGACTTCGACCTCAACAGGCAAAGCCTCAATGCCCAACAGCGAGAATGTATTCAGCTTCGCAAACATCCAGCTTCGCAAACATGTCGTGCCCACAATGAGTGAAACGACATTGTCGGACGCCGACACGGGCTCCGCAAGCTAGCGCGTTGCAGATAAAGTTCCGGCAGTAACCACCTAATCGACGCTGGGGAACTCGCTTGATGTATGCGTCAGTGTCTCGGCTCCGGCCTTCACGATCATGACTCCCGAAATCGTTGGCGATTTGTCGAGCAACTCTATCCCTCGCTCAGGACCAAGAACGCTGACGGCCGACGCGAGACTGTCAGCGAGTAGGCCAGAAGGGGCGATAATGGTGACGCTGCTTCGTCGAGTCAGGCCAAGCCCGGTTCGAGGGTCAAGAATGTGGGAATAGCGTTTGCCGCCGAGTTCGACGTACTGCCAGGCGTCACCCGAGGTGGCAACCGAGCAGTCGACGAGCGTTAAGACTTGGCTGGGCGGCTCGTCGGGTTGGAGTGCGGCGACACCAATTTTCCAGCCGAGCTCTCCCGGCGGTGCGTCTCCGATCACGATGTCGCCGCCAGCGTTGACTAGGACCTGAGTCACTCCAAACGTTCGAATTGCTGCCATCGCCTCATCGACCGCGTGCCCCTTCGCGATACCGCCCAAATCGAGTCGCATTCCCGCACGAACTAGTTGGGCCGTCTGGTCGTCTGGCCCCAACTTGAGCAGTTTGTAGCCGACAGACGCGCGAGCCTTCGCGAGACGTGTTGCATCGGGTAGCTGCTTTCGGCGCCGTGCGCGTCGCCACAGCTTCGTGAGTGGACCGACCGTAACGTCAAATGCACCTTCAGTTTCGACACTCAGACGGTGGGCTTGCCACAAAACTTTGAATAGGTCATCGCTGACCTGGACGGGCGTCGCGTGTGGCGAGGATGAGGATAGTCGGCTCACTTCGCTTTCCGGATCGTAGTCGCTCATGATCCGGTTCAGCTCGGCGACGCAGTTGAAGGCCGCAGCGAAGCATTTGTCTGCTGTCGCCCTATCGGGAGCGTAAAGCGAGATCGCAAAGGAGGTCCCCATGTGAGGCTGCGTCGCCTCGAAGCGCTGCAGCGGGTCCACCGAAATCAGCGTCAACAGGCAGGCGATCGTAAAGGTCACAGGCGAGGCTCCTAGTTTAGTTGCCAGCCGCTATTCTAGCTCGGCCTCCCTCGAAACGTTCTGCCCAGCAATCCGGGGAAGACGGAACTTCTGTGCGTTGAGAGCAGTCAAAAGGGCGATCGAGGAACGCACGTCACCCACTCTCGTGGGTGCATAAAACAGTTATGGACTGACTCCATGAAGACACGTCATGAGGCCTACAACTGCCTGTGTGGGTGGTTAGATCGGCAAATTAGGCAAAAACACTTGGGCGTTCTTCCGTTTTCTTGCAACGCCTTCTTGAGCAACTATAATCGCTAGAATCCCATAGAAGTAATGACTTTACGTGTTTTTCCGCCCTCCCAGAGCCGGACCAGTCGATCGGTGTGGGCGCGGGGTGTATTGAATTCATATGTAACACCCTCGGTTTCTGGCTGTTGCCTCCTCCGGCACGTGCAACTTTTCTGAGGCTTGGTTCATGTCCAACCAACGCAACCGAACGTCTTTAGCGAGACGAGAGGGACTCCGCAAGAAGCGGCGTAAGCTACTGCAGCACAACGAGCTACGCAGGATGCTTCTAGAAACTTTGGAGCGGCGAGAGCTGCTGGCCGTCGGTCCGCAGTTAATCGGTATCCAACCCAACAATGATGTGCTGCTGCGCTTTGACCAAACGGATATCCGCAACGTCGCTCCGCAAGAGCTGGTCTTCAAATTCGACGAGAATCAGCGTTTCGACGCGGACGATTTGCGCAACAATCCAGGCCGCATTCAAATCGCTCGCAGCGCGAACGACGGGCGTTTTGCGCCAGCAACGACAGTCTCTGACTTCGGAACCAATGGTGCAGTTGAGATCCAGGTTACGGCCGTGCGCCTCGGCGAAGACCAGAACGGCATTAGTCTCAGTCTGACACGGAGTAACCAGGGCGCGCCGGGAGCCCCAACGATCACGGTCAATGGACAGGCGATTTCCGCGCGTCTGAACACGAATCCCTTCAACGAGACCACGGCTCTTGATCTCGTTAACGCACTGAACTCGAATCTCGACTCAAGTGCTCTGGTTCGTGCTGAAATCCTGTCGGGCAATCCCGATCAAATCCTCGCCACGAACGATCCGAGCGAGCCACAGATTCCAGCGATTGTACTGTCTGGCGCGAACGATATCGTGATTCAGCCGGGATTCATTGGACCGGCGGCAGCTCCGAACGGGAACGAAATCATCGTCCGCTTCGCGGATTCGCTTCCGGACGATCTCTATCGAATTGACGTGTTTGGCGAGCATCCTCTGTTAGCGTTACGCAGCACGAACCGCGACTGCACCGTTACTGTCAACGGGCGTATTTTCGCAGGCTGTGCACTGGGCGACTTGACTGAGGATGGCGAAGATAACGGCAGTGACTTCGACCCCATCTTCTTCGAGCTGGATCTCGCTCCTCAGATCCGTTCGGTCGTGCCGCAGCCGGTCAGCCGCAACGCTGCAGGCCAGCTTGTACAAGATCGCGATCAGCTTGTTGTTTACTTCGACAACGACAAGCTATTCGCTCCGGATGTTGTCTTCAACGGGCCGGACTTTGCCGACACCGACACGATTACCATCGCCAATGGACTAGGGCAGGTTGAGACCTTCGAGCTAGACATTGACAACTCGATTGTCACGCCGCTCGGTCGCCGAGTCATTTTCAACGCCGATTCGACGCCTGAACAGCTTGCCCTCGCTTTGGCAGACGCGATCAACAATACACCAGGCTTCGGAATCGAAGCAGTGCCGACGTCGGACCGCGTGACTCTAACTGGGAACGCGACGGTCACACTCAGCACTGGGATTCTGGGGGTCTCTCGCGGAGTCGATCACTTCGTGAACTCGGCTGAGAACTCAAACTTCTACAAGCTATTCTTCACGCGCGAGACCGTTGAGAACACCGACGACGACGTGTTCGTTCCGACTTCGGTTCAATACGACCCGGCCACTGCTTCCGCCGTTCTGACGTTCGCCAGCAACTTAGAGGAACTGGCGCGTTCACAGACGATCGTTGTGGATGAGGCCACTGACGTCATAACGAGTCCCAGCCACCGACTGGTAGACGGCGACGTTGTCCGAGTTGACTCGACGGGCACATTGCCAACGGGGCTTCAACCGGGAGTTGACTACTTCGTCGTCAATCGCACGCCGGACACGTTTCAGTTGGCGTTGGCGTTGCCGCCAGACTCGACGCCGGTCAGCATCGCCAACATCGTCGGCACAGGTACGGGGCAGCACGCGTTCAAAGCACCTGTTGGGGCGGGTGTCTTCCGCCTGAGAGTCGGTACCGACGAAGCTCAACCGTCAGCACCGTTCTCGGTCGGCTTGACCGTCGAAGCCAACTCGGATTTCAATTCGGGTGGCAATGTCATCGTTCAGTTCCAGTCGGACGAACTGACGGCAGAACAATTCGGCAGCGCTATCCGTGTTTCGGTCACGACGAGCGATCACGGTGGGCCCAGCCAGCCGAATGTCGTTGTCACAGGCAATCAGATTACGGTCGATTTGAACATCAATCCCGGGAACGAGAGTACGGCTCAGGACTTGGTCGATGCTATTAACCTGGACGGTCGAGCCGCCGCCTTACTCCTTGCATCGATCGCTAGCGGCAATCCAACGGAACTGATCGCAACCTCGGTGGCAAATCATTTCACGGTCAAACTGGCCGGTCTCGGCTCCAGCTTTGATACGGCGACCGATCTCAGCGATGCCTTCGACACGGGAGCCGTCATCGACGTTGTCGGTGCGGGGGCGGATCTCATCGACGGTCAGTCCTTTACGATTATCGACAAGAACGGTGTTGCTCAGACCTTCGAGTTCGATCAAGACGGAGCCGTAACCGTCGGGAATACACCGATCTTCTTCGGGCCGGGCAACACCAGTGACAACATCACGGGTGCGATTGTAAACGCCATCACCACGGCAACGACACTCACGAACCTGAACGTGACGGCAACCGCCAGCGGCAATCTGATTCGACTGGCGAACGACAACGACGTTACACTTGAAGGCGGCCTGACGGCATTGGAGCTGACGACTCAAGGCGTGTTGCTGTCATCGGCGATCGATCCGCAGCTCTTCCCGCTGGACTTCCCCGGTTCGAAGCAGGAGCCAGGTCACCGCGAGATCTCCGAAAGCGGAGTCGGCGACGAGCATATCGAGGGGGATCAAAAGGACACCGACTTTGGCATCACAACGATTCGCTACATCTTCCGTAATATCTACGGAACGATTCCGGACATCCAAGGCGGGCAGCAACCAGCGTTCAATCTGATCACCGAAACACAGAAAGAGCGAGCCCGCGAAGTTTTCGAGCTGATTGGCCAGAACGCCGGCATTCACTTTATCGAGACAGACGACCTGCTCGATCCGGATGCCTTGATCGTGGCGACCGGTGACTTGCGGGCTGTCGATCCGAACGTCAACTCAAGCGCCGGCGGGATTACCGCGATTACTGGTACCACAAGCGTCGGCAATGCGTTGATTATGGATAGCGCGGAGGTTTGGAACGATCAGTTTGGGCTTGAGAGTCCGGGCGAGCTTTCATGGTTCCTTTCCGCATTCCAGGTGGCGGAGCGATTCCTGGGATTAGGCACAGGGCTGGATCTGCCGCCGACAACCGTGCTGGGCTTTGATCAAGGTCAGATCTTCGACAACGCGATCGAGCCGATCTTCCCCGGCGACGCCGATATTACACACCTGCAGAGGCTATTCCGCCCCGAAAGCAAGGACATCGATCTGTATCGGTTCACGATCGACGTTCCAGAAGGCAAGCAAGGCATCTTCACCGCGGAGACGTTTGCCGAGCGGCAACGTAACGCCAGTTCTCTCGATACTTCTTTGAATCTGTATCGCGAGATCGTCGATGCCAACGGCGTCGTCACGGGCCGTGAACTGATCGCTCGCAACGACGATTACTATAGCAACGATTCGTATATCGAAGTGGAGCTTGGTGCCGGCACGTACTACGTCGGTGTTTCGGCCAGCAGCAACGACATCTACGATCCGATCATCGAAGACAGCGGGATCGGCGGTACAACGCAAGGCCCCTACGATCTGCGACTGAATTTCCGTCCCGATGCGGACTTCAGCTTGATTGATGCCGACAACTTCGACCTGCTTCCATCGGCGTTTAATTCCGCCGACAATGAGAGTTCCACGACACAGACGCCGCTCGACGGTGACGCCGACGGAATCCCTGGCGATGTCTATAACTTCTGGTTCAAGACACAGAACGAACATCGTCAGCTCGATGTGATGACCGATGGTGCTGGGTTGGTGGACGGCCAAGTCATCACGCTGACCGATGGCCAAGGAGCGATCCGAAACTTCGAGATCAATCAGTTCGGCTCTGTCACGCCGGGACATCACGGCATCGACGTTGTCGGCTTCAGCGCCGCCGGAGTAGCAGCCCGTATTGCCGACGCAATCAATCTGGAACCTGGCTTCTTGATCTCGGCGACGGCAAACGGTTCCAAGGTGACGTTCATTGGCGAGCAAGCGATCTCTCTCACGCCGGACTTCACGGGCATTGATGTGCTTGGTCGCACGATCTTTGTTGACAAGACGGCTCCTCCGAATCCAGACGGCAGCTTGGCTCGACCGTTCAGTAACCTTGCCAATACCAACACAATCAACGCAGTGCGCACCTCGCACCCTGGCGACATCGTCCGAGTGGTCGGGAACGACCCGGATAGCGACGACACAACGCTGACCGATCGGGAAGCATTTGAGATCGGCTTCAACAGCCTTGGGCAACCGCTGCAAGACGGCACGACTTTGGAGATTCCCAAAGGCGTCACGATGATGATCGACGAAGGTGCCATCTTCAAACTACGTCGTGCCAGAATCGGCGTAGGCAGTTCGGCACCAGGAATCGACCGCAGTCGCGGCGCGCTGCAGGTCTTGGGGACGCCGAAAAACAACGTCTTCTTCACGTCGTTCCACGACGAGACGATCGGCAACGACACGTTCCCGTTCGTGACCACGCCCTTGCCGAGCGATTGGGGTGGGCTGCTCTTCCGCGACGACATTGATCGGGCCGACGGAAACTTCGTCTATGACGAAGAAGGCATCTTCCTGAACTACGTCAACAATGCCGACATCCAGTACGGTGGCGGGAACGTTGTCATTAATTCCGTCGCTCAGATCGTCAACCCCATTCACATTATCGACACCCGGCCGACGGTCGCCTTCAACACGATCACACATTCCGCCGACGCCGCGATGTCGGCCAGCCCCAATAGTTTTGAAGAGACCAATTTCCACGCTCCGCGTCATCAGAAGTTCCCGTTCACCTCCGACTACGACCGTGTGGGTCCGGACATTTACGGGAACGACATCAGCCAAAACAGCACAAACGGTCTGTTCGTGCGGATTCAAACTCCGGCGGGCAATGACATTCGAACGATGACCGTTTCCGGACGTTTTGACGACCAGGATATCGTTCACGTTTTTGGTGAAAACCTGCAGATCACAGGAACCCCAGGCGGGGCACTCGAAGAAACGACGCTTCCGCCAGTTGGTTTGATCACCCTCAACACAATTGCCGGCGGAACATTGCTGTCCGGCAACTACAGCTACCGTCTGGCATTCGTCGATCTGCAAGGAAACGAAGGGCCGATTTCCGACGCGACGCCGACCATCCCGATCACGGGCGGTGATCGTTCCGTGGCGCTTGCACAGATCCCAAAAGTTGCGGACGACTTTGTAGCTCGAAATCTCTATCGCAGCGTCGATGGCGGACCGTTCGAGTTGGTAACGCAGCTCAATGGCCTCACCACAACCTACGTCGATGACGGAACGACGCGTGGTGGATTGCTCGACGATCCTGTTGAGTTCGTCATCGATCCGCTCGATCCACTCGGCCCGCTGGTTCCGGTTGTTGTGTACCGCCGTCCGCGACTCGACGCTCGTCTGGGGGTTGATCCATCGATCGTCGTGAAGTTGGACGGAGCGAGGCTCGAAACCGGCATCGGTGCTCAAATCATCGCCGAGGGTCAGGAAGGCCTGGAGATCAAGTTTACCAGTCTGCTTGACGATCGATTCGGAGCCGGCGGCACATTCGATACGGCCAACGACGGTCCCAATTCGCCAGGCTCCAACAACGAGCCAGCTCCGGGGGATTGGGGCGGCATCATGCTGGGCGAGTATTCCAGTGGCCACTTCGATCACGTGCTCTTCGCCCACGGCGGCGGTGTAACTCGCGCCGAAGGAACGTTTACGGCATTCAACACATTGGAGATTCATCAGGCCGAGGCGCGCGTTGCCAATTCGGTTTTCGAAAGGAACGCGACGGGCCGCGGTGGGCAAGGCGAAGCGACAAACCCAGGTCGGTTCGGCCGTGGCTTCAACGAGCCTGGCACGATCTTCATCCGCGGTGCGCAGCCGATCATTATCGACAACATCATCCGCGACAACCAGTCCGCGGCGATCAACGTTAATGTCAACTCGCTCAACCATCGGTTGAACTTGGACAGTGGACGGACCACCGGCGAAGTCGATCTGCTCGAAGGCTTCCGCGACAATCAAGGTCCGCTGATCTTCAACAATCGCCTCGCGGATAACTCCATCAACGGCATGCTCGTCCGCGGGCAAACGTTGACGACACAGAGCGTATGGGACGACACCGACATCGTGCACGTCGTCGAGGATACGATCTACGTACCCGACTTTCATACTTTTGGCGGCTTGCGTTTGGAGAGCAATCCGACGTCAAGTTTGGTTGTCAAACTACTCAGCCAAGATCCGAACAGTCAGAACGCGAACGTCGCAGACGACGCTGGGCTACGTGCCTTTGGCCGGCCGCTCGAAATCAACGACCGTATCGGCGGTGCGATTCAGATCCTTGGCCAACCCAAGTCACCGGTCGTACTGACGTCGTTGAACGACGATACGATCGGAGCCGGATTTGATCCACGAGGCGATGTCCAGACCCGAACCCGCGACATCGGAGATAGCTTGCAACTGTTGCAGCCCGATTCAGCTGTTGCTGCAACGCTGGTCGGCAATCTGGGGGTAACGACGGATGGTGTCGGTACCAATGCAACAGGAACGCTGAGTGCGGACATTCCGATTACATCGACCGTCGAGCGGGCCTTCCTGCACATTGTGACGCGTAACGGCGACACTACGACGTTCCCGGCGCCTCCCGCGTTCCGGCCACAATCGATTCGTTTCGAAGGTCAAACTGTACCGATTTCGTATCTGCCGAATGTTGACGATTCGAACAACGTGAACTTCGAGGTGGGACGGATTGATGTGACCGACATCGTCGCCATTTCGGTCGCAAATCAGATCCTGAACGCTGGACCACTCCTACCCCCACAGCCTTTCACGTTCACGATCGACGAAACGGCGACGGGATTGCCGAACAACATCGAAGGTGTCGCATTGACGGTGATCTACTCCGATGCCGCCCTGCCACGGTCGAGCGTTCTGATCTTGGATGGTGGTTTAGGGTCGCAAAGCTCGATCACAAATACACTCACGTTCGCCCAACCCGCTATACCCGGCGATCCGAACTTCATCGCGCAAATGGCGTTGGGTGTTGCCTTCAACGACGATCCCGCTTCGAACGGTGGGACGACTGTGTCCTTGAACGGGACGAGACTGACGACTTCGGCGGGTGGCAGCGACGATTCGATCGTTGGTCCACCGGTAACCAACGGCAGTATCATCACTGTCGGCGGCGTCTCCGACCTTCCAACGAATCCTGCTTTGCCCGGTTCGTCGGCATCGTTGGACGACGAACTGTACGACCTGCGTCCCTTCATTCCGGCCGGTGCGACACAGGTTCGCTTGGACGTCGGCAACGACGCATTCAACACTTCCGCCTTCCTGGCCGTTCTCAACATCACCGGCGACGTATCACTTGGCAGCGCGGGGCGACCCGGTGAATGGAAAGGCATCACGCTGGAAAAGTTCAGCCACGATCGCAACGTCGAGACGTTGACTGAATTGGAGCCGCGCGAGGTTATCTCGCCGGGCACGAACTCCACGACAGACAGCGCTCAGTTCCTGGGCCAACTCGCACCGAATGAGAAGGGTGGTGACGAAAATCGGCGGCTCGGCTTCGAGGTGCATGGCTTTCTCAACGATCGAAGCGATTTCGACGTCTATAGTTTCACGGCCGACGCGGCCACCGAGATTTGGTTTGACATCGATCGCACCACGCACTCGATGGACTCGATCATCGAATTGATCGACGTCGATGGTACGGTGCTCGCTAGGTCGGATAATTCCTATACAGAGAGCCTGAATCCCAACAACGCATTGGCACTGGAGGATCGCAACAGCACCAACCTATCGGCGGCTGAGCTGTCGGACCCGACGCTGTTAGACGGAATTGCTCGCCCGATGCAGAAGACGCCTCCGTTCGAAGGCGAAGACTTCTACTCGACGAATCCTCGCGATCCGGGAATGCGGCTTATTCTGCCAGGAGCTCTGGGATCGACCAACACCTATCATCTGCGTATCCGCAGCAGTAGTGAGAATCTTGAGGACCTTAGTGGCGGATTGACGTCAGGTGCATACCAGTTGCAGATTCGTCTCCGTGAGATCGATGAAGTTCCAGGATCAACGGTTCGCTTCTCGAGCATCTCGTTCGCGGAAACCGGCATTTCGATTCAAGGTCAGCCAGTTCATTCGCCTTTGTTGGGCGAGGCTGCTGAAGTCGAAGGGACGAACGTCGATACTTCGGTTGCGGATGCCCAAGTGCTTGGCAACCTCGTCGCAATCGATCGAGCGGCGTTGGGAATCGCTGGTGAACTGCAAAACGCTGGCGACGTCGATTTCTTCCAGTTTGACGTCAACTTTCAGAACGTGCAGCTTAGCCCCTCTACACTAGAAGTCGCTTTCGATCTGGACTACGCCGACGGGTTGGGACGTGCGAACACAGTGATGTCGATCTTCGACAACACAGGGCAACTGTTCCTGACCAGCCGCGAAGGCAACATCGCGGACGACCGCCCTGGCCGTCCTGGTACGTCCCAGATCGACGATCTCTCGCGCGGCTCAGTTGGTTCCTCCGACCCGTTCATCGGCACGGTCGAGCTGCCGCCCGGTGCCTACTTCCTGGCAGTCTCTTCAGATGCACAGATCCCCCAGCAACTCGAGCAGTTCTTCCAACGTAACCCGCTGAATCCGGACCTGCGACTAGAGCCGGTCGATTCTGTCCGGCGGATCGCGGAAGATCACATTGTCACTCCATTTTCGGGCATTCCGAACTATCAATCGACGTTTGACGCTCCTCAGATCCCGATTCTGCTCGAGCCTTCGAGCGAGATCGACTTCCATCTCGGTGATGTCAGCTTGTTCGTGAGTACTCGGATCAGCCCCTTCGAGACCTTTGGCATCGACTCGTACGATCTATCGCTCGTTGATCCGTTCACCGGGGCGGTTGAGAACTTCGTAGGCGACGACGTCGATTTCGATATTCGTGACTTCGCGATTCACGAGAATGGTCTGATTTACGCCTATTCAGTCGGATTAACGGAAACCGCGATCGGCAGCCCACGCGATGATAATTCGGGCATCTGGCTCCAAATCGATCCGGCGACCGGCGACGCGATACCTCTGCAAGACGATGGCATCGAGACGTATGAGATCGACCCCGCTGATACCACTTCACCACCGGCCTCGCGCCGCACGAACCCGGTTGCGGGAACGCCCGAAGGTGATGGGATCCAATTCAACGCCATTGAGTTTGCACAGAACCTTGGCTTCGGCGGTTTCGCTGTTGGCAACCGCGGCTTCAATACACCACCGTTCATCCCCAATGGCCCGACTCGGCTTGACAATGTTCTCTATCAGTTCGTAGCCGATCAAACGGATCCGAACTTTGGGCTTCCCATCAGCGCACCGCAACCCGATCGTGTGGATTCGGACGATCCGCTTGATCGGCTCTGGTTCCAGGCTGGCACCAACATTCGTGAACGTGGCGAGCTGTTGACCAGCCCCGAAATCGAAACGTTCGACGCGACGATTCAGGTACTTAATCGAGCGCTTAACGAACTCGAAACCGTCTTCAACATCGAGGACGGCGACACGATCTCGGTTCGCAACCTGAGCGCCGAGACGACATTCGAGTTTGACTTCGGTTTCGAGGTGGAGCAGCTTGTCGATGGACGAGACGGCGTCACCATTCGAGATGGTAACTTCTTCTTATTGGACGACAACCTATTCCAACTGAACACTGGCTCGGTGCTAACGGTCGTTTCCGACGGCCGGTTCATCCGCAGCAAGACGGTCGTCACCGTCGCGGACTCGGCGGGTAACAGTGAGAACTTTGAGTTGCTCGACGCTGCCACCGCGGATGCGGTAACGGGCACCAATCTCCCGGTGCCTTACGCGACGTCTTTTTCGCAAGCTGCGATCGTATCGGCACTCGCCGATGCGATTAATGCAGTCGCTACCCTCGACGTGCAGGCGTTCTTTAGCCCCAACTCCGGGCGTCTGACGCTAATCGATCCAACCCCGGACCCCGTCACTGGCCAGTTCGGCCGGATTAACGCTGATGTGTCGTTCGGTAATGCCAATCGCTCCAACGGATTCGTACCAATTCCATCCGCGGGCATCATTATCGAGGGTGACAATGGCGAAGCACCTGTGCTCCAAGCTGTTGACGGCGGGCAGATCAACGATGGGATGACCTTCCAGGTCGATACCCGCTCAACGCAGGGCGCTCCCGTCACATTCGAGTTCGAGAGCGGTTCCGTGTTGCAAGTCCCGCAAACATTTGCGATCCAGGTCCCGTTTGGTGCCGGACGCGTTTTGAATGACGGTGAGACTTTTACGATTGACGCTGACGTCAACAACGGTATTCCGCCCATCGTCTTTGAATTGGAGAACACCGATCTTGGCAACGGCGTGGCGACCGACAATATCCAGATCGATTTTACGGGACGAACGACCCAAGATGAATTCGCCGCTCAGCTCGTATCCGTTATCGGCGCGAATATCGGCTCGCTCAGTGCAAGCAACGTCGGCGGCGGCTTTGTACATCTTGGCGTGACTGGCGTTGAGCTATTAGACACCTCGCAAAGTCCTAGCCTCAGTCAGGTTGGCCAGCAGAGGCCCGTTGGAGATGGCGAGATCTTCAGCCTCGGTAATGGAACCTTTACGCGTAGTTTTGAGTTCGACAACGATGGCCAGACGTCTGGCGTCGACGTTGTCATTCAAGCCGGTCCGCAACTTACAGCCGATACGATCGCACAGAATATCGAAACGGCGATCAACGGCGTGTTCCTTGGGTTCACCTCTGTCTTCCTTGAAGACGGCAAAGTCGCCGTCCATGATCCGCGGCTCGCGGCACCAACGCCGATCCTCGACAAGAACGGCGCGCCGAGCATTACCGTGCTCGGCAGCGATGGTGTCGTTGAGCCCCCTGTTGTCTCGATACCGCACGTCGCAGTTCCGTTCTTGCCTTCGTCATCGTTCGATGCGGCAGCCGTGGCTCAAGAGATCGCAGCGGCAATCCAGGCAGCCAGCGCACCTCCATTGGTGATTAACGTGCCCGATGGAATGGCGTTGCGTGACGAGCGTTTTGAAGTTGTGAACGACAATGGCGTCTTGTACGTCTTTGAATGGGACGACACTACCGCGTCGGCAGCGACTCCGGCAACCGTCACGATTACTCCAACACCGCCAGGCTTCATGGGTGTTGCCGACTTCGACTGCCAGAATACACAAAACCATCCACCGAACTCAATCTGCATTGAAGTGCCCTTCAGACGAGGTGGAACGACGCAGGAACTCGACGGCCAGGGCAATCTAATTGCTGGTCCACCGATCCTCGCGACGACGGCGTTTCAGAACCGCCAGGCGTTGTTATTCGCGATGCAGAGCAGAGGCACTTTTAGTCCATTGCCGGCACCTTCGATTCCGGCGCCTGGCTTCGGAAATAGTGGTGGCGAATCGGTCGTGGTCAGTCTGCATAATCTCCAAGCCACGGCAGAAGTGGTGGGCGATAAGGTCGTTGTTAATGGAGTAACACCGTCCCAGGTACCATTCGAGATATTCACTCCCGGGACATCTCCGATCGACAAGCTCACTGTCGCGGCTCAAATCCAAACGCAAGAGTTCAGCTTCATTGGCGGTAGTGCTGACGATACGGCCGATCAGATCGCGCGGGACGTGGCCGCGGCGGTCAGCGGTCACCCGCAGTATACGGCGGGTGGACGCTTTGACCGCATTAACTTCCACGGAGCGACAACGGTTGACTTCAGTGGCGTTCAAGTCAACGGGCAGCAACTCTGGATCGACGTTGGCAGCGCACCAGGTGTCGGCCCGGGTAACGAGCGTATCGAGTCTCTGGCCAGCGATCTGGCAGTTAACGTCAACTCGATTACGCAGATTCGTTCGTCGGCCGAAGTTCCGACGAACATCGCGAACGCCATCAACTCAGTTCTGGGGCCTGACATCACCGCTACGACGCAAGCGCAGTTCGTTCGACGAAATAAGGGCTTCGCCGTCGTCGATCTCCCGCTTCGAACCGCAGGCGAGGGGCCGGGTGGCATTGTTACCGGAATCGCGGAAGTGAATGGGCGTTTGTATGTCGTCAGTGACGCGGGCGGTTTCTATGTCGTGAATAATCCGACCAGCGCCAACGCGACGAGCACGTACATTGGAAACTCGGCTGATGATCTGGTCGGTATCCAATTCACCGGCCTGACGGCCGGTCCGCAGAACGTGGAAGGTGGGCGTTATGCCAACATGCTATTCGGCATCGATATCGACGGCCGACTGTATGCGTTCGACATTCCAGTGCCAGGGCGGGAGGCGAGTACTGGTGGTGAACTCCAGCCGATCTTCCTGGACGGCGAGACAAGCATCAACACCGGCCTAACAGCCGTGACAGGGCTCGAATTCTCGACCCTCGACCAAAATCTCTTCCACATCACTCCCGCAGACTTCGGCGCAGTGGGAATTCCGACAGCGCCGACCGAAGTGGACGTCAGGTTAGGAATTGCCAACGCTGCCCGTGCTCCCATCACCGTCACCGAGCAGCAACAGACTCTTGATCACGGGGTGAACTCAACGTTTGACGGCAGCCGTTCGAATCTTCCGTTCACGACTGTCCAGCAGGGGCAACACAGTTTCGCCTTTGGCCAAGGCTTAGGCAACGGTCAGGTTCGGGGTTTCGATTTCCCGGGCGGTGCCTTCGGCACGTTGGTTACGAACGAGTTCGATTTGACCAGCTATTCGGCAGCCGATCGGCCCGTTCTGTATTTCAACTACTACGCGGCGACCGAGAACAAGGATGGCACCACCACCAATTTCGTCCGTGACTCCTTCCGCGTCTTTGTCGCCGACAACGACGGCAACTGGCAGTTGCTGGCGACCAACAATGAGTTCACGGACGGACCTGGAGGTATCTTCGACGAACTCGCCGATATCGGGCCCTTCGACGTCCAACCTCTGTTCGACTTCCGCGGGACAGCCGACTGGCGACAGGTTCGGATTCCGTTGGATGCGTACGCCGGCCGGGAGAATCTGCGATTGCGGTTCGACTTCTCGACTGCCGGTGAGATGAATGTCGGTTCGGTCTTTACGACGGGTGCCGAGTTGCGTGCCGTGGATGGCGTCTACATCAACGACGGCGACACGCTGCAGATCGATAATCAGATCATTGAATTCGACTCAGGCTTAACCGTTGTAACACCAACCGGCTCGGCGATTGCACCGGGCGAAACGATCATCATCACCGATGTTAACGGCCAAGTCGTTGAATTTGAGTTTGTAGACAACAACGACTTCCCGATCGGCATCGTCACTCCGGACGGGGGAAGCCTTGCGGAAGGCGACACGTTCTCGGTCGGCCAAGGTACCGTCAATCGACAGTTCGAATTCGACAGCGGTTTCCTCGTTCAGTTTCCCAACGCCAGCAGCATCACCGATGGCGAGTCGTTCGTCGTCAACAACGGAGTGGGTAGCGGCGATGTAGTTTTCGAGTTCGACAAAGACGGTCTGTTCGCCGACCCGAATGCCGATCCGATCAACATTACCGACGACTTGACAATCGTTGTCCCGTTCGGAGGCGCGACCAGTCTTGTTGATGGCGACCAGTTCACGGTTGACGACGGGAGCGGCCCTGTGCTGTTCGAGTTTGATCGTGACAACGCCGTGATCTCCGGCGCGACCGGAATCAACATCACCAGCCACGAAGAACTGATCATTCCGCCGGCAGGTGGCGGATTCGGTGGTGTCGTCGATGGCGATACTTTCTCGATCGATCCAGATTTCAACGACGCGATCCTACCGATCGCGTTTGAGTTCGATAGCGACGGCACAATCAATTCGGGCAATGCCGGCATTACGTTCAACAACTTCACGACTCAAGGCGTTCTGGTGGAGCGGGTAGTTGCCGCGATCGAAGCGGCGAACGTTGGCGTCATGCCGGTCGATCTCGGCAGCGGTGTGATCCGCCTGCTTGGAGTAACGCCGGTTCACGCAATTGACACAAGCGGAGCACCGACGGTGGGTCAACGTCCCGTTCCGCTCGATCAAGACGCTGTCGCTGGTTTGATCGTTGCTGCCGTGCAGCAAGCGAACTTGAGTGTATCGCCTATCGATACAGGCTTCGGTCAAGTCGTGCTCCGAGATACGACGACTGCCCACATGGTCGATACCGGTGGGTCACTGTTCTTAACCGATTCGACCACGTCGAAGTCGCAGGATGACGTCACGAATCGTGTCATCAACGCGATTCAAGCTCAGTTCCCCGCACCGAACATTACCGGCTTGAATCTCGGCAACGGCCTGATCAGCCTTCGTGGAATTCAAAGCCACACGATTGGCCTGGGGAACAGCGCTCTTATCCAATCCAATGTCGTGCCATTCGTTCTCTCAGTCCCAACGACGGACAACACGACACTAGTGCCGGGCGGCCCGACGCCACCGACTGGCGGAGCGGCATTCACCGATGGCGATACTTTCACGATCCAAGACAATCAAACCAGCAATATCGTTACCTTCGAGTTTGACGACAACAACTCCGTCGGCTTCGCAAGGCACCGAGTCGCGTTTACCGGGAACGACACGCCGGAGCAAGTGGCCGCCGCGATCGTGAATTCGATCGAACAGGCCGTGGTCGCCGGGGATCTTACGGGATTGACTCCCGTCGATCTTGGCGATGGCGTGCTTCACATCGGCGGCACGGTTGATACTGCCCACACGATCGATGTCACGGTGCCGCCGATCCCACTGCCTGGCGATCCACCGAGTACAGCCGTTCACACCGGTGTGGCGGCTGCGTCACAGAGTGGACTGCCCGGCGTTGCTTTCGGAAACGCCGCGGTACCGTTCCTGCCAACGGATACAGCCGGCGAGATCGCGATCCGAGTCGCTGCCGCCATCAGCTTGGATCCGAATCTGACCGTCGATGCGGCCGCAACGGTAACAGTGACGCCGGCCGACCCCGACCCGAACGACCCGACGGCCATCGCCCCACCGTTGATTACGGGGTCCGTGCAGCTCGGTACTGGGGTCACGTTCAACCCGGGTGCATCGCCGCTCGTGCCGCAAGGCAACACGCCGATCTTCGTCGATCCCACACAAACGCCAGCCGACGTCGCCGAGCAGATCGCGCAGGCGATTCGCCTGAGTTCGCTCGGTGGTGTGGTCATCCCCCACTTGAACAACCATGCGAACCTGGATGCCAATCGGATCAATCTGCAAGGGGCGGTTGACGTGCAGATCAGCAGCGGAGCGGCGACAAACTTACTGGTCGAAGGTGATGTGGGTGTGACCGGCGATAATGTCCCGGCCGTTGTTAACACGAGCATGTCTCGAATCGAAGTTGCCAACGTCGTTGACGAAGTCTTCGAAGGACTGTTCTTCGAGCCGCGTATTGTGACAAGCAACGGTCTCGAATTCTTCGATGGCGACACATTCACGCTGTCGGACAACACGAACCCTCCGGTGGTCTTTGAATTTGACAGCGGGTTCATTCTGCAAGCTCATCCCGCTGGCGGAGCGGAAGACGTTGCCGGACATCGCGACGGTGAGACATTCAGCATCTTCGAGCCAACAAGCGGCATTCCGGACCCGGTCGTCTTTGAGTTTGATAAGGATCATCTCACGGATTCGTTTGGACAGCCGACCGTCGGAGCCAATCACACCCCCATCACAATCTCTGGAGCCGATGGTCCAGTATCCGTCGCTCGACATGTGGCGGCGGCGGTGAACTCACATCCGTTGGCTGGAACTTTGGGCTTGAACGCCCGCGCACTTGACGGTGGGCAAGTCCAGATCGGCGGACGCAACGGCCAGACCCTCACACTCACACCCGGCGGCAGCCTGACCGAGCAGTCTTCCGCGCCTTTCATCCTGGAGATTCCAGCCGCCGGCGGCAATGTCATCGACGGTGGTATCGCCGATGGCTCGAGAATCACGATCACAGACGGTGCCGCAGCGGTTGTCTTCGAGTTCGACAAGAACGGTGGTATTCAAGCCGGTAACCGCCGCATTGGCATCTCTGATCTATCGTCGCAGGCTAGTATCGCTCAAGCGATCGTCAATGCAGTTCGCTTCCTGCCCAACAACTTGGCAACAAACCTCGGCATCGACCGCAACAACACGGTCGTGTTGAACGCGGGACAACGAGTACGCATTGCCGGAATACCAGGCTCCCGTCTGACACTGAGTGAACACAATAACGTCACTCAGCCGATTTCGAAGCCTGGTATTTCGTCCGGTACGACGCTCCTCCTGGGAGACACCCTCGCCCTGCAGATTCCTGATCCGCTGCGTATTCACGTGCCGCAAGTCGGCGGCCGAACGGGCGGCATTGCGGAAGGCGATACATTCCTGATCGACGACGACACGACGGACCTCGTGCCGCCACTGGTCTTCGAATTCGATTCCGACGGCGCGGTCGGCATTGATGCCAATAGCATCCCACACGTGCCGGTCTTCTTGGCGAATACAGACGACGCGGATACCTTGGCGCAAGGGATTCGCGACGCGATAGCCCTACGCCCGCAACTTGGTCTGTCGCCGACGAAAATTGGCGGCATTGGCAACATCGACTTCGGCGGAACGGGAGCCACACTCAACATTACAACCGGAGTCAGTTTCGTTCAGACCGGCCCGTTCTCGCTGCAGGTTCCAGGCTTAGGCGGCGGCGTTGGCGGTGTGAACGATGAAGATTCATTTGAAATCGACCTCGATCCCAACGACACCACTCCGCCAACCGTGTTCGAGTACGACTCGAACGGAATCACTGGTGCGCTCAATCAAATCATTAACGTCACGCCCTTCGACAGCGCGACGCAGGTTGCGAATAAAACGATTGGCGCCGTTCAGGCCGCATTCGCCAACCTCCGACCGACATTGATCGATGGCCCCGCAGCCGTGGAGATCGGTGGCTTCGCCGATACGATCGTCGTGACAAATGATACGGCGACTGGGGTCAAGAGTCATCTGACTCAAACGGGAAGTGCCGGTCTAGTCCGCGACGGTGAAAGGATCATCCTCACCAACGGGCCTGACTTTGTCACGTTCGAGCTTGACACCGATGGCGCTTCGAATCCGCAACGGACCAGGATTTCCTTGAAGGCCTCAAGTACGTCGCAGAACCTCGGCACGGTCGATCAAATCGCGGGAGCGATTATCGATGCAATCACGACAACGATCGTGAATCCAGCCGCAAACACCACGCTTGGTTTGACTCCGCGAAACCTCGGCGATGGTACGATCCATCTCGGAGGCAGTGAGCTGCATTTGCTCGATACCCGGCCAACGGGGCTGCTGCAGTCAGGTCAGTCGGGCCTGGTCCGCGACGGCGAGACCTTCACCGTCTCGATCAGCGGAACGGACTTCGTGTTCGAGTTTGACAACGATGCAACGACGGTGGAGATTCCGGTCGCATTCACGAACGACCAAACGACGAGCGAGATCGCAGACTCGATCGTTGCCGCCCTGCAAGTCGTGCCGAACATGTTCCCGCGTGTTGTCGGAGGCGAAGTCGGCGTCATCTCGCTTGGCGGAAACGAGAATCACTTCCTCGACACGTCGGGAACGGCCAATCTCACGCAAGATGGAATTCAAGGTACTCAGACGCCACGGGTTCCCGTCAGCTTCTCGCCGGCGGTTGGCTTCCTGGCATCTGATGTCGCCATCGCCGTCCGCGACGCGATCAAGAACTCGGCGCCCAGTCTCAATCTCGATTTGGACATCACGGCGGCCGTGCGTGTTGTCGGTTTGAGGCAGGAACGACTTGTCGAGCTGACGCACACAACAGGCTTGCCGACCGACGTCATTTTCGCGTCTGGCTTCTTCTTGTTCGGCAACCAGCCACTCGAGTTGCAGAATATCAACGACGTCGTCAAGCAGGAAGAGGACCTGATCCGCATCATCGGCCATACGATCAGCGATCAGGGCCCGCTCGGCTTTGACAATGCGCTGCTGGGCGATCGCTTCGGTCGAGTCGAAGATGTGGCGGGCTTGGGCCCAGCCACGCGAGGGCTAGATAACCTCCACGAGGGTATTTACATCGATGACTTGATCATCGGCTTCGCGGAACGCGGCGAAATGGCAACGGACGCGACAACAAACTCGACGTTCGTGGCCAATCCGGACCTCGCACGTCAACAGGTCCTCCAGGGGCCCTATCAGGTCGAGGTACGGAAGTCGGTTGACTTCGGCGTCGTAACCGGAAGTGGGACACGAGCCGGTTTAACAACCAGTTTCGACACGAACGATCGTCACGCCGAAGGCCTTACGTTGCTGACGCAAGCTGGGGCGAACATCTTCGACGGCCAGACGTTGGTCCTCAGCGACGGCGTCAGCAGTGTTGTCTTTGAATATGACGATCAAACGATCGGAGACGGCGTTGCACAGGGTCGACAGAGCATTCCGTTCAGTCCCGACAGCAAGGACTATGAAGTCGCGAGGGCTGTGCGCGATGCGATCAACTCGCCGATCGTTCAAGCCGTCTTGCCGGAGATTTCGGCTGGCCTTGGCGACGGAGCTCTCGTCGGTAACGGCACGCCAACCGTCAGCACGACCAATCGTGTGAATATCTTTGGCCCTGCTCACTTGACCGTGCATGGCATCGATGTCGATGAAACCAACGATTTTCTCGCGGAAGCGACTGACACCGGCATCGTTGGCCGCAACTCACCCAGCTTCCTGGCCTCGGCTGAGATTGGCGACAACCAACGTCATCCATTGAAGCGCGGGTTGGACGTCGATCTTTATCGCGTGCAGTTGTTCCGCGGCGAGACCTTGCGGGTAGATGTAGACGCAGATGAAATCGGATCCGACCTGGACCCAATCTTGCGGATCTTCGATGCCGCCGGAAATCAACTTAGCTTCAGCGATGAACGAGCTGCTCCGGGTGAATTCGCCCGGCTCGATCCGTTCATTCCGTTCGTCGCGCCGGCATCGGGTACGTACTTTATTGGAGTTAGCGGATTCAGTAACTTCAACTATGACCCCACTGTCGAAGGCAGTGGAATCGATGGCGGCATTGGCTTCTATCAACTTGAATTGACGTTTGGCGCGACCAGCGAAGCCGACTTCTTCCTGTTTGATGATCCCGGCGACAGCAACCACTTCCGCGATCAGGGACAGATCATCATCGACTCGAACCGCATCGCCAATTCGGCCCAATTCGGCATTGCCGTCGATGCTGGACCGCGAGACAGCGTCTCAGGCGATCCTCTGAACAGCACTCCCCACTCGGGTCCGGTTCGCAACTTGCTCGAAATGAATATAGACAGCCTCGCACCGGGCGTTGTCATCAGTAACAACGTCCTCTTCGGCAACGGTGCCGCGCCGAATCCGAACATCCAGGAACGTGGTGCGATTCGATTTAGTGGTGAAAGTCGTGGCGCCGGGGAACAGATTGGCTTCGTTCCGTTTGGCCGGATCGTGAACAACACGCTCTTCGGCATCGGCGGCTCGCTTGATCCGCAGCTCCCACCGGGAAGTGCTGGCGATGTCGGTATTCTCGTTGACGATTTTGCCGCCCCGACGATCCTCAACAACATTGTCGCGAACTTCAATACCGGAATCCGGGTTGTTCCGGACGGCCTCTCTGAGAGCCTGACGGTGGTGGGTGGACAGATTTATCAAGGCAACTCCGCGACGACTATCAGTGGCGTTGCGACGGAAGACTTCGCGATCAATCTGAGCAATCCCGACCCAATCGCGTTGCCGAACGGCCCGAACTGTCAGAAGGACCTGCATGACCCGAACGTGCTGTTTGTCGATGCAGCGAATGAGAATTTCTATTTGCAACCTTGTTCGCAAGCAATCGATAACTCGGTCGGATCGTTGCTCGATCGTGCAGATCTCGTCCGCATTCGCGAACCGCTTGGCATTGCGAGGTCACCGATTCTGGCTCCCGAGAACGACGTCACGGGCCAAAAACGCGTGGATGATCCGAACGTTGAAACGGCCACGGGCTTCGGCGAGCGGGTCTTCACCGACCGCGGTGCGATCGACCGCGCCGACTTCGCGGGACCAACAGCAAACGCCACACAGCCGGCGGACAACGACGCAGATGGCGTCGATCTGCAAAGTGATGTTTTGTCGCTGATTCAGCTCGGGCAAGGTGTTGTCGGAGCGAGTTTCGAGTTCCGTCTGGTCGATGGCGTAGAGCCGGCCGATCCAACTGACGGCTTAGGCGTCGATGATGATACCGTGCTCAGCGAGTCCGTGGTTGTCACAAGAAACGGTGTCGTCTTGCAGGATGGAATCGACTATTCATTCAGCTACAACCGCACGAGCGACATCGTCCGGTTGACGCCGCTCTCTGGCATCTGGACACCCGACAGCGTCTACACCGTAACCCTTAACAACAGTGACCGCTTCGTTATTAGGGCTCCCTCAGGCGACCTGATCAATGATGGCAATTCGTTCACGATCGAAGATTTCTCGCCTCGCACCGAACGCTTCGAATTCAACAGCGGCTACAGCCTGCACGTTCCACAAACGTTGACGCTTCAGGTTCCCGAAGAAGGCGGTCGTCTGAACGGTATCCGTGATGGCGGAACACTCACCGCCACCGTCAGCGATGGTATGACGATTCTGAGTGCCGTCACATTTGAATTCGACAAAGATGGCTCCTTCAATGCGGCCAACATGAGGATTCCCTTTACGAGCGTATCGACTCAGGATGAACTCGCGATTTCTATCGTGCAGGCCCTTGCGGATGCCGATCTCGGCCTCGCGCCGGTGAATCTCGGCCGAGGACGCGTCCACCTGGGAAGCCAGGCGATTCATACCCTCACCTTGCCGGTGACCGGTGGCGGGCGAACTGTCTTGACGTCGGAAGGAGTCGCTGCGGGCGTCACCGATGGCGATTCGTTCACCGTTGATGATGGGGCGGCAGTCACGCGATTCGAGTTCGATACCGACGGAAACACTCGCCTCGGGACGATTCCGATCCGTTTCGCCCACAGCCATACGCACGAGGAGATCGCGGATCTAATCGCCGCAGCCGTCAGCCAGACGATCGCTGATGACACGATTGATGCGGACGGATCGCTGCATGCAACTCACCTGGGTGACGGAGACATTCAGCTTGGTGGCACTCCGCGACATATTGTTCGGACGGCACTAAGTCGTTTGACGCAAAGCGGCCAACCGGGCGTTTCGCAAGCCCACGGCTTGCAGACAAACGCCGCATCGTTGCGAGTCGGTGTTCCCGATGCGGGGTTGCACCTGACTGTTCCTCCCAACGGAGGTGCCGGCCTGACCGATGCTGAGACGTTTACGATCAGCGGTCGAAGCGGGCCCACCGTAAGATACGAATTCGACAGCAACAACTCGGTTGTGTCAGGGAACGTGCGGATCCCGTTTGCTACCACGAGCGATCAGCATCAAGTTGCCAACTCGATTGCTGCTGCGATTACGATGTCGGCGATCGGCCTAACACCGGTCAATCTGGGTGGCGGCGACATCGACCTCGATACCGTCTTTCACCGTATCGACCTGTCGAACACGACCGGGATCGCTCAAACTGGTATCGCCGACGGACAGACGTTCACGATCGACGATGGTGTTGCGATTACGAGTTTCGAGTTTGATGTGGATCAAGCGCCCGGGCTCGTCACTGCCGGCAATGGCCGTATCGCCTTCACCGACTCCGATACCGGCGCGCTCATTTCCACAGCGCTGACGACCGCCGTCAACAATTCGAACGTGGGGCTGAACCCATTCAGCCCGGTAGTGACACTTGTCAATGGCAGCGTTGACGCCGGCGACCCTGCCTTGAATGGCTTACCACACTTGTGGGATACGTCCCTCACAAATCTGCCCCAGACCGGCGTGTCCGGTGGTGTTCGCGACGGCGAGACGTTCGATGTGCAGTTGTTCGACAACAGCGGCACGGTCACGAACAGCGTGACTTTCGAGTTGGATCGCGACGGCAACCAAACGCCGGGGAACCTGATTATTGTCTTTGGAGATACCAGTGTTGCGGCTGACATCGCCAACACGATGGTTCCTGTCTTGCAATCTGCTGGATTGGGCTTGAGCTCGGTTCACAACGGGCTGGGAACGATCGACCTGGGAGGAACAGCGAACCATGTGATCACGTTCGCGAACTCTTTGGTTCCGGTTCACATGACGATTCTCGGCTCGCCGGGCGACAACGCCGGTGTCGAGATCCCGTTCGTGCCTGCCGCGTCGTTCACTGCGAATGACGCAGCGGTAGCGATCACCAAGACGATTACAAACGACCCGCTATCGCAGGCGGATGTAACGGCTGCGTTGGCGGGTGGTTCCGAAGTTGTTATCGATGGAGCACGACTGGTCGTCGGCGACTTGAGTTTCCTTAGTGGAACAAATGGAAGCATCGACTTTATGGGAGCCATTCGGGACCTTGCCACGAACCCAATCAAGCCGAATCAACTGTCAGGCGAAACCCAGTTCACGATCGTTCTAGGTAACATCTCACTCGATTACGGCGATGCCGGCGACCCTAGCTTCCCAAGCCGAGCGGGCAGCAACGGTGCCGCCCACGTGATCACGGGCGACTTGTTTCTGGGCGGACAGGTGGATAGCGAGTCCGATGGTCAGCCTTCGGCTGTCGCGTCCGGTGACGACGGAGATGCATTCCTTGATCTCCTGGGAAGCAGCCTACTTCCGCTGAATCTAACGCCGCCACCCTTCGCGATCCAAGTTCCAACTGGTCTGCAAGTGCCCGTCGCCGGAAGCGCTCCCGGCGGTGTTGCTGACGGAAATACGTTAGTTATTGGAGACGCTTCGAGAATTGTCACGTTCGAGTTTGATTCCGACAACAACACGCTGGCAACGAACGTTCCGATTAGCCTGAACCCCGGAACTCAGAATGCGATCGCGAATGCAATCGTCGCCGCGATTCAGAACGAGAACCTCCGGATTCCGGTCGCTAATGCCGGCGTTGGCCGAGTCGTCGTGGGAGCAAACGCGAACCACGTTCTCGACACTTCCGACACCGCGGCGATCACGACCACGGCCGGCGTCACGGAAGGCAACACGTTCGCATTGCGTGATAGTGTTACGAACCAAGTGGTAACGTTCCAGTTTGATGACCTTGGTACGTCCAACACGGTGCCGCTCAATAATGTTGCCGTTCCCTTCACGAACGGTAGCACGATCGATCAGATCGCGACGAGTATTGTCGATGCGATCAAGTCCGTTTCCCCGACACAGGGGACAAAACTCGTTGGTCTGAATCCGACGAACCTCGGCGGTGGAGCCGTTCACGTCGGCGGCACGTCAACTCACGACGTCGATACGAAAAACAGCTCCCTGACAACTTCGGGCGTCCGCCCCTTCGAGATTCAGACGCCGGGAGTGGAAACGGTTCTGCAAACGCCGCTGGCCCAACTGCAACTCGTCGCGCCGCAGTTCGGTGGTCGAGTGATCGCCGATGGTGAGGAGTTCATCGTGCAGAGTGGCTCGGCGCAAGCCGTCTTTGAACTCGACAACGATGGCTTCGCTCGACCCGGTAGTTTCGTCGTCGGTTACACTCCGAATAGCTCTCAACAGAATCTCGTCGATGCAATCATCGACCAGATCGGTCTAGTCCCGCAGCTTGCTATTAATGCAATCGATCAAGGGAACGGTGTGATCGACTTGGGTAACGTTAGCTTCACCATCGACGTGTCGAATACGACTCTCACTCGGTCCAACTCGGCTCCATTCGTCATCCAGGCTCCGGTGGATGGTGGCAACGACATTACAGACGGCGACAGCTTCACGGTGCAAAAGGGCTCGAACACGCCCGTGCGGTTCGAGTTTGACAGCAGCGGCCTGGTCACATCTGGCAACGTCCGCGTCAGCTTCACACGGTTCAGTCGTCCAGAGGACATCGCTGCCAGCATTTCAACCGCGATCCAGAATGCGACTGGACTCGATCTGTCACTCGAGGACCTTGGCAACGGAGCGATTCGGCTTCGCGGCCATAAACCGAGCCTCGACTTGACCAACGCTCCGAGCCTCGGACAGCAAGGTCTGTCCGACGGCCAAACCTTCCAGATTGATGATGGCCAGAGGATCGTCACGTTCGAGTTCGATTCCAACGGCGTTACGATCCCAGGTAATCCCTCCATCAACATTGCCGACAACCTGACACTGCTAATTCCGCCTGCGGGCGGCGCACCGACCGGTGTCAATGACGGGCAAACGTTCTCGATTCGTAACAGCGACCTCTCGGCGTTGGCGATCTTCGAGTTCGACAAGGATGCCCTTGTGACCACGGAGAACATTGGGATATCGATCACGGACCTCAGCACACAGACTCAAGTCTCTGAATCGATTGTTGCGGCGATCGAATCGGTCAATCTAGGCCTGACTCCAACCTCCCTTGGAAGCGGTATCGTGTTGTTAGACGGCACGACGCCAGCTCACTCGATCGATACAACCGGCTCGCCGAATCTGGCAGTCTCGTCACGTGGACAGTCGCAGAACGCGTTGGCCCGAACAGTCATCGATGCCATCGCCGGCGCTCCGCTCAATCCACGCTTGTCCCCGATGTTCCTGGGGAATGGTGTCATCGATCCGCGGACGGCCCCTAACCATAGCGTTGATGTCGGCTCGTCGAATCTCGCTTCGTTTGGTGAGAACGGTGGTGTCGCGGACAGCGAAACGCTGGCAGTGACCGATGGCGTCAAAGTCGTCAACTACGAGTTCGACTACGATGGCAACGTGGTCATCGGCAGCACGCCGATCGTTCTACGTTATAACCACACCGTACAAGTTCCTGCGGTTGGTGGTGGTGCGGGTGGCATTGCGGACGCGGAGACGTTTGCCATCAATATTGGCGTCGGTGGACCGGATACGGTCTTTGAATTCGATTCCAACGGCAGCACAACGCCTGGCAACAACATAATCACCTTCACGAACCTGAGCACTCAAGCAGAGGTCGCGACGAACATCGCTAACATGATCGCGAGTGCTGGTCTCGGTTTGACACCTCGCACATTGGGTGATGGCCAAGTCATGCTGGATCTGGATGGCACGGCAGCCAGCACGAAACTCGAAACTTCCGGCTCGGCCACCCTCACGCAGTTCCTGACTGATGATGTTGCGACCGCCGTAACGAACGCAATTGCCAGCTCGGGCTTTGATCAAAACCTGATCGTTACGAATCTCGGCGATCGCCGAATCCACATTCAAGGTCCGGCGAGCCACACGCTAGACCTTAGTCAAACGCGTCTGCAACTGCTGGGGCAATTGCCAAGCGGAATGCAAACATTGAGCGGCGCGAACTTGACCGATGGCGAATCGTTCGTCGTCAGCGATGGCAATAAGACGGTTGTCTTCGAATTTGACAACCCAGACCTGAGCAACGGCTTCACCACCGCGACCGTTCCGGTGCCCTTCACGACGGGCAACACGCCCGAACAGATTGCGGACGCGATCATCAACGCAATCAAGTCGCAAAGCCTTTCGCTTTCCGCAACCCACCTCGGTAACGGGCTGATCAGCCTCGATGGTGACGATGAGGATGGTGTGACCTTCGAGGGTGGACTGATTCGTAACGTCTCTACGGAAATTGCTGTTACCGCTTCGGCTGCGGGCTTGTTGGACGCCTGGATCGATTTCAATCAGGACGGTGACTGGACCGACTCAGGCGAGCAGATATTCTCGAGTCTGCTAGTTCAAGCCGGCACGAATGTCTTGTCAATCACGACACCTGGCGATGCCCAACTCGGCTTCTCGGCAGCTCGCTTCCGTCTGAGCAGCGTGGGCGGACTGCAGCCCACAGGCCTCGCGCCGGACGGCGAAGTCGAAGACTATCAGGTGCGAATCATTACGAACGTCGCGCCGACTGTCGTTACACCGGTCCCGAACGTCACCGTGATCGAGGACACACCGCCGACAACAATCAACCTGGCGAACATCTTCAACGACATCGACATCACCAACGGCAACGCCGATCGCCTGACGTTGCGAGTGGTTAGCAACGACAATCCGACTCTGGTGACACCGACCTTAGGTGGAACCGATCTGAAATTGAACTTCCTGGCGGATCAAAATGGTGTTGCCAACATCACCATCGAAGCGAGTGACCAGGGTGGTCTAACGGTTTCTGATACATTCCAGGTCACAGTCACTCCAGAGAACGACGCGCCGACCGTTATCGCGCCGCTCCCGGACGTTCAACTGGCCGAGGACACACCGCAAGTCACGATTGATATCTCGACCGCCTTCGGCGACGTCGATCAACAGACGAATACCGACACACTGACCTTCTCGGTGCTCGCCAACAATAATTCCGCTCTCCTGTCACACTCCTTGAATGGATCACTGCTGACGCTGACGATCCAATCTAACGAAACGGGGCAGTCGTTGATCACGGTTCAAGCACGAGACAGCCAATTCCAGACCGTTACCGATTCGTTCATCGTCATCGTCAATCCCCAGAACGATCCTCCGACGGCGCAAGACGACAGCGGCTTGGCCTGGACGACGACCGAAGACACCAGCCCAACAGGTCTGAATGTCCTTGCCAACGACTTCGACATCGACGGCGATCCGTTGTCGGTCACTTCGTTCACGCTTGAATCGCCTCCCGGCGCAACGATCAGTATCGCCAGCGACGGCGCGTTGACGTACGACCCCACCGGTTCGACTCTGCTGCAGCAACTCCAGGCGAATCAAACGCGGACGGTTACGTTCGTATACACCGTTTCGGACGGCTTCGAAACATCGACAGCTAGTGTCACCCTGACCGTGACCGGCGTGAACGATGCTCCTATCGCATTCGCCGATGCACCGGCAGCAATCCCCAAGAATCAACAGAACGTTGCCATCGACGTTCTGGGAAATGATAGCGATCCGGAAGGCTCGGCATTGACGATCGATTCCGTCAACACCGTGCCAACCATCGGCAACGTTTCGATTGATCGTTCGGGCTCCGCGGACCAGATTCTATATACTCCGGGTGCCGGCTTTGCCGACCTTCTGGCGGGTTTGACACGAACAGACAGCTTTACCTACACCGTCACGGACGGGGAAGGCGGGTTCGCGACGGCGGTTGTCAACATTGTCGTGAGCGGCCCGAACAATCCGCCAGTTGCCACGAACGACTCGACGACAACGTTCGAGAACGATGATATTCAGATTCGCGTTCTGGCCAACGACTTCGATCCCGACAACCACGCCCTGCTGATAACCGCCGTCAACGGTAACGCGATCACGCCCGGCAATCCGGTCTCGATTGGCAATCGCGGTGGCACGGGCCGCTTGAACGCCGACAACACGATCACCTTCTCGCCCAACCAACGGTATGACGACCTGGGCGTTAATGAAGCGTTGGTCGAAACCTTCACCTACACAATTAGCGATAACAACGGCGGTACGGACACCGCAACCGCCTCCATCACGATCCGAGGCGTCAATGATCCGCCCAATGCTCAAAACGATGGTTACGAGGCCGTCCAGGGTGGGATCTTTACGACAAGCGATGCAGATGGTTCCGCGACGCCGACGATCTTCAACGATGACGGCGTTCTCGGGAACGATGTCGATGTCGATGGTGACAATCTGACGGTCACGCTCAGTACCCCGCCGCAGTTTGGTGTGCTGACTCTCAACGCGGATGACGGCACCTTCCGATATGAGCACAACGGCGGCACGGAGCTGGTCGATACATTCGAGTACATCGTTGATGATGGTAACGGGGGCTCGTCGGTGGCCACCGCGACGATCACTCTCCGTCCGCGAATTCCCTCGGCCTGGCAGAATCCACTCGATGCTCGCGACGTCAATAACGATGGCTTCATCACCCCGCTTGACGGGTTGATCATCATCAACGAGCTGAACTTCAATGGATCGCGGCCGCTACCGAATCCTCCAGTCCAGCCGTTCGTTCCGCCGCCGTTCCTGGACGTCAATGGCGATGGCGACGTTTCACCGCTCGACGTCTTGATCGTGATCAACTCGATCAACGAAAATGGCAGTACGATCGCCCAAGCTGAGGGTGAAGCACCACTCAACGACGTCTTGAGTTCAACGACATCGGTCGTTGCTCAGCCAGATCCGTCAGCGACATCGTATGGAGCTGCTCTGGCAAGATACATTCTGTCGGAAGAGGACGCGGAACCAAGCTCTGATCTTCGCGAACGCTTGGCCAACTTGCTTTCGTCGAAGCTTGCTGACGAAGATGCGTATCGTCTTGCAGAATACTACGCCGAGTTGATCTTGGCGGACGAGATTGACCAGTTCGACGTCGAGGAAGACATGGAACTACTGGCCCAGGGCGAAGCTGTAAGCAAGTCGGTCCTCGACGGCCTCTTTAGCGACGACCAAGACTGGCTGATCTCGTAGCTGGTTGGACCTGCCCGGCCAACTTACTGTGAAGCCGTTCAAAGTCCTTGGGACGAATGTCACTGACGGCGCGGCTGGCCCCAAACTCATCGATCAGCACGGCACAAACACGATGATAGTCAGAGAAAGTGCGGGGAGATCGAATCCCATTCTCCGCATCGCTCCGCTTGCTCGCCAAGAATTGGTTCACCAGCGCTCGTATCGTCAGGGCGTCGCGGTCGGTGCGGGGAGTGCGCCCGGCGTATAGGTCGTCTTGTTGGTCAAGGAAGAGTTCCAACGCCCCGTTTGGATCGTCCCAGCTCCCAAAGTAGTACGTCCGGCCCTTGATCTTCGTGGCCCAACGGCCGGTCGCATGGGGAAAAGAGCGGGAAGTCCTCGTAGGGCTTCTCTGGGTTGGCTTTGGCCGCTTTGCGACTCCGCAAGGTTTCTGTAGACTGCAGACTCATGGCGTCACCTCCGCACTAAGCGTTAGTGGCGTCAGCGTCCGCTAGCCGCAAACTGGCGGACGCCAACTTGAATACGTTGCTCTTACATCATATCAGGTGTAAAGAAGGCAACGACAGACTGAGACGATCACGGTAAGTGGTTATTTAGAAAAACTTGAGGCTGTAGCTCAGTTGGTAGAGCAACGGACTTTTAATCCGTAGGTCCTGGGTTCGAGCCCCAGCAGCCTCATTACCAAAAGCCCTGGGGACAACTTGTTTCCAGGGCTTTCCTTTTGCGCTCCAGCGATGACGACTCGGCTGGACCTTGCTCTATCTTGCCCTATTAAGGACCGTGCGCGTGTGCAAAGTGTGTGCAAATCGCTCCCCCGTCCCGAACGCGGTAGCCGTATGACGTGGCCCGTTCGGCACGTGCAAAGGAAATCAAGCAATCGTTCTCCATCCTGCAGTAAACGACGAGCACTTCGACCATCCGCGCAAGTTTCTGGCAACAGAGAACGCTGCCTACGCGACTGAAGTTCGTGGCCACGCCGAGCGAATATCCGAGTTGCTGGACGCGTCGCGGACAGTGCCCGTGAACAACCAGAATGCCGCGCTGCCGACAGATACACAGTTCGTGATTCATCGTAGCGCCAGGGACAGGGATAGACTTGGCGAACTGACGCCGGAGGACACCCCGGATGGCTGGGAGTCTTTGCAGGTTGCTTCTCGGTGGGATGTGGTTGGGCTACGTAAGTGTATCGAACACGCGCATAGCGAACTGTCCGACCAGAGCGTGTTCCCTGACGTCCACGAGTTCGACTTATTGCCCGGTGAGAGATACCTCACGCATGCGGCGGACAGCTATCGGGCGGGGAATCAGTTGGCTAAACAGCGGGGACGGCGGGAGCAGCACATAGCCATGACCCGCGAAAAGCTCGCCATCATCATGCACGATGATCTTCTTACGACCAAATTCACGATAGATATCTGTGACGGTTGTAGTGCAGAAGACGTGTCTGCCGGGTCGAGGGATTGCAACGGTTGGAAGTGTAGACGCAAGTCCTGGCTCTCTCTTAGCACTGACCGAACAATTACTGTCGCGTTGTTTGGAGAATTCCTGTAGGAGTTAGGTATTGGGCATATTTCTCCAGGAGGCCAAGGATGGCAATCGATTTCGTCCGGCGGTTGAAACAGAACAGAAGTTGCTAGGGTTTTATGTCACGCTTTCCGAGAAGGATTCGCGGCGATCGAAGCCACGCAGCTTGGCCACGGTGGCATCCAATATGTAGCTGAAGTTTTGGGCTGCTCTACGCAAACCATTGAGCGCGGCATCGGTGAACTCGACGATTTGCCGAACGATCCTGCCGAGGGACGTGTCCGGCGATCAGGAGCCGGTCGAAAAAAAGGATTGCCGCAGACTCGCCAGCCGAGCAGAATCTGAATGCATTGCTCGAGACACGGACTGCGGGCGATCCAGACGACGAAACCATCGTCTTCACCGACCTCTCTCCAACGATCCTCTCGAAAAAGCTGAACGCTCTGGGAACCCCCGTGTGTGATGACACCATTCGCCAGTGGATGGATGAGCAGAACTTGCGATTGCGGAAGATCCGCAAGGACTTGGCCGGTGGTTCTCATCCCGATCGCAATGCCCAGTTCGAGCGAATCGCGGCGTTAGTCGATCAGTACGAAGGCCTGGGCAATCCGTATTTTTCCGTAGATACCAAGGCCAAGGAACATTTGGGCCAACTTTACCGTGCTGGCCGAGTTCGCTGCAATCAACCGTTTCAGGCACTGGATCACGACTTTCCCAGTTGGGCCGACGGCGTGATCATTCCTCACGGCATCTACGATCCGGTTCGCAACCGCGGGCACATCAACATCGGATTGTCTCGCGACACCAGCCAGTTCGCTTGCGATAGTTTACTGTGGTATTGGAACCGCATCGGCAAGCAATGCTATGGCGATGCCGATTCGATCCTGCTGCTCTGCGATGGTGGTGGCAGCAACTCCGCGCACAAGTACATTTTCAAACACGATCTACAGACGGTGGCGGATCAGATCGGAGTGGAAATTCGCGTGGCCCACTACCCCAGCTACTGCTCGAAATACAATCCCATCGAACGTCGCTTGTTTCCGCACATCACTCGCGCTTGCACGGGACTGTTGTTCGACACCCTGGCGACGGTTGTCGAACTCATGCGTAAAGCAGCCACCAGTACCGGATTGAAAACCACCGTCAACGTGATCCGCCGAATTTATGAAACCGGCCGCAATGCCACGGATGAAATCAAACGAAACCTGAAGATCGAGTACGATAATCTATTGCAAAAATAGAACTACCGAGCGATCCCTAACTCCGACAGTAATCTATCGGTCAGGGCTTAGCCCATTGATCGTCGGCGTCCATACCGTCGAAGTCCCGTACGATCAGTCCATCCGATACATCGCCGAGTTCGAGTGGTCATGGTACTTCGTGAACCAGCGGCGGACGGCGCGCTCGGTCGGCGGTTGATTGAAATACCGCTTCAAGCGGAAGCGGTCGGGCGGCTTCTTCGTGCCCGGAACGATCGGAATGACCGCAGATTGAAGTCGATGAGGTAGGTCAAGCCGGTTGCGAAGATCGAATGGTCAACGGGCATTCTACGAACTCCGAGCTACACGTTCGCTGCCTTATTGCAATCCTAGCTCGGCGTTGCCCGGTCGGATTCGGCAGTGTACGATGGTAGCTCGTTCGGTAGTTTGGGACTCTCAACAGTCCCAGAATTGAGTCCCAAGAATCGGGTGTCCCAGGACACCAATCGACATAATTCCTTACGACGAAAAGACTCGGGGCGTGGCTCAGCCTGGTAGAGCGCTGCGTTCGGGACGCAGAGGTCGCTGGTTCAAATCCAGTCGCCCCGACTGAAGAGAAGAGATTCACTGCAAAGGACTTAGGGCTCTCATGGCCATGAGTCCTTTTGCTTTTGGTGATACCTTTCGAGATACCTTTTGGCCTTCGTTCGGTAGATTTTCGGCTTCTCCGCTTGTTCGATGGGGCAACTCCCGTCGCTCTTTAGGCAGCTAAGTCACTTGATGGAAGGTGGCCGATTGTCTACGAGTTGACGTTGGATCACAGTTCGCTCGGGCTACGGCACGTTTGCAGATATCCCCACACCATTCCTCGCACCATCGAATGCGATCAATAGGTAATCCCCGCTTGATAAAGCAAAGCCAAGCGAGGCTTCACTCACTTCAATCGTCTCGCCAGACTCGACCACTCGAAACGGCAGCTCACGGATCTTGCTCCCGAACACGCCCACCTTGATATTGAAGACAGGTTTCTCTGAAGTGTTCTTTATCATTGCAACCAGGCCCTGCTGGGCCACAGATTCTCGAAACGTGACCTCAAGAGGCGGGGGATGTAACCAGACATCGAATCCGACAAATGCACCCCAGACAAAAACAATCCCAACGAAAACAAATAGCACGAGCAGGAAGGGATCGTCGCGTATCACCTCTTTCAAAAACTTCTTCAAGTCCCTTCGGCGTCGCGTCTGACTGTCCGCAGGTAGTCTTTCGGATTGAGATGATGAGGGCGAGGGTTGCTGACTCGTTTCAGAGGTAGGCAGTTGACGAAGTTGAACCGCAAACTCTCCAGCACTCTCCCATCTGTCGTCCGGATCAATGGACATCGCTTTCAGGCAAACGCGACTTAGCTCCAGTGAGACATCCGGATTCGCATCGGCGGGGTTGGAGACTTCCCTTGTCTGCAAACTCTGCCGAAGCATCGGCAGCGTATTTGCCGCGTACGGGACTGTTCCGACGAGCAGTTCATACAGAACAATGCCGAGGCCGTAGACGTCCGTTCTGGCGTCGACGGCTGTCCCCGGCAGGCAGGCTTGCTCTGGAGCCATGTACGCAGGACTTCCTGCGGTATCCGAGTCACCGTCAAGTAGCTCTGCCTCCGTAATCGCAATTCCAAAGTCGGTGATGAAAGGTTCCCGATCTTTGTTTAGCAGTATGTTGTGGGGCTTCACGTCCCGATGGATTATGCCGTGCTCGTGTGCGTGGTGAAGGGCATCGGCGATTTTGGAGACAATTTCAATAGCCTCCTGCGGAGTCACGCGGTCGATGCTGAGTCGGTAGGCCAGATCCCTTCCATTGATCAAATCGGTGACCATGTAACACCATCTGTCTTCACGGCCAACATCGTGGACGGCAACGATGTTTTTGTGTTGCAACCTGGCAACCTTCTTCGCCTCACTCAGGAATCGATCCACTTGAAGAACTGATTGGCCGCATTCTGGCTTCAGAACTTTGATTGCAACGACGCGTTCGAGTTCCGGATCGTATCCCTTCCAGACTTGCCCGAACCCGCCCTCGCCAATCTGCTCGTCGAGGCGGTACCGTCCGAGTGTCTGCGGAAGTTCGTCCAAATCGTGAGATGAATGGTGCGGCTGAATGTCGAACACCTCGTCCACTCGTTCTAACTCGCGAATCTGCCTCCGCACCTCAGCTGCCAATTCCGGGCAATCCCGGCAGAGTGCCTCCACCGATTTAGGCTTTCTGTCGTCGCGTGCTTCCTCCCACTGATCGAGGATGTCGTCAATACGCGGATCGCCATTCATCGCATTACCCTGCCTCGCCAGGGACGGCACCGTCCACCGCTTCTGCCAAGCCCAACCGAATCTCTCGCCATCGTTGCTTCAACGTCCGTTCCGACATTCCTAGCATCCGAGCGGCTTCCGATTGAGGCAGGCCGTTGTAATACAGGAGGTCAAAAATCTCACGCTGCTCCGTAGGTAAATCGTCCACCTTGGTGTGGAACTCGGTCCATTCAGTGAGCCTAACCGGATCGCTTGTATCGTCTGCTTTCTCCGGCTGTGCCCGTCCCTTTTCACCAGCTCGCTCGTTCGTCGCGTGCCTTGCACCTATCCCTTGCTTGCCGCCGTAATGCCGGGCCAGATCGATCAGCGTTCTGCGGATCTGCGTTGCCGCGAGCCCAAAGAAGTCACGAACGGTGGAACTCGCCGAGCGAGACGCACAACGGTGAGACCGTCGTCATCGACTCCGACGGCGGTATCGTCAGCTTCGCTCACCGAGGTGCGGGTCTCATTCTCGCGGAGCTTGAACGGCAGCGTCTGCGTGCCTTTGACGACGGCCCGGATTCGCCAGCTGCCAAGAAGCTCAAGGAGTATGGCTGCAATGGGGCAATCACCATTGATGCACTACTCGTCGAGGGCGTTGACCCAAACTCGGCAGACACTGCCGATATTGGCAAGACGCGGACGCTAGGTGACGTGCTGTTCCGACGCCACGAGTTCAATGGGAAAGAACTCTCGCCTGGTGTGGAAACCCGACTCTCGAACGAAGTCTCAGTCGCTATGCGGCTGGTGTGGCTCCGCTTGAAGGGGCTGCAAGTGTCGAGGGGGCCAAAGGGTGAGATCCCCGAACTGCTTTCGTTCGGCAAGCAGCATCCGCTCCTGTACGACGCCCTGTTGCACATTCACAAAGTAGATGGCGGATCCGGAGAGAAGGGCAAAAAGATCTCCCGCTACATCTCGCTCGGATATCGGACTCCCGAGCGGAGCGAGGGATGGGAGCAAAGGTACTTTGCGACCGTACCGTAGGTACGGGCCACTATATTGTAGTGCTTGTAGCCCAAGCACTATATATTCTGGGCGACCTCGAACGTCTGACGAATGACTCTCATGCACCGCTGGGGAGCCGCAAAAGCCCAAATACAGTTCCATCAGCACGCGTCCGTCCGCAAACTCGCCGCCCATCAAGACGACGTGCCATGATGAAGCCCTTCAGAGCCCGTTTTGGCCTCTGGGAGAGTCCATGAGAACGCCCCGGCAAATCAACACCGCGTTGCGTTCGCACCGGCAGACGAGAGAATGTTCAAACAACCAACTCAAGCAGGAGCATCAACAATGACTCGACACCTCATCGCATTCACCGCCTTCATCGTCCTCGCCAGCACGGCTCATCTGTCTGCCGCCGAGCCACAACTCGCCCACATGGTCTACTTCACGCTGGCCGAAGACAACGCAGCTAATCGTGAGACGCTGGTCGCCGCCTGCCAGAAGTATCTCGGCGGTGGTGTAACTTTCTTTCTGTACTTTCAACTGTTTGACATTGCCGCCTTGCGTTTCGTGAGCCTGCGAACGAAAGGCAAGGCGGCAATGTTGGCGG